>CANHQK010000039.1 GCA_947462765.1 Bdellovibrionales bacterium
CAGATTCTTGAGAAAATTCTGGCTTTACCGATTTCGCCAGAATTACTCCCCCCTGACGAATCGGGGGAGATCGCCCAGGAGACAGAGAGCCTCATCGGGAGTTACGATCTCCACGATTTTTTTCTCTATGCCTTTCTCTCCTCAGGGTACTCAAAAGAGAAGATCTTGGCATTGGCACGGGTCGCATTCGACGATCGTCGGGAACTCCGGAATCAGATCGAGTTGGCCCACGGTATTTTTTTCAAGCGTTTCTTTACCCAGCAGTTCAAGAGGACGACGCTTCCTCCCGGACCGAAGGTCCATTCTGTATCGCTCTCACCCCGTTCCGATTTCAGATTGCCTGATGAATTGAAACCCTGAGGAGTCGACCCATGTTCGAGATCCCGAAATTCAAAACTTCGAAAAAAGCAGTGAAGCGTATCGCAGTCCTCACGAGTGGGGGAGATGCACCGGGAATGAATGCCGCGATCCGCGCCGTCGTCCGGACCACGATCGCCCACGGAGCCGAGGCCATGGGCATTCAGCGTGGCTATGCAGGGTTGCTCGAAGGACTTATCCATCCCATGGTTCCTGCATCGGTGGCCAATATCATCCAGCGCGGGGGGACGATCTTGCGGACTTCGCGATGTCCGGAATTCCACAAGGTCTCGGGCAGGAAGAAGGCAATCAAGATGCTCAAGAGCCAAGGAGTCGAGGGGCTCGTGGTCATCGGCGGAGATGGATCCTTCCGGGGCGCCAAGTTGCTCCATCAGGAGAGCGGCATCCCGGTGGTGGGGATACCCGGTACGATCGATAACGACATTCCTTGCACGGACGATACGATCGGATTCGATACCGCTGTGAACACCGGTATTGAATTGATCGACCGGATCCGGGATACCGCTTCCTCGCATGACCGGATCTTTCTTGTCGAAGTGATGGGTCGCCACTCGGGAATGATCGCCTTGCATACCGGGATGGGCGGAGGTGCCGAAAGTATTGTCGTACCGGAGTTCAAGACTTCGATTGATTCGATATGTGAAAGCATCGATCGGGGAGCGCGTCGCGGAAAAACCAGCAGTATCATTGTCGTGGCGGAGGGATGTCAGTTCGGTGGGGTCACGCCATTGGCCAAAGAGCTGGAAAAGCGGGGTTATTCCACCAAGGTCGCCATCCTCGGCCATACCCAACGGGGCGGAAGTCCGAGTGCCCACGACCGTCTGCTCGCATCGACTCTCGGGGCGGTGGGTGTACACGCCCTTCTCGGTGGTGTTCGGGAGGGCATGGTCGGTGTTCAAGGGTCCAAAATCGCCCTGACCTCATTTTCCAAGCTCAGCTCAGCTCCTTCTGGGCTCTCGTTGGATATGCTCGCCATCGCGCGGGATCTGGCAGTCTAGTTCGAGCGGGCTTCGATCTCGATCGGGATGATACGGGAATAAGATTGCTTGGTGTGGAACCAGGTGTAAAAAACCACCGCAAAGCCGAGACCGCTCACGATATCGGCCAGGTAGTGTTGCTTGGTGGTCAAAGTCGAAAGGGCGATTGCGGTCGACCAGACGAAGAACGTCCAGAAGAGTTTGCGACGGTTCTCCGAAAGAAAGGCAAAAGCCGAAAGGTACACCGAGCTCACGTGAAGACTCGGAAGACAGTTAGTTGCCGCATCTTGGGTCCGGAGCCAATTCCATGAAGCTTGCAACCATTGTGGCAGGTCAGTCGGAACCGGGAAGAGTTCACGAGGATAAATAGTCGGATAAACGACGAAAATCCCACAACTGACCACTTGAAGGGTGAAGAAGGAGTAGAGGTACTTGTTGATGTTGTCGTAGTCCCGGAGCAGGATATAAACGAAGGCGAAGTAGAAGTACTCGCTCATGTAAATCAGAAGCGACCAGGGCAGGAACGGGGTGTTCAGGTCGATCCAATTCATCGGAAGTTCCCGTGGAGTGAACACCGGATTGTGGTTGGTGACGTAGTAACAGGCGTATCCGATCGCGTACATGATCGCGCCGGCGATGTACTTGTTCTCACGATTTACAAATAGAGGTAGGCGCATAAGCGCGGCAAGTATACCTGATAATTCCGGTTTTGGCACGCTTTAATGCACGGTGTTTTCCTTGAAAGCCGGCCTCCGGGTTGGTAGGGTCACAGTCACAGAATTTCAATGACTTAATCCACTCCCGGAAGGAGCCACCATGTTTTTCGAGAGTCTCAAACAGGCGATGCCCATTCTGATCCTGCTCGTGGCAATCGGGCTCGTGCTCTCCCGTCTTCCGAAAGTGGATGTGGGGCACAGTGATGCCTTCAAGCGTAGAAGGCTCTGGAACTGGCTTCCACTCGGTTTGACCTATGCCTTCTTGTACATGGGGCGATACAATCTGACGGTCAGTAAGAATGCCTTCGGTGACCTGATGACGAATGCCGACTTCGGGACCATCTTCTCGATCGGAACCTGGGTGTACGGTTGCGCATTCGTGATCAATGGTCCTCTGACGGACAAGCTCGGGGGCAGGCGCACTATTCTGATCAGTGCGCTGGGTGCCTCGATGGCGAACCTCCTGATGGGCCTCGTGACCTGGTACGGATACACGGATAACCTGGTGGTCACTTTTTCAGTTCTTTACGCACTCAACATGTATTTCCAGAGCTTCGGTGCAGTGGCGATTGTGAAGGTGAATGCGGCTTGGTTCCATGTCCGGGAACGGGGGACCTTCGGGGGCATTTTCGGGATCTTGATCTCTCTCGGACTTTACTTCGCCTATGACTGGGGTGCCTTGATCGTGAAGAACCTCTCCCTTCCATGGGTGTTTTTCGTTCCCACGCTGATCTTGATCGTCTTCTTCTTGTTCTCTTTCGCCATGGTTCGGGACCTTCCGTCCGAAGCCGGGTTCCAGGACTTCGACGCCGGTGACGCCAAGATCGGGGAAGGCGAGACCCTGACAACGTGGGAGATCGCCAAGCGGATGTTCTCCCATCCGGTCATTCAGACGATTGCCATCATCGAGTTCTGTTCAGGCTTCCTCCGGAACGCCATCATGCAATGGTATCTGATTTTCTCCAAGCAGACCGGCATCATGGACACTTTCGTTCCGAAGAATTGGGGTCTCCTGCTCTGTTGTGCAGGGATTCTCGGAGGTGTTTTCGCCGGAACGATATCGGACAAGGTCTTTGATTCGAGACGTGGGCCCGTTTCCGCTGTTCTTTACGGAATCATGCTGGTCGGAGGCGTGTTCGCGGTGTTCATGCTGCAGTCGCCCTATCTCGGAGGCCTGATGGTGTTCATGTCGATGGCCGTCATCGGAGTCCATGGAATGCTCTCCGGGACTGCCAGTATGGACTTCAGTGGCAAGAAGAACGTGGGAACCGCCGTGGGGCTCATCGACGGGATGGTGTATCTCGGCACGGGGCTTCAGGCCTTCTACTACGGCAGGATGCTTCCGAACGGGGATGCCGCGAAGGACCCTGCAAACTGGGGGCATTGGCCGGTTGCGATGATTCCGCTGTCATTGATCGGTCTTCTTCTGGCACTGCGGATCCGGAATGCGCATCCCACCGCTAAAGCCAAAGCCAAGCACGAGACCAAGATCCCCGTTACATTGACTGCCGAAGAAGCGGGAGAATGATTTCCTGATGGAATGGACGCAGGACCAGTCAGTCGCGCTCCGTAGTCTGGATGGCATCAACAATGTCTTCCTGACCGGAGGCGCGGGCACCGGGAAGTCCACTGTGATCCGCGATTTTATCAAAAAACCTGGTGGAGTCGCCGTTTTGGCCTCAACCGGGACAGCGGCGATTCTTCTGGGAGGAAGAACCTTTCATTCATTTTTCGGTTTGGGGATCATGGAAGGCGGGGCAGATGCCGTGGTCGAGCGAGCGCTCAAGCATCGAGGCATCGTACAACGTCTTCGGAAAACCAATGTCGTACTCATGGACGAAATCTCCATGATTGGAACCAGTGAGTTCGAGACCGCCGAGCGTATCGCCCGTAAGGCCAGGCAAAACTCTTCGCCTTGGGGGGGATTGCGAGTCGTGGTGGTCGGGGACTTCGCCCAGTTGCCACCGGTGGTGAAAGTCCAGCCCGGAACAGGGATATCGGAGCGGCCGTGGTGTTTCCACTCGAGTGTCTGGAGAGAAAGCCTGTTCGATCCGGTAGTCCTGAAAGAAGTGGTCCGCTCACGCGATGAACATTGGAACCGGATCCTGGGACGCCTCAGGTGGGGCGATCCGGACCGCGAAGCGCTCGACCTTCTGAAGTCGAGATCCTCGCCGGTGCCTTTGCATTTTCAGGGGACTCGACTCTTCGCGCGCCGGAATCAGGCGGATTCACTCAACCAGGAGCGCCTGAAGACGCTACCCGGCTTGGCCCGCTCCTACGACACCTTGTATCTCGGGAAAGCACAGCGACTCGATGAACTCCGCCGCAATGCCCCCATCCCCGAAGTGCTGCACCTGAAAGAAGGTGCGCTCGTGATGTTCCGCCAGAACGATCCCGAATACCGTTTTGTGAACGGCACCCTCGGAACAGTCCGCAAGCTCGGAGACGAGGAGATTGTGGTCGAGCTGTTCTCAGGCAAGTCCGTGGAACTTGGCAAGGCCACCTTCAGTTTACTCGATGCCGAAGGGGGCGTGCTTGCCAGTGCCACCAATTTTCCTTTGAACTTGGCGTGGGCGTGTACCATCCATAAGGCCCAGGGAGCGACCCTTGATCGGGTCCATGCTGACTTGCGCGGTGTGTGGGAACATGGCCAGGCCTATGTCGCCCTCTCTCGAGTACGGGCCTTCGAGGATCTCACCTTGGAGGGGCTTTCGCCCTCTGCGTTCAGGGTCGACCCCGAAGTCCGAGATTTTTACAGTTCTTTACGAGCAATCTCGTAAAGACGGTCGAAGTGATACATGCCGGTGGAGTGTCCGTCGGTCCAAGCAATCGAAATTCCGTAGCGACCGACCGGAAGAATCTGTTTGGGTTTGACGTCGGCGCGGAGGGTTTCTTTCCGAAGGGTCCGTTTGCCGGTCATTTCATCCACGCAGGTGGCGCAAGGGCACTCGAAACGAAGAGTGAGATACGGAACCCGGTATTCCTCTCCGTTGTCGAAACCGAGTCGGGCATGGGCGGTATCGTCTGGTTGGATTTTGGTGAGATTCGGCATGGGTGCAGTCTGCACGATTTTCTTTCCAATTGCCACGAACTGCCCTTAAAATTCGATGAGATGGACGCCATCTCCCAGAAAAAGCTCCACGAGTTGCTCGATCCGATCAATCGCCTGTATCGGCACCGCGTCGCAAAACGCCTGGCCGGATGGATACGGCCCACCGGGATCAGCCCCAATCAGATCTCTTTTGCGCATGGGGTCGTGGGGGTATTGGCCGCGGTTTCGGTATACGACAAGCGTTACCTCTTGGCGGTACTTCTGCTCGAGCTCAGGGCCATTCTCGATTGTATGGACGGGATTCTGGCTCGGATGAAAAACCAGTCGACCGCATTCGGGAGGACGCTCGATGCGATCGCGGACGGTGTCACCTTCAATGCGATCATGATCGCGGGGGCTCTCAGGATGATCCATGATTTTCCGACCTACCGTCCATCATTGATTCTGATCGCCGTGTTTCTGTTCGCCATGACCGCCGCCCATTGTGGAAGTGTTTATCAATTGATGAAGCGGAAACTCGGTTCCATCATTCTTCAGCAGATCGACTCCGTGGAGCGGGAGTGGAGGGAGCACGCGCAAAAGGTGCGTGAGAACGGCGGTGGATGGATTCCTCGATTCGGATTCTGGCTCGACTCTCTCACTATTCGCTTCGTATCTGAGGAGTGGTTCGAAAAAATCGATCGGCGACGCCATGCCGCTGATTGGGAGGAGAGGGCGCTCCGTGATGCGACCACTATGAACGAGCTGGCCCGGATCACACGTAGACGGGAGTTCAATAACGCGGTCCGGTTCACCGCCTATGTGAGCGACGACAATATCCTCGCGGTCATCGGGCTCTGTCTGGTCGTTCTCGGGATATTTCCTTTGCAGATCCTTCCCCATGTACACCCGGTTCTCATCGCTTTCGGGTGCGGTTTTTTCTACTCCGTCCTCTCCTTGCTGCTGGGGTTGCATTTTCTGCACGACTTCTACCACGGAGTCTATCGGGATTGAGGGAAGAGAACTCGGCAGAATGTTGACATCCATGGGTTTTTCCCTTTTCAGGATGTGGCCCCACGGTTCATACTGAAGAGACCTTGAAACTCGCGTACGGATTCAAAAAATGGATGGAATGGCTTGGGGAGTTCACGATCTTCACTGCTCGCACATTCCAAGGTGTCGGCCAATCCCGGAGGAGAGCGGGTATTTTTCTCAATCAGTGTGAGTTCATCGGCGTCAGTAGCCTGGGGATCCTCACTGTTGCAGCGATCTTTATCGGCGCAGTGCTGGGCTATCAGCTATACAAGTCTTTCGAGCTTTTCGGTGCCCAGGCTCTCGTCGGCGGTACCCTCGGAGTGGGGATTTTCCGTGAAATGGCGCCGGTGATCGGTGCGATCATGGTCACCGGGCGTGCCGGTGCAGGGATCGGGGCCGAGATTGCCAGCATGAGGGTGACCGAGCAGATTGATGCGCTCGAGGTCATGGGAGTCAATCCCTATGAGTACCTGGTCGTTCCGAGAGTCTTGGCGGGCGCAACCATGATGCCCTTATTGGCCTTCCTCTTCGGTGGGGTCGCGACCCTGGCCTCCGCCTTGATCGCCTGCGGGGTGTTGGATCTCAGTTACCCGGTTTTCTGGAAAGGGTTCCGGCAGTGGACGGATTGGATCGACCTTCTCCATTGCCTGATGAAGAGCATCTCTTTCGGTGCGGCACTTTCTTTGATGGGGTGTTTTTACGGTTTTCGGGCAAGCGGAGGGGCGCGCTCGGTGGGTTTGTCGACCCGTTCTACGGTGGTGGCGGCCTGTCTGACCATTTTGTTGTTGGATTACTTCTGGACCATGATTCTCCCTCTCCGGGGAAGCCAACTGATTTTGAAATGACAACGAGGATGTGATGGCAAACGCAAACGCAGCAAGCAAAACAACCAAGCTAAAAGTCGGATTCTTCACCCTGCTCGGACTGGGATTCCTCGGGACTCTTACGGTGTACATCAACAATCGGCCGTATTGGTGGCGCACCTGCGAACCGATTCAGGTGGTCGTGGAAGATGCCACCGGCCTCAAGGTGAAGTCCCCGGTCAAGTCTCTCGGGCTCGAGATCGGGTACATCTCGGATTTCGGTTTGGTGAGTTCGGGGGTGAGCCTTCAATTGTGCATCACCGCTCCGGTCGAGATCCAGGCCGACACCCGGGCTTATGTCCGGAGCGAAGGGTTTTTGGGAGATCGCTTCCTCGAGCTGAAGCCGGTCAAGTACATTGGAGACAAAGTGTACGACAAGGCCAAAACCCCCGCAACGGATAGCGGCAAGGCGTCCTCATGGAGGGTGTTGAAGTCCATCCATGATTTCGTTTCTCCTGTGTCAGCGCATGCGGCTGAAGCCCGTGCTGCAGAGGCTCAAGCCGCCGAGGGCGGGACTGCTCGGAGCGTACCGGTGGGCGAAAAATCGACCGACATGGAAGCGCTCATGAGTGAGATGAAGTCTCTCACCCGTTCTCTCAAGGAATCGATCAATCCGGAAGAAATCCGGGGGACGATACGCCAGCTCAACAAGACCCTCGAGGAGGCCTCGAGGACATTCTCTCCCCAAGGCGGCCTCACGCAGACGGCACAGCGTTCTCTCATGAAACTCGAGGATGCCATCGAGCAGATGCGCGATCAGATGACGAGGATCAATCAGGGGCAGGGATCCGTCGGGATGGTGCTGAACGATCCGGTTTATGCCGAGGAACTCAAGAAGGCGATGCAGAGCCTGAATAAGCTGCTCGGGCGGGCGAGCGAGATGAAGCTCGAAGTGGACCTCGGTATTCATCAGCTTCCGGCGTATAATGCGGGTCGCGCGAGTGTGATGCTTGCCATCTACCCGAAGCCTTCTCGCTATTATCTTCTCGGGGTGGATATGGATCCGCGGGGTTATTTCACTCAAAGCACCACCACCACCGAAGTCTCGGGAGTCACCAACGTCGTCCGAACCACGGTTCAGAACCAAGGGGGTTTCAACTTCTCTTTGATGCTCGGAAAGATCTTCAAGGATCGTTTCGATGTAGCGGTCGGATTGCTCCGGGGGGATGGCGCAACCCGGGTAGGGGTCGGTCTCGGTCCTTCTGACAATCCGCGTCAGCTTCAGCTGGTCACAGACCTCTATTTCCGGGCCAAGACCCTGAACGGGATCTGGAGCGCCGAGCCAGATGGTCGGATTTATGCTGTTTTCCAGCCAATTTCAATATTTTACGTGATTGGCGGGGTGGAGGGATTCCGCAGAGCCAACGGCCAGTTTTCCTCATTTTTCGGCGGCGGGATGCGTTTTGAGGATGAGGATATCAAACTCCTGATGTCTTTCTTGTAATTTCCCTGAACTTGTCCTAAAGTCTCAACACTAAAGTGAAATAACCAGTGGCCTGGTTGTGGCTGTGTGTCAGCAGTTCGCTGAGGAAAAATTGTTTTTCTTCCAGGGCCGAATTTAACGGGAAACCGAATCATGCGTGAAAAAGTAAGGCTGATTTCTTCAGCAAAAACCGGGTATAGCTACTATACGACCAAGAACAAGCAGAAGCAGACGGACAAGATCCAGCTGAAGAAGTACGATCCTATCGTGCGCAAGCACGTGCTCTTCACTGAAACCAAGATGCCGTCCCATTCGAAGAAGTAATCAAGGAGTCTGATCATGCAAGACAATATGCACCCGGTTTACCGTGAAGTTATTTTCAAGGATCTCCAGAGCGGATTCGCATTCATGACCCGTTCTACGATCGCAACCAAAGAAACGATCGTCTGGGAAGACGGCAAAGAGTATCCTTTGTTCAAGGTCGAAGTTTCTTCCAAGTCGCATCCGTTCTACACCGGAACCGACAAGCGCGTGGATACCACCGGCCGCGTTGAGAAGTTCATGAACAAGTACAAGAACCTCAAGAAATAAACAGTTCCTCCATTGGTGAGCGTCGCGTAAGCGGCGGTTGCCTAGGCCCGACTTCTTTAGCCAGAAGTCGGGCCTAAATTTTTTCAGGGCTTGAAAGCCTGTTCTTGATCGATCCGGCGGTTGATCTTGTCTTGTAGAATCGCATCGAACACGAAGCTGAGGCCCAGAAAACCCAATGTCAGGGCGAGGATGGCGTCCGTATCTCCCGGCTGGCCCGAGATCCGTTCCCAATCTCGCGCCTTACGGTATTCGATCACCAGCAGGTAAATTCCGCAGGTGAGGAGTGACCAGAGCATCGTTTTTAGGAGTGAGTACTTCTCTTCCTTCAATTCGCGGTTCAAATACTCGAACTGGGCCTTTTGCACCATCAGGTTCCAGATGCCGCAGGTGAGCAGGGTGAGGAAGAGATCGAGCGGAATGTTGCGCGGTTCGGGGATCGGTTGTTGATTCATAAGAGTGCCTTGATCCAGAGCAGGTTCCGGTCGAGAATCCAGGTGTTCACGGACGCAGTCAACTTGGGTTTTCCACAGAAGGATACCGAGATACCGGCTTCTTCCATCATCTTGATGTCATTCGCGCCGTCACCGACAACGATGGTTTCAGCACGTGATGCCCGATAGTTTTCTCTCATCCGGTGGACCAGCTTTTGCTTGTAGGTCGCATCGACGATCGGGTCCTCCACCTTGCCCGTGAAGCGTTCTTCGTCGTCAGTTTCCAGTACATTGCCATAGACCTGGTCGAGGAACAGGCTTTTCTGAAAGTGTTTCAGAATGAACTCGAATCCGCCACTGACGACAGCGGTGGTCACACCTTTGAATCGCAGATGATCGAGTAGCTTCTCACCTCCGGGGCTCACGGTCAGGCCCGGGATGATTCCCTCTGCGGCAGCTTTGGACATACCCCGGAATAAGGCCACCCTCTCTTTCAGGGACTGGCTGAAGTCGAGACCGCCCTCCATGGCGCGTTCGGTGATGGCCGAAACTTGATCATAAAGCCCTTGGGTCCTCGCAATTTCGTCGATCACTTCCTCGTTAATCAAGGTGCTATCCATGTCGAAGCAGGCCAGTTTTTTGGGAGCGAGGCCGATGGACTCCTCCCGGAGGGATAGGGCGTAAGGTCGCTCGAGCGGAAAGCTCCCGGCGAACAATTCCATCCAGACCAACTCTTTGAAACGGAGTACGGCATCGGGATCGCCCGCAGTCCTGATGTCGAGTTCCAGACGGAGCGCTTCCCTGGGCTCAGACAGGATCCGGGTGCGGATCTTGGAGAAGGAGGTCAAGGGAAGCAGTCCCGCATCGGTCAGGTGGAGGTTCAACCAATGATAAAGCCCCTCCAGTTGGGTCTGGGGGACCACGGGGCTGATCCAAATGAGTGTGTGAGGCTCGTGTGTGTCCAAGTTTGTCCCAGTATTTCAGGGAAAAACATCGCTTGGCAAGCGCGAAGAGCATTGGTAACTCTTTGAATCATGGCGCTTTCTACGGAGTCTTACAAAGGGACACGGGATTTTTATCCGCAAGACATGCAGTTCAGGAATTGGATGTTCGGGAAGCTTGCTTCCACGGTCCGGTCTTTCGGCTACCGCGAATACGGTGGCCCCATGCTGGAGAGCTTCGATCTTTACGCCGCCAAGACCGGCGAGGAGATTGTGAATCAGCAACTTTACCACATGGAAGACCGGGGAGGGCGCAAGATTGCTGTCCGTCCGGAGATGACTCCGACGATGGCGCGGATGGTGGCGGCAAAAATCCATGAACTGCCCAGGCCCGTGCGCCTGTACAGCATTCCGAACCTCTGGCGCTACGAGCGGCCCCAGCGCGGACGCCTTCGCGAGCACTGGCAACTCAACGTCGATGTGCTCGGCGGAGACCCTCTGCTGGCCGAGACCGAGGTCCTCACTCTGGCTGTCGAGATCATGCGGGCCTTCGGTGGCGGTGAGCGGATGCAGGTCCGGGTGAATCACAGGCAGCTCATGGATGAGTTTTTTACGAAACGCATGGAGCTCACCACCGAACAGGCCCATAAAGTTGTTAAGGCCATCGATGCGCGCGCAAAGGTGGATGATGCCAAGTTCAAAGGCTGGCTGATCGAGGCAGGACTCCAAGAGTCGAAAATCGCCGAGCTCGAAAAATTCTTTTCGTCGAGCCTTGAGCAAATCCGGAGTGATCTGCCTTGCGCCGGATCCGAGCACCTGATGGCCTTGTTCCGTGCACTCGAGGAGTCTGGAGTGAGCAAGCAGGTGGTCTTCGATCCGACCATCATGCGCGGACTCGACTACTACACCGGAACAGTCTTTGAGATTTACGATGTGAGCCCCGAGAATCACCGTGCCATGTTCGGTGGGGGGCGCTACGACAACTTGATGGGTATCTTCGGAAAAGAATCATTGTCCGGGGTCGGATTCGGGATGGGGGATGTTTCCTTGCAGAACTTCCTCGAGACTCACGGGCTGGTTCCGAAGTTCGAAAGCGAGATCGACGTCTTCGTGTCCTTACCCTCTCTATCACTCAGGGGGCTTTCAGAAGAAGTGGCCCGATCACTTCGGAATGCCGGCTTCAATGTGATGACCCCGCTCTCCGAAGGTGGTTTCGGTCAGCAATTGAAACTCGCGAACAAGCACGAGGCCAAGCTCGCCATTCTTTTTGGCGAGGCCGAGCTGCAAGAGGGCAAGGTGGTGCTCAAGTTCTTGAAGACGGGCGAGCAATTTGTGATTCCGAAAGTTGAAGTGGTCGGGAAGGCAATGGCTTTGCTTGGAGGTAAAGTATGAAGTCGGTTTTGTCGTTCGGTTTGCTGTCGGCTTTGTTTTGCTTGAGTGCCGGAAATGCGGAGTCCGCGGTGAGAGTGGCCAAAGAGTCGGTCCGTCTTTCCAATGACCGGATGAGTTTTTTGTTCGAGACCTTCGATGGGGCCGACCGGATGAAGTGCCGTCATTTTCTTGAGCGCGAAGACAATCCCTATGATTGGACGGTAAAGTGTGAAAACGGCAAAGGCCGGTTCCGGAAGTTCACGGTTCATTTGGCGGTTTCCCGTTACCGTCACCCCTCACCCCCGGAAGTGACCTACGAGGTGTTGTATTGGGTGGATGGCAATGGTGCCACCAGCCTTTATGACTTTGATACCGATGGAGTTCTCAGGACGATCAATGCTAATCAGAGTATCACCGGAGAAGAGTCGGGCCTGCGAATGGTCCTTCGTTTGAACTGAAATAGGAGATCCCATGAAGACCCTCCACATCCAGAAACTCGATCCTGCTGCAAAAGTTCCTTCCCGCGCCTATGAGCACGATGCGGGACTCGACTTGTATTCGCTCGAGCGCCATGTCCTTCAGCCCGGCGAGGGACGTATTTTCAAAACCGGAATTGCGATCGAGATCGATCCCGGTTTTGTCGGTTTGGTCTGGGACAGGTCTTCCATGGGCAAAAGGGGCATCAAGACGCTCGGGGGTGTGATTGATTCCGGGTATCGCGGAGAAGTCGGGGTCATTCTTTGGAACCTTTCAAAAGAGACTCAAGAAATCATGGCGGGCGATAAGATTGCCCAGCTATTGATCCAGCCGATTGCAACCCCTCAGACCCATGAGGTGGAGTTGCTCTCATCCTCTGATCGGGGTACCGGTGGGTTTGGAAGTTCCGGGAAGTAGCTGGTCAGATTGACATCCAAGCTGCTCGGGGCCTGGAAAGAGATCTCAGTCACGGTTTCCGGGTATGGCGCCAAGATCAAGGGCGTTGACCCCGAAGTTCAAAAGTAAACTTGCACTCCGCCACTCCAACCGTAAGCTCCGATTATTCCTGTGCTGCGGTTTTCGGTCTCGGCCAGGAACTTGGCAAAGATCCTGATAAATCCGTAGTCCAGGAACGGTCCACCCTCGAGTCGGTGTCCGAAGGGTGTGCCGTAAAGAGCGGTCGGAATGCTCTTCAGGTGGTAGCGGTAGCCGGCAGTGAGTCCGAAGTATTTCTGTAGGTAAATCTGACTGTCGAGTCCCGCATACCATTGATTAAAGTTTGCCTGATCCCCACGTTGTCTCATGCCGAAGTGGAGGGTGAGACTCGTGTTCTGGAGGCTATTTCCAAAAAACCGGACGTGGAACCTGAGGTGATCTTCTGCCTCGAACACCTTCTGACGTTCATATTCGAGCCCGAAAATTGTCACATACGCGCCCGCGCCATAACGAAGGGACCGACCTCTCCCGAGCGACTCGGGAACCAGGGTGGTTCCTGCATTCAAGAAAAACTCATAAGGGGAGGGTGAATTCATCTGGAGCCAAAGGTCCGACCACTTCATGCGCTCCCGTTGCTTCAACCAATCCTCGAGACTCCACCGGGTTTGCGATCGCACCTCGGCTCGTTTGGAGGACCAACCGAAGGCTGCAGAGCGGCTACCCCCATCCTGGGCTCGGGCGTTCGCGCAAAAGATCAGGGTCAACAAAACGAGACTTTTGAAGCTGACGTGCATTCCCTCATTGTGCGCCTATTGCTCCGGTTTGAAAAGCGATGCTCAGGTGCGGAGAGCGCTTTCCGCGATCCGG
Source organism: Bdellovibrionales bacterium (assembly GCA_947462765.1). Lineage (GTDB taxonomy): Bacteria > Bdellovibrionota > UBA1018 > UBA1018 > CAIMNF01 > CAIMNF01. The sequence goes on from CANHQK010000039.1 coordinate 13,537, forward strand.
ATGTGTTCCACTTCTTCTTCCGCGATTTTACGGAAGATTTCCGCTGTCACGGGATCCGTTGATTTCAGTGTTTCGAAAAACTGTTCGCCCGCGATCCGGCCCCGCTCCTCGGCATTAGCCATGAATAAGGCGAACTGATCGGCATTTTCACATCGATCAAAGGAGTTCCAGAGAGCGAGACTTTGGGAGCGTTCTCCGGCCTCGACACTCAGTTCTTCCATTCGGTTCAGGAGCCAGGATAAGTGTTTGGCTTCCTCGTCGGCGAGGCGGAGCCAACTCGAGCGTTGGATCTCGGTGCAATCCTCGAAGGCACTCGCAGCCAGTCGGAATGCCTCCATGGCCTGTTTCTCCGCAAAGGCCACGAATCGAAGGCGGTCACCGAGTCCCTCCGGGGTTTGCAGACTCCGTGGATAAGGAGCTTTCTCTCCGGGGAGGCAAGGACGGAAAGGGGCCCAGTTTATTTGAGCTTCCGAAAATCGGCCCATGAGTCTCCCAGCTTCAGGATGAGTTCGAATTCTTTTTTCCCGATTTCCATGCAGGAGAGTCGGGACTGTTTGATCAGGGGCATTTCAGCGAGCTCTGGGGTCTTTTTGATTTCGGCCAGAGTCACCGGTTGCTTCAGTTTCATCACAAAGGCGACATCGATCTGGGACCAGTCCCCCGGATGATCTGGGTCCGGATCGGGATAAGCCTCCTTCACCACCTTGGAGATTCCCACTACGGCACGGTCGTCATTGCTGTGATAAATGAGCGCGAGGTCGCCTTCTTTGCAGGAGCGGAGCACATTCCGGGCCTGGAAGTTTCGGACATGATCCCAATTGGTTTTCTTCTCGCGCATCAGGCGATCGATCGAATAGACCTCGGGTTCGGACTTGAGCAAAAAGGTCTTCGGCATGATTCGGGTGTAGCAAAGGCGGGCTTTTGACGCAAGTGCTGCCTCCGAATCAAGATCGGCCGCCGGATTTCCGATCAGGCGGTATGAAAACAAATCTCTTCCTGTTCCTCCTCATGTTGGGCTCGGGTTCGGTCAGTGCCTACGGATTCACCCTCAACATCACTAACCGCACCTATCCAGGGGGAGGCCAGGCGGCCTTGGATGCCCTTGCCGATGCACTCGAGTCCTCCTTCAATAACTCCATTGCAAGCGCCTCCAATCAAGACAGCTTTTTGCAGGCAGTCGGGAATGCGAATGCGGGCTCTTCACGTTCATTCCTGGCGCCCGGCGTCCAGACTTCCAGCGACAAGTTCTTGCTCGGCTTCGGCGGGAGTATGGCCTTGGCTCTCGGAAGCGGTTCGAGTGTCTCGAGCGGGATCAGCGTCCCGGCCAACCAGTTGCCCCCAATCGGTGTTGGAGCCAAAACCGGTGTGACAGTGATGATTCCGGCCAAAAATATTAAAATCGCCTGGCCGGTTGATGCCTCAAAACTCTCGGTCGGGGCCTCGTTTTATTCGATGGATCTCTCTTCATTGATCGGGAATGGCATCAGTCTCCAATCGATGCAGGCCTCGCTCGGGTTTGGCTACCAGATGTACAGCCCGAAAGACTGGAGTCCATTCATCCGGTTCAACGGGTTTCGCATCTCGAGTGGCCTGACTTACTCGACCTTCGATGCCACCTACCGGACCCCCTTCAACCTCACCCAATCCGATGGTTTGACCAATATGACTTGGAATAGCAATGTGGACATCGGTGTCAGCTCCAGTGTGTTCAGTCTCACGAACCAAGTCACTACGGGAGTCCGTCTCCTTTGGATCCTAAATGTGTTCACCGGGATGGGGGTCGATTTCAATTTCGGTTCGAGCCAGCTGACCGGAGGTTCCACGGGACCTGTCACAGGTACGGCCACTGGCGGAGGGGGTACTGTCTTCACCGGCACGGCTACCGTCGACGGGTCGTCAAACGGCACATCGCCCAACTTCGTTCAGCTCCGCTATTTGGCCGGGGCTTCGCTCCCGCTCGGGCCGTTCGAGCTTTTTGCCCAAGGGCAGGTGTCGACGGCCTCGGTCTATGGCTTGAATTTCGGGATGAATCTCCAGTTCTAAGTGTTACTCTGTAACAGATGAGGCCGAGAAACGCGTCTGTCTGGCTGTTGAGTCCGGTGTTGTTCTGCTTTGCCCTGAGTGCCTGTGTCCGGGCGCATGACCGGAGGCGCGATCGCGAATTTTACGAGGAAACCCCTTCCGGCTATTATGAGCAGGAAGAGGCTCCGCGCCCGTCCGGAACTTCCGGGCCTGAACGCTTGAAAGGCCCCAAGAAAAAAGTCCTGGTCCTCGGTTTCTGGAACGATACGCCCGTGGGAGATGAGAGCCTCGGCACCTTTGCCAGCGAAGAACTCAAACGCGAGCTTGAACTCGGTCGGCATGTCCTTTTTCCAGAAGAGAAAATGATCGCTTCGGTGACCAAGGACTTCGTCGACGGGGACCGGGTCCAGACGACGCAGCTCGTGCGCGAAGGACGACGGTTCGGAGTTTCGGCGGTGGTTCTGGGAAGGATCTCGAAGATCACCTTTCGTCAGGACCGTGAAGAAGTGGGAATTTTCAGGCAGGCCGAGAGTTGGGTTGGGGTGGATATCGAGATGAAGGTCTTCGATGTCGTTTCAGGTCGAGAAGTGTCCTCTTACAAGCGCACCGCCAGTGCCACCGCTTCGACCCGGGTGGCCTTCGATGAAGACGCTCTCGCCAACAAAGAGGCGCGTGCGGAACTGGCTAAAGAGGCCATTTACGAGGCCGTGCGAAAGTTGATCCCCGATACGGTGGTTTCGCTCGAAAAAATGGACTGGCAGGGCCGGATTGCCAAAATCGTCGGAAGCAAGGTTTACATCAATGCCGGGAAAGCCTCGGGGATTCTCGCGGGTGACATTCTCAAGGTGCTCTCCCCCGGAGAGGAAATCATCGACCCGGTGACTCGTGTTTTCTTGGGTCGTTCAGAAGGGTTCCTGAAGGGAACGCTGGAGGTCAGTGAGTTCATCGGTACGGACAGTGCCATGGCTTTGATCCACACCGGCGGGAACTTCCAGGAAGGCGATGTGGTCCGTCTCTATTAACCGGCATTCGCCGGGAAGTCCGTTCCGATTCGGAGATTTGTTGGCCCTTCAAGAGCGCGAATTGGGCCGCATTCGGGGAACGGACGAGAGTGTCCTCTTGTTTGCAGAGCTACCGCCAACCTTGACCCTCGGAGCGAGGCAGGGGGAATCTGATTTCGAGCGTCTCAGGGCCCGTTCGAGCCCCGATGTCGAATTGGTGGCCGGCCTTCGGGGCGGAAACGAGACCTGGCACGGCCCCGGGCAGTGGGTCGGATTCGTGCTGACGTCGCTCGAGTCATTCACCGGGGACCCCCGGGGGGTCCGGGCGGCAGTGCTGGGGATCCTCGACCGGGTAAAAACTGTGGCCGAGCGGTTCCGGTCATCGGTTCGAATCGAGGAAGGGGAACGACTCGGGATCTGGACGGATCAGGGGAAACTCGTATCAATCGGGATCAAGGTCCGTGAGGGGTACACCACCAGTGGCTTTGCCCTGAACGCCATTCCCGACCCTCGAGCATTTTCCGGAATTGACCCGTGTGGAATCCGTGGAGCCCTGCCTGATTTCCTCCTCTCGGAGGTATCTCAGTCAGAACGGCAAAGTGTTTTTGAAGCCCTCCCTGTTTTGATCGCTGAGCAGTTTCGGAAATCCTGAGTGCAGTGCATTTTTTTCTTCAAGATTTTACACGCACCTTGTTAAACTCGTGTGCAGGGGAGGAGGGGATCGTGCCATCAAAAAAGCTTTCACTCTATTTTATCTTGTTCTCCGCGATGGCTCTGGGCACCCTCCTTTACGATCGCCTTCCGACACTCCGACTGCCTCAACTGGGTTTTCGGCCCAATTCGACGGTAGTCGTCGAGCGGATTCCCTGGCGCGAAGCCCGTCAGTTCGGTGTAACCTATAGAAATTAATATTCTTTTATTTATCCAAAAAACCCCTCAATGCCCCATCCGGGAAAGCCGATAAAAATGATACACTAACAGGGGTGGTCTCTGTACGGGTGGAGGTTGAGTGCGGGGTCAAATGGGTCGGTGGATCAAGGGGATGAGACGGTGGAGGAGCCTGATTCAGGGCGCCTGCCTGTTTGTCTTCTTTGCATGTGCCCCACAGACCGGTACCTTCACTAGCGAGTGCGTGCTCAATGATGATCAGAAAAACACCTTGATGGGGTATTGGAGCGTGAAGCCAATCCCTCTTGCGGTTCAGGCGGTGGATTTTTCGCCTTCAGAGCTCGGAGCCATCGAGGCGGCGATCGCGACTTGGAATGACTTCTTCCAGCAATCGAAGGGATTCCGCCTGTACCTGGCCGGAGAGAATCTTTTGGATGTGGTCAGTACCGGTGGAGCGCGGATCACCAAGCGTTCGGTTTGCTCTCAGCAGGTGGTGAACAGCCGGGGATTCACCAAACACATCATGATTTACAAGGTGACCTCCAATTGGTCCTACGGGTCCTCGGTCATCGGCTTGACCAGTACCTGCCCCCTCCGCACGGCCAACTCGACCTATCCGACATATTTTTCGGCGTTGATGGAAATCAATTATCAGCACTTCTTCGGGACTGGGCTTCCCGTGCCGGATCTGCAGACGATTGTTCTCCATGAGCTCGGACACTTGCTCGGTCTTGACCATTCTTGCACGGGGTCCGCCTGCGGCGATGCTCCGGACGATTACCGGGATGCGGTGATGTTTCCCTCTATCGGCTTCGATGGCACCCAGGGGAACGTCAAACGGGCCCTGATGTTGAATGATCAGCACCGGGCGAACTGCCTGTACTGAGAATGTTGCAGCGCTCCAATAAGGGGTGATCTTTTTGCGGGTCGGGGTTCCCTCGTGTTAGGCTCGGCCTCATGCCCAGCACATCGAAAAACTTTGCCCAAGTGAATGGCCTTGATCTTCAGTCCTTGCCCAAGAACCTAGAATTCAAAGAGGTGGAGCAAAAGATCCAGAAGCAATGGGTGGATGCCGGAACCTACCGCTATCGTGAGGATGACCCCCGGCCGGTCTTTGCGGTGGATACCCCGCCCCCAACGGTATCGGGCTCACTTCATGTGGGCCACATTTTCAGCTACACGCAAACCGATATCCTCGCCCGTTACCAGAGGATGAAAGGGAAGAGTGTGTTTTATCCCATGGGTTGGGATGACAACGGACTTCCGACTGAGCGACGGGTGCAGAATTTTTTCCACATCCGTTGTGATGCCTCGGTTCCCTATGAGGCTGGCCTGGATCTCCCGCCGATTCTCTCCACCATGACTGAAAAGGAGCTGGAGGCGAAAAAAATCCCCCAGCGCTCGCTTTCGCGTCGGAACTTCATCGAGCATTGCCACAAGCTCACGGTCGAGGATGAGAAACTTTTCAAAAAACTCTGGAGTGATATCGGACTCTCGGTGGACTGGAATCTCGAATACGCGACCATTGACGAGAACTCCCGCCGGATCGCTCAATTGAGTTTTCTCGATCTCTTCCATAAGAAAGAAATGGTCCAGGTCGAAGCTCCCACTCTTTGGGATACCGACTTCCAGACC
>CANHQK010000040.1 GCA_947462765.1 Bdellovibrionales bacterium
GGGTTGAAGTCCACATTGAAGGTCATCGGCACATGCCCCATGTGTTCCACACCTCCGACGATGAACACATCGCCGTATCCGGCCTGAATGCTCATCGTGGCGGTATGAAGCGCCGTCATCGAGGATCCGCACAAGCGGTTCACAGTTTGCGCGCTCACATGAAAGGGGATGCGGGTCACCAGTTGGGCCATGCGTCCCACATTGAACGCTTGCTCGAGGGTTTGCTGAACACAGCCCCAGATGATGTCTTCGATCTCGGCGGGATCCACAGCGGGATTCCGGTCGAGGAGGGCGTTCATCAAATGAGCGGAAAGCTCTTCCGCACGCTGGTTGCGGAAAGCTCCGCCTTTGGAGCGGCCCATCGGGGTCCGCACGGCATCGACAATCACGACATCTCTCGGTTTCAGATCAGACATGGCTCAGGACCTCCTTCATTCCGGCAGTCACGCTATAGAGCGGGCCGAAGGTTTTTTCATAATGGGCGGCTTTTTCGATTACGGTTCCGGCGCCGAGAGACTCGGCAAAACGCATCGGTCCTCCGCGGAACGGAGGGAAGCCGAGTCCGGACAGCATGGCGAGATCGAGCTCGTGTGCCTCATCGACGATTTTTTCTTCGAGGCATCGGGTGGACTCGAGGATGAAGGGAAGCATGAGACGATCCATGATTTCCTGATCGGTGATCGTGGTATTCAGCTTTGAAGGATCCTGCCCGAGGACTGAGTAGATCTCCGGATTCACCTCTTTCTTCTGCTTTCCTTTTGCGTCGAGGGTGTAGGTGTAGAAGCCCTTGCCGTTCTTTTGGCCGAAGCGCTTGGCTTCGTAGAGAAGGCTCACGCTGTCGGCGTTGGTCAGAGGCATCCGATCGGGGAATCCCTTCGACATGACAGCGCTCGCATGATGAGCAGTATCCACCCCCACAACATCAAGCAGATAAGCCGGACCCATGGGCCAGCCCCATTTTTCCATGACTTTATCGATGCGGACAAAGTCCACACCATCGCGCACCAGGCGATTGAACGCAGTGAAGTAGGCGAAGAGCACGCGGTTCACGAGAAACCCGGGGCAATCATTGACCACGATCGGGGTCTTGCCCATCTGGCTTGCGTACTGGACCGCGGAGGCAATCGTCTCAGGTGAGGTTTTCTCACCCCGGATGATCTCGACGAGTGGCATCTTCGGAACCGGGTTGAAGAAGTGCATGCCACAGAACTTCTCGGGGCGCTTCAGGTTCTTGCCCAGACCAGTGATCGAAATGGTCGAGGTGTTCGAGGTGAGAATCGCATCCTCGGAGAGCAGGGATTCGGTCTCTTTCAGCACCGAGATCTTGATTTGCTCGTTCTCGGTCACGGCTTCGATCACGAAATTCGCACTTTTGAGGGCCTGGGAATCGAGTGTGGGAGTGATCCGGCCAAGAGTATCGGCCATCCCGAGTGCATTCAGTTTCCCGCGTTGAATCTGCTTGTCGAGGAGAGAAGCGGCCTCTTTCATTCCGTGTTTCAGCGCCTCCTCGCGAATGTCCTTCATCAGGATGGGGACCTTCGAGTAGGCGCTCTGGTAGGCGATGCCGCCGCCCATGATGCCCGAACCGAGAACCGCAGCCTGCTTCACCTCTTTAGCCAGGGATTTCGCGCCTTTCGCTTTCTTCTTCACCGCCTGATCGGCCAGGAAGGTTCCGACCAGGGCCTTCGCCTGGGTAGACTTCGAAACCTTCGCGAACTCCGCAGCTTCGTGTTCCAGTGCCTCGTCCCGCCCGAGGTTTTGAGATTTTTCGATCGCCTCGATGGCGGCGAACGGTGCCGGATAGTTCGGACCAGCGGCTGCGAACACGCCCGCTTTCATGATATTGAAGCCCATCGTTTTTTCAGTACCATTCAGACTCAAAGGGGCTTTCTTTTGAACCTTGCGGGTTTTCCACGAAATCGTTCCATCGATCAGTTTGCCGAGCAGGTCGAGTCCGGCATTCCGGAGCTCCTGTGGAGCAACGAGGGCGTCTACCACCCCCAATTTGAAGGCTTCACCGGCATCGTTCTGGTTTCCGCCGGTGATCCATTCGATAGCGGGATCCAGACCGATCAGGCGGGGAAGGCGAACGGTGCCGCCCCAGCCCGGAATGATTCCGAGTTTGGTTTCAGGCAATCCGATTTTCGATCCCACAGTTGCGATCCGGTAATCGCAGGTGAGGGCGAACTCGAGTCCGCCCCCGAGGGCGAAGCCCGCGATGGTGCAAACAGTGGGGGCATCGAGGTCTTCAATCCGGTTGAAGAGGCTCTGGGTTTTCCGGATCCATAGTTTCAGATCGGCTTCGGGGCGCTTGAAGTGCTCGAGAAACTCGGTGATGTCGGCGCCAGCCAAAAAGGTGTCTTTGCCACTGGTGACCAAGAGTCCAGTTATCGCGGTCGGGAGAGTGTTCAGCGCCTGCTCCAATTCCGCCAAGGTCTCGGCATTGAATTTGTTCACCGACTCCTTCTTCAGGTTGATCGACAGTTCCCACGCGCCCTTCGGTCCGCCCTCGAGCGGTTTCAGTTCCACACAGTTTCCGGAAAAGAGAGACATAACGGAAGCTTCCTTTCGATTTCCATTTCACAAAATGCCAGAATTTTGCGTTAATGGGATTATGGCATTTGAACCCACCTTGAGCGCAATGGGTTTTTCAGAAGTGATCAGAACCCTCGGACCGAAATTGATTGTCGCCCTTTTTTGCGGCGGGTTGATCGGTTTAGAGCGCGAGCTCAAGAACAAGTCCGCCGGAATCAAGACGAACATGCTGATCTGTGTCGGGTCGATGTTGTTCACTGCGTTGTCGGTGATGGTGGCGTTTGACGGGGCGGGCGAAAACTACCGACCGGGAGATCCCGGTCGGATCGGTGCACAAATTGTCTCAGGGATCGGCTTTTTGGGTGGGGGTGCGATTCTTCAGTCCAAGGGGAATGTGGTCGGCTTGACCACGGCGGCCAGTATTTGGTTGGTGGCTGCGGTGGGGATGTGGATCGGTGTCGGTCAGCTCGAGTTGGCGCTGTTTGTCACGGTTCTCATGGTTCTGGTCCTGGTCTCGGTCAATTTGTTCGAGAATCGATTTCTCGAGCGCCGTCGATTGTTCAAGATCACTCTGCACTTGCGTGAGAAAACTGACGACGTCACCCGAGCGGCTCTTGAGGGCTTGCTGGGCAATAATGAGCTCTCTCTCGAGGATTACCGGGAGAACATGAGCGATCTTCAGCCCGAGGTCCGCCTGACTTACCTCGGGAGGAATCGCGATCACTCCCGTTTGCTTCTCGATCTTTGGAAGATTCCCGGCATTCTCGATGTGAAGCAGAGTTGAGACAGGTTTCGTCAAAAACGTGGCGCTTTGTCTCGTGCGGTCATTCAGGAAAATCTGTTTGATTTCCTTGCCTTAGTTGTCTGCTCTTCGGTATCCTGTGTTCATCAAGGAGAAGGTGGATGACCAAGGCAGATCTGATCAATATCGTGGCCCAGAAAGTGAACCTCCAAAACCGTCAGGCCGAAACCGTTGTGAACCTCGTGTTCGACATGATGGCCGAGACGTTGAAAAAGGACGATCGCATCGAGATCCGTGGTTTCGGATCTTTTGTGAACCGTGTTTATGGAGCCTATGAGGGCCGGAATCCGAAGACGGGTGAGCTCGTGAAGGTTGAACCCAAGCGTGTCCCGTTTTTCAAAGTGGGCAAAGAATTGAAAGAAATGGTCGATCGTAAAAGATAAGATCGGGAAATCCATGCAAAAAAAAATCTGGAGTGGGATCGGGCTTTTGCTCATTTCTTTTTGGGTGGAGCACGCACCTGCGTTTGCCTCATCCTCGGATGATTACAATTTCAGTTGGCTTGATCCGGAGAAGAAAATCTATGTTCTCCAGAATCGCAGGTACCGTAAAGCCGGCTCCGCGCAGTTTTATGCGTTGGGGGGGATGTCGCTCGGAGATACCTACCGCACGGTGATCCAGGCTCAACCCCGTTTGGCCTGGTGGGTGAATGAAGACATGGGGTTCGAGGTGTTTTACTCTTACCGGACGCACAGCCCGAATAATGTTTACGAGGCTCTTGATAAGGCTATTGCGGCCGGTGCGCAGTCTCCGTACATCCGTGAGGTCCGCTCTCAGTTCGGTGTTCTGTACAATTGGGCCCCCTGGTACGCAAAGATCAACGTGTTCAATTCCGTCCTGTATTTCGATTGGTACTTTTCAATCGGTGCGGGGATGATCGGGACCATGATCGGGCAGAAAACCGACATCCCGGCGAACAACTGGAGTTCCCAGAACCTTTTTGCGGCCTATCTCGGGACAGGGCATTTGTTCCACCTGAGCGAGCATTGGAAGATCCGGCTCGATGTGCTGGGTCACTTTTATGTTGCTAACGTGTTCGAACGCCTGACCGGGGTTGCTCCGAAGAATGCGGTGTTCTCCAACTTCGCATCCCAAGTCGGGATCGGGTACCAGCTATGAGGAGAATGTTCGCGACCGTCCGGATGCCCTGGGTGATGGTTCTTGCGGGCTGGATGTTGTCTCCTACGGTTGCGAATGCGGGGATTGACGCGGTCCGGGGAGCGTACGAGTCAGGTCAGTATTTTTCGGCTGCTCGAATGGCCTTCAATGATCTCAGCGGGCTGAAGAGCCCGGGGGATCGGGCCAAGGCCTATTATTGGATCACGCAGAGTCTGGTGAAGGCCGGTCTCGACCAATCGGCCATTTACTTTTTTGCGAGTGCCCTTCAGCTCCGTGATCCAACTGCCACCCGGCTCACTCTTGAGCTTGCTCCCTTCTTCATTGATCGGGGTGGGAGTGATTTGATCCGGAAGATCCTTTTGAAGCATACGCGAAGCGAGGATTATTCACCCCGCGCAAGGAATGCCTACTGGTACGCCCTGGCCAAGGAGAGTTTGTTGAAGGGTGATTATGCCGGCGCCGTTCAGGCGGCCACTCAGGTTTCCTCGAATCACCCGTTATACCCGGTCTCTCTTCAATTCAAAGGTACGGCGCTGGCCATGCAAGGGCGACTCGATTCGGCACTGGCTGAGTTTCGTGCGTGTGAGAGATCGGCTGATCTGCGCAGGCAGCTCGATTCCGGAAGTCCGGAAGCTGAAATCGAGCGGGATCATCCCGGAGTACTGTTACAGAGGTGGCGTCAGCTCCGGCAGGACGCGGCCAGGGATCTCGCTGCCCGTTGCATCGCAGACCAGGCCCGTGTGCTCTATGAACTGAAGCGGTTTGAAGATGCGGACCGTTTGTATGACCGGATTCCGAAGTCCAGTTTTGTCTGGACGGATACCCTGTTCGAGCATGCGTGGAATACCTTTGCCCGTGAGGAATACAACCGGACTCTCGGCAAGCTGGTGTCTTATAAAAGCCCCTCGCTCTCATTTTCTCTGAACTCGGAGATCGACATCCTGATGGCCCAGAGTTACATGTCTCTTTGTCTTTATGATGATGCCGGTCGGATCATCGATGATTTCAGCAGGAAGCTCGGTACTTTGGCCAAAGATGTTAAGGCATTCGTCGAGAGGAATCCCTCGGACGCGCTTCCCTATTATGAACTGGGTACATCGGCTCTGCAGGACAAACTCCACACCCAGCGGCTGATGCACCGGTTTTTGAATCGATTTGTACGGTCGCCTGTGTTCCAGACTTTGGCGCTGACCGAGGACCGGGTGATGGCCGAGAAAGCGGCGATTGAGCGGCTCGATGCCGCCCGTCCAGAGACCCGGACCGGATTGGATCGGGGGTTCCCGGGTTTTCTGAATGTCATGCTCGACTGGCGGGTGCGTACCATCCGGATGATCGGAGGAGTTTTTGTGCGGAACTCGATGATCGATTACCACCAGATCCTGATCTCCGATCTTGAGAAAATGCAGTTCATGAAGATCGATATTCTCTCCCATCAGAAGAGAAAATTGCTCGAGCCGGATGCGGCTTTGGGAGCGGAACGCTCCCGTGGAAATCGCATTCCAGTCCGCAGGGATGACCAGTTGCTCTGGTCGTTCAATGGTGAGTTCTGGAATGACGAGATCGGCGATTATGTCTTCGCTCTCGAAAGCGAGTGTGGCAAGGACCGGGGGCGTAATGCGAAGTAAGTCGGCTTCACTCTGGATCGGAATCGGGCTATTGGCATGGTCCGGAGTGGATTCCGCCCTGGCTGGTTGGAGTGCCCGGGATTACACTTCTGTTCAGAGTCCGACAGAGCGCAAGGTGGAGAGCATTCGGAATGAGGAGATCAAGGCGATCCGGACAGCGCTTGGCCTCAGGAATCCGGAGAACCGCAAGGCCGAGCTTTACCTCAGACTTGCCGAGCTTTATCAGGAGGCTTACCGTGCTGACTTCCTGATGGAGGGGCGCTTGCAGGAGCTCGAGCTGAAGCGGAACCCGCAGGCGAAATTCATAAAAAGCCGTTCTGTTGATGACCTCAAGTACAGTATCGGTGCTGCGGAGACCATTCTCTCTCTAGCGATCGATTCTAGGAAGCTCGATCAGGTTTATTTCTTCCTCGGTTACAACTACGGCGAACTAGGAAACAAAAAGAAGAGCATGGAGTATTACCGCAAACTGGCCAAACAGTTTCCGGAGTCTTTTTTTGCCTCTGAGGCGGTCCGCTTCATTGCCGAGGAAGCCTTTCAACGTAGCGATTATGCAGAGGCCCAGACCCATTTCGAGATCGCTCTACGACGGGCGAAGGACAAGGGTCAGACCGCACGTATCCTTCATAAACTTGCCTGGTGCCACTACCGGCAGAAGCGGAGCGCCCAGGCCCTCGAGATCATGAGGCGAGGAATCGAGATCGCTAAGAGCGAGGGTGGCGAGCGTTTGATGAGTGTCAGGGAGGAGGGGCTCCGGGATATCGCGATTTACTACTCGGAGCTCGGACGTGCCGACGAAGCGATCGATTACCTGCGGGAGAACGCCGGGGGCAAGGAAAAGCTGGTCCGTCTTTTGGAACGCCTCGGTCGGGAGTACGAGCGCAAGGGAGAGGTGGACAGCGCCCTCAAGGTTTACGAGGTGTTGCTGAGGACCGATCAGCGCGATGAAAGTGAATTCAGAGTATCCGCAAAAATGATCGAGCTGGATATCATGAAGGCGCGGCACGAACGTGCCCTTGATCGCATGAAGCGGATCGAGCTCCTGGATGGAAAAGAGCCTGAGACCCAAGTCGCTCTCCTCAATTTGCGTAATCTGGTCCGCACGACGGCTGTGACATACCAAGAGCGTTTCCGTAAGACCAAGGAAGCGGATGAAGGCAGACGCTATTTGCAAATCGCTGACCGGTATTACACGGCTTTTCTTGAAAAGTTCCTTCCGAATGACAACGGACATCGGGGCGTTCGGAACGAGATTCGGATGTATCAGGCTGAGGTGAAAACCGGTCTCGGTAGACCCGGTGAGGCTGCGACTCTTTATCAGGCTGTGATCCAGGATCAGGATCCGAAGTATTCGAAAATCGCCGCGGGTCACTGGATGAACAGTTTGCATGCGGAGCTGAAACGACGTGAGGACTCTGGAGAGAAGCGGGGAAGCTCCCCGTCCCGGATCGAGCGTGATTTCATCTCTGCCTCGGATCTCGTCGAAAAGCATCTGTCTGGATCTCCTGAGTCCTTAGAGGCCAGGCTGCGCTCGGTCCAGGTTCTGAAGTTTTACCCGTCTGAGCGGAAAGAGGCTCTCCGTCGAGCTCAATCGATCGTCGAACAGGCGTCGGGAGCTCCACAGGCTGTGGTGGCAGCAAGGATCGTGATCGAACTCGATCCGACCAAAGAGAATTTCGATCGCTTCCGATCCAATCAAGTGTTGCTGCATGAAGATGCGGTGAGTGGAAGCAAGCTGGCAGCGGATCTCGATCAACTGGGAAGGACCCTGTTGGTATCCAGGATCAAGGGGCATGAGCAGGCCAAGGAACACCTGAATGCCGCCAGGGCTTACGAGGAATTCCTTCAGGGCTCGAAAGGCAAAATGGGTCGCACCGAGCTCGACGGGGCCTATCAAGGAGCTTTCGTTTCGTACTCGCGTGCCGTCCGTGTGGATGATTCTGTCAGGATTCTCAGGGATTGGGCCAAAGGGGTCCCCGGGAGCAAATTGTTGGACTCCGCTGTTCCGCAACAGGCGGGGGATCTTCTCATCCGCGGTTATTTCAAGGAAGCAGCGCTCTTGTTCCGCGAGTCCGGGAAGGTATCCCGGAACAGGGCAAGTCTCGAACTGGCATCCGATTTGTACCGTGGGATCGATCAGATCATTCCGGCGCGTGAAGCCTTGAAAGAAGCCCTGGTTCTGTGCCGGAACGATGAGGAGCGTGCTGAGATCCATGTCCGTTCGGCGATGTTGTACCGTGATGAGAAAAACGAGATCGCCGGACTTCCTGAATGGAAAGCCTGTGCGAAATTGAATTCCAGTCATCAAGCCCAATGCCTCACCATGATCGGAGTACTCTTGAGAGGAAAAGGGGATTGGAAAGGGGCTCGTCAGGCCTATCAGGATGCAGCCCGGATCACCAAGGGGCCATCGGCCAGGTCTGCCTACGTCGCCAATGCCTTGTATGAACTGGCGGTGATTGCCGAGCAGGAGGTCAAGCCGACTCGTCCCGTGCTGCCCTTGAAGCGGCTCATCGGAACCGTTGAGAAACGTTCCAAAGAGATCCGGAAGATCCGGGAACCTTACCAGAAGGCGCTTGAAGCGGGTGGACCTTGGGGTATTGCGGCGGCCGAGCGGATGGGTGATGTGATACTTGATTTCAGCCGGGAGCTGGATGGTTTGCAAAAGGATCCTTCTGCCGATGCCCAAACCAAGGAGCTCCTGACCCAGATGATTGCCCGGTTGAATCGGGACTCATTCGAGATTTCTAAAACCGCGTATGAGGTCGCATTGAAGAATGCTCAGATTTCAAAGGCCTTGCCGGTCATCCAGGACCGCTTGGTCGATTCGGGGCAAACCCCCTGGAAGAGATCGCAAGGAAGCCGTTCAGGATTCAAGTTGATCGGGATGCTTCCTGAGGGGGATTCCTCCGGAAAAGAAGCATCGATGAAGAAGGTCAGAGATCAACTGATGACCTCTTCTGCCAATCCGCGGGCCTGGGTGGACTACGGAAATCTTCTGTGGGGCACCGGGCGTCCGGGACTGGCACGCATCGCGTACGAACAGGCTTTGCTCCACCAGCCCGCCCATGCGGATGCTTTGAACAACATGGCAGTCGTCCAGATCATGGAACTGAAGGTCGAGACCTGGAGTGCTGCGATTCTGGCCATCAACGCTTGGAAAAAAGCGATCGAGAAGCAGTCCGATCATCTCGCATCCCATTTCAATCTCGGATTGATTTACAATTATTACCGTCTTTTCCCCGAGGGGGAAAAATTCTTCCTGAAGGCGGTCGAAAAATCTCCCAAACTCGCCGAGGCTCACGAGGGTCTGGCTGTCGCCTATTTCGGATTGGGTCGTGAGGCTGAAGCATCCGAGGAGGCCAAGAGAGCCGGATCACTCGGACTCAAGCCCCAGTCGTTTTCAAAAAGGTTCCGTGAGGCGCTTCTGGCCGATCCGAAGGATTGTAAAGCCCGGGCAGAAGAGCTCGGACAAGGAAACGAGCTGACCGGTTTCGAATTGATTTCAGTGAATCTTCTCAAAGCGAGGTGTCCATCATGATGCTGGTTCTGTTGATTCTGACTGCCGGAAACGTCCAGGCGGCCGAGAAGGTGAAGAAGGTCTATCCATCCCAACAGAGTCTGGACTTCGAGGGTTTGAACCTGGAGGGTGAGCTGAAGGCTCCTGGTGAGTTTTATTTTCAGAACCGCCCGCAGGAGCGATTCGACTCTTTGACCCGGAGACGGGTGGACTTCAGGCGGGAGATGCTCCGCGACGCGGTACAGAGCAACTGAGGAGGAACGATGGAAGGGATATCAATCAAGGGTTCCGCACTTGCTCAAAAATCCCCGGTTCAGGTCAGAATCGAGGTTCTACGCGAGGGCCGGAGACAACTGCTCCATTCTGCCAAAACCCGTTTGGTAATCGGCAATGTCGAGTCTGCTGACATACGGATTGAAGGCCCGCAAGTGGCACCGATCCACGCCTTGATCGAGGTTGGGTACGCTACCGAGCTGGCCCACTGTACTTTGAGGGTGGTCGATCTTGCCAGCCCCTATGGTGTGTCGTTGAACGGAGTACGGGTTTTGAATGAGGAGATCCGTCCTGGAGATTCGATCCGGATCGGTGATTCTACGATCAAGTTTGTTTTCTCGCGTACCCAAGAAGATGAACCCCTCCCTGAAAAAGCGCTCCTTCTGATTGACCGGCGCACGGTGGAGCCTATTTTCGATTATCAGCCTTCGACGCTCGAGGCCCTAGAGGTTGTTTATTCGTTCAACGGGTCGATTTTCGAGGTGAGGCACTTTACCCGTGAAACCGAGGTGGTGTTGTCTTCTGATGGGAAGGGCGATTTCACCATCCCTCCTGTCTTGGCTAGTGGAAGGGAGATGAGGCTGCTTCAGAAGCAGGGCGCGCAATGGGTCCTGAATCTCGATTCGGCAATGGGTGGCGTTCTGTATCAGAAAGGTCGTTTGACCCCGGTCGAGGATTTGAAAAAAGGACAAGTTCCGAGGAGTCTGGTTCTGGGTTCCGGTGACTTCGTGAAGCTCCAGCTCGGAGCCCTGACCTGGTACATCAGTCTCACGGTGGCTCCTCCTTCGTTGAAGAAACAGTCCCCATTCAGTCCGGATCCCTTTCTGATCAGGAGCTTTCTGGTTTCACTTCCGATCAGCATCATGATGATTTTCGGGATGGGCGTGGTGAGTATGCGGCTCGAGGATCCTATTGTAGCTGAGCCGCCTCCGCCCCCTGCGCCTCCTCCCGGTTTTGTCATGACTTATCCGCCAGAGATGCCCATGCCTCCTGCACCCCCTGCGATCAAGGCGGAACCGGAGTCCCCCAAGAATATGGAAGTGGATCTCTCGAAACCTGTGAAGCCGGTTCAGACGAAGACCGGAAAGGTTGGAAAGAAGAGCCAGCCCAAAAAGCCTCTCCGAAGTGATCCGAAAGAGGGGGAGGGAGCGCGGATCAAAGGTGCCGAAGGCTCGAGAGGGATCAAGAATGCTCCTCGCACGAAGACCCCGATCGATCAGGCTTTCAGACCTTCTGCCGAGACCGGAGCCGGGCGCGGAGGGGTGAAATCCCAGACTCAGGACCAGGCCAATGTGCAGATGATGAAGTCCGCCCTGGACTCGGCCCTTGATGCCATCGGCGGGAGCGGGATCAAGATCGGTGAGGCTGGAAACACCATGAAGGGAGTCGGTGTGATCGATTCCCGCGGTGCCGGTGGTCGCTTGATCCAGGGTGCTGGCAAGGGTGGGGGCGGTACAGCCGACCAGTTGCTCGGCGGAGCGGGTAAAAAAGGAACCGGGGCCGGTCGGGCCGGGACAGGCAAAGCAACGGACGGAAAGGCCGGTGGGATCATCAGTGGGGGCGAGCTCGGGCCACTCAGTAAAGGAGATCCTGAAGCGGTCATTGTCGGAGCGGTGGATCCCTCCGCCATCGAACAGGCGATTCAGGCTCACGCAAATGAGTTTCGCTATTGCTATGAGCGGGAACTCAACGCGGGTAATCCCGGATTATCCGGGAAGATATTTACCACCTTCGTGATCGGACCTTCCGGTCTGGCAAATCAGACGGCGATCAAATCCAGCACGGTCAAGAACGCCATGGTGGAGAAGTGCGTACTCCAAGTGATCCGGAGGATCACTGAGTTTCCGAAGCCTGCGGGTGGTGCTTCCGTCACGGTGACCTTTCCATTCACCTATCAGAACCTGAACAAGTAAGCGCGAGGAAATCTCATATGGATGCAAAAACCAATCCCACCTTTGCTGATGATCGGGCGCAGTTTTATTTGGCTCAAGGGGGCGGGTACAAAGGTCCGTTCCGGCCGTCTGAGTTGATGACCCGGATCCGTTCCGGACAACTGAGCTGGACCGATCACTGTTTTCGCGAACAAGATGGAGTTTGGATCAAAATTTCAGATCACCCCGTGTTCAAGCATCTGCAATCCGGAGCAGGAACCCAATCCGGAACAGCTGTTCCTCCTCCCTTCCGTCCCAAATTGGCACCCTCACTGAAGTGGTATGTTTTTTCAAATGAGGTTCAGACTGGGCCCTTCGACACCGGATTGATTCTCAAGGGGTGTGCTGAGGGATCGGTTCTTCCTGATGCCTTCGTGTGGAACGAGAACTACACCGAATGGAAGCCCATCCAAGAGGTGGACGAGTTCAGAGCTTGCTTTCAGCAAAAATCCTCATCCAATGCAGAGCGCAGGGTTTCCAAACGGCGTCCATTGATCGCCCAGGTCTATGTCACCAATCTCAAGGAAGTGGTCTCCGCCATCTGTCAGGATGTGAGCACCGGTGGAATGCAAGTGATCACCGAAGCGGTTCCCGGTAGACCCGGTGAAATCATCCGGCTGAATGTTCTTCCGCCGGCGGACAGCGGTTTGCCTCCTTTTGTCGCCGAGGGTGAAATTGTACGTCTGCTCGACCAAAATAAGGGGTTTTCATTCAAATTCACCAGGATTTCCCCGGAGGCTGTCGATGCCATCGAGGAGTATGTGTCATGAGGATCCCGGAGGGTTATCCCAAGCTTCCCGCCGATTTCGATTATGAGACCGAGGTGCTGCCTTCGGCGGACGGGGAGCACGACCTTTTTCTGAATGTGTTCCGAAAGCGTGGAGTCCGCCCGGTTCGTGCGCTCTTGATGGTCCACGGGCAGGGTGAGCATGGAGCTCGATACCAGCATTTTCCGCACTACCTTGGCGATCATTACCAACTGATGATCGCTGTCGATTTGCGCGGGCACGGAAGGTCCGAGGGTATCCGGGGACATGTCGAACATTTCGATGAATACTGTGATGATGTGCTCCTTGCGTGGGATGCACTCGCAAAAAAGGCGGGCCCCGGTGTTCAGCTCGATTGGTTTGCCCACAGTATGGGCGGGACGATCACTCTTCGCATGCTTCAGCTCAGGCCTGAGCCCGGCATCTCGAACCTGATTTTGTCGGCACCCGGTGTCGACCTCACGGTGAAGGTGCCGTTGGTGAAGGATCTTGCCGCGAAGGTGCTAGCCGGAATCTGGGGATCCCTCCAAATGGATACAGGTTTGGATCCGTCTGATCTCAGTCATGATCCGGCAGTGGTAACGGCCATCAAGAAGGACAATCTCCACCACACCAAGGCGACCTCGAAGTTCTACCTCGGATTCATGGAGGCGATGCGGGATTTGCGTGAATCGGATCTGAGGGTACCGGCTTCGACCCGGGTGTTGCTCCAGCTTGCCGGGGAGGACCGGATTGTCAGCACCCCTGCTGCGGAAGTCATGTTCGACCATCTGAAACATGGTCGGAAAGAAAAAGTGGTTTATCCGGGATTGTTTCACGAAATCTACCAGGAGCTCGGAAAGGAACAAGTGTTCGCAGACTGGATTTCGTTCCTGGAAAGAGGGAAGGCCTCATGAGAGAGCGACTTTTGGCACTCATTCTCGGGCGGAGTTATCGTGAGGGGGATTTTACGCTTTCTTCAGGGCAGAAGAGCCGCTTTTACATTGATCTGAAGCCGACCATCCTCCATCCAGAGGGTGCTCAGTCTTTGGGAAGGATGGCGGTGGACTGGATGACCCGTGAGGGGCTTTCATTCGAAGGTGTCGGGGGCCTCACTCTGGGCGCCGATCCGATCGTGATGGCCATCAGCCTGGTTGCCTGGGAGTCCGGTATCACCATGCCTGCGACCATGATCCGGAAGGAACCGAAGAAACATGGCACTTCGAGATTCATCGAAGGAGTAGAAAACTTCAACCCAGGGGCTTCGTTCCTGGTCGTTGAAGATGTCGTGACCACTGGAGCATCGGCGATCAAAGTGGTCGAAATTCTCGAGTCTGAAGGATTCAAGCCCACCCATGTGTTCACTATCGTGGATCGCGAGGCCGGAGGACGGGAGCAGTTTGAAAAGATGGGGCTTCGCTTTCATTCCCTCTTCACTCTGACGGAACTCCAGGATGCATACCGGACACTTCAGGTGCCCGGAAGATAAAAAAAATCCCCGCTGCCAGAAGGCAGCGGGGATGGATCAAGCACGAATCACTTGGAAGAGGATTTTGCCTTTGGAGCAGTTCCGGTTTTGATCGGAAGCGCGTCCGGGAGGATCTTCTTTGCCAGAAGAGTCAGACGGCTGATCTTCCGGGAAGCGCGCGCCTTGGGGATGGTGCCCTTGGTGGCGGCTTTGCTCAGAGCTTTCACTGCCATCATGTAAGCTTCTTTGGCTTTGTTGAGGTCTTGGGTTTGAACCGCCTCAATCGCTTTTTTTACCGCTGTCTTGGTCGCGGATTTTACCGAGTTGTTTCTTTCTTGCCGTGCGTTAGCTTGCTTGGAACGTTTGGCTGATTGACGTTTATTTGCCATTTTTCAGATACTCCTTCAACACCATCATGAGGATGGTTCGCGGAGCAGAATAGCCAAAGATTGGGGAGATGACAAGGGGTGAGGCGTGTAATACTCTGAAATCCATGGTCTCTTGCCGAACACTCCTCCACCTGCTCCTCGCCGGAAGTCTGATCTCGGCTTGTTCCACTCCTCGGACCATTCCCAAGCAGTACACTCACGATGCTCCCTTGCTTCCCGGAATGACGGGTAAGGTCCCTAAGGAGTTATTGGAGGAGGAAGACATCCCCGATCTGGATGCTCCAGTTCGCGCGGAAACCACCGGGAATCAGGGGGCAGGGGCCGGATCCGTATCGGAGGCCGAAGGGGAGGAGATGGATGTTGATCTTGAGCCCCGAAAAACCAGTAAAAAACGTCAAATCCCCTTTGAATTCAATCAGAAGGTGGCAAGTTGGGTCGAGTATTTTTCTCAGAAGGATCGAGAGCGGTTTCAGCGGTTTTTCGATCGAGGCGAGCCCTACCGAGAGGTGATTCAGAACATTCTCGAGGAGAACGGGGTTCCGACTGACCTTTATTACCTGGGAATGATCGAAAGCGGATTCACTCTGAACGCCAAGTCTTCCGCCAAAGCATTGGGGGTTTGGCAATTCATGAGGGCCACGGGAAGGATGTATGGACTCCGGTCCGATCCCTACGTGGATCAAAGAGTGGACCCGATCCGAGCCACTGAGGCGGCTGCCCGGATGTTGCGGGATCTGTATCGAGATTTTCGCTCGTGGTACCTTGCCATGGCCGCCTACAACGCCGGCCCAGGCCGGATCCGTTCTGCCATCAGAAAGGCCAAAACCAATGATTTCTGGGAGTTGGTCGAGCGAAGGATGTTACCTCGCGAAACCATGGAATACGTCCCGAAGTTTTTGGCAGCCCGTTACATTGGCGAAAATCCCGACCTTTTTGCTTTTTATATCAACGAGGAGACCCGTTATCCGGATGTTGAGTTAGTGCGAATCCCATCTCCTGTACCCTTCTCAGCACTCGAAAGAGCCTGCTCCATCCCGGAAGGCACGCTTTCATTTGTAAACCCTCACTATTTGCGGGGCCATACCCATCCCGGAAAAGGGGAGGATGAAATCTGGGTTCCCGCACCCTACGTGAAGCAGGTTGAATCCCGCCACCGTGATCTTGCATCACTGGTGATCCGTGTGAAGCCGGTCCGGAGTAGCTCGGAGTCGGTGGGAGCTTTGGCTCGTGTGCAGATGTATACCGTGAAGAGTGGTGACACATTAAAATCCATTGCACGGAAAAGGGGCTTGTCAGTAGCCTATTTGAAGCGGGTCAACGGGCTCCGGAGTAGTTCTCTGCTGCCCGGTCAAAAACTGAAACTTTCTGCCAGCAGTTATCAACAGAAGAGTTCACATCCGAGAAAAAAGGGCAAGAGAAGGTCGGGACGATGAGTGGATTACGGGTGGGATACTTGATTGGAGTGGCAGTATGGGCCCTGATGAGTCTCTCTGTGCCCTCTTTCGCGCAGGAACCTGAGAGAACACGGGAGGATGTCAACCGTGAGGTGATCCTGACTTATTCGAAAGTCTATCTGGAACAACGCGATTACGAGCGTGCGGAGCAGGTGATTCTCGACTACATCTCCTCAGAGAACGATCGTGACGGGCGTATCCTTTTCCAGTTGGGAGAGGTGCAGCTCGAGCAGAAGAAATTCGCCGAAGCTTGTAACTCCTACCAAGGCGCGGTTAAGGTGCTCAAGGGGGCCGATCAGATTTACGCGCAATATGGTCTCGCAAACTGCTTTTTTCGTGGAGGCAGAGCAGACGAGGGGAAAAGGTTGCTGAACCGTATCGCCAAAGACGCTTCAGCTCACACCGATACAGTCGACTTGGCGATCGCTTGGATCAAATCAGGCCAAATCAAACCCGGGGATGCCTTGCCCATTTACCGGACTCGGGCAAAGGGGGAGTCGTTCCGACTGGCGACTAGCGTGCTCGGAGGCTATGACTCGAACGTCTTGTTGGTCGAGGATGATGTGGCCGCGGGTGCTTCGTCGGATGATATCGCCAGTCCCTTTATCAATCCATCCCTCTTCGCATCTTATCAAACACGACTTTTCGGCCGGACTCTCGAGGCGCGAACCTACCATACCTATACCCACTATACGAATGAGTCGGTGAATTCCTTCAATTCGTTGTTCTCTAGGGTCGACCTAGCGTTCGGGTCGGGGTCGGTTCGATGGACACTCTTCGGTGATGCTTTTCTGCTCAATCGCGGATCTTTTGATCTCTATTCATGGGAGGGCGGGGTGATGTGGTCCCTGTTCCGCGAGGATGAATCATCAAGAACCACTCTGATCGAAGTGCCACTTCAATACCAAAAATTCATTCTGCCCGATGGAACCGATCCGATCAATGATCGGACCGGGGGAGATCTCAAAGTCAGATTTTTTCGTCGGTGGTTTCGTAACGACGGAGAAAATCTCATGCTCGGAGCAATCCTCGATCTCCAGTACTCGAGCGGTACCAATTATCGAATGGCCGGATTCACTTTGCCGGCATCCGGGGCGGTATCTCTTCCGTTATTCAGGAGTCTCGGTCTCCTCAATACTTTCGGATTCGAGTTGCGGGGCCAATATTTTCCGGAGTCCGACAGCGGTCGACGTGATTTGTGGGGTAGATTCTCTGCCGGGCTGAGCCGCCCGATCGGGAATCGTTGGGCATTGACGCTCGATTTTTCGGGTCAGAAGAACATTTCCACTGTGTCGGCGGCACGTTATACCAAGAACGTGGTGTTGATGCAGGTCAGTGCCCAGGTGTTTTGAAGGGAGTGAGCATGGGATCAGTATGGTGGGTCGGTGTGTTGCTTCTCGGTGCGCCTGTCATGGCGGAGGAGTCCGGTGAGGCAAAGGTGATCGGTCAAGTGGGGTTGATCGAAGGAAAAGTTCTCATCGATGCCAAGCCCGTAAAAAAAGGAGCCAAGGTCCGTGAAGGATCTGTGATCGAGGTGATGAAGGATGCGCGTGCCACCCTGATCCTCGGTACGGGCACGGTATTCAATCTTTCGAGTGAGTCCCGCATGGTGGTGAAAGAATACGGACTGGCGCCCGGAAGTGATGTCGAGAAGGCCGGGCTCGAATTGAGTTACGGGAGAACCCGAGGATTGATTCTGAACCGGGGCACAAGACGTGATATCCGGATCCGGACCCGATCGGCGACCATGGGTGTGAGGGGAACCGAGGTCTTTATCGACGTGCCGAAGGATGAGGCGCGCCCCATACAGTTCTTCACTCTGGAGGGAAGAGCGGACGTGTTTTCTGCCCCTGGAGTTCAGCCGGTTTCGCTCGGTCAGAATCAGGGTGTTGCCCATCAAGCGACCAAACCTGAAGCAGCACCGGCCGCCCTGAGTAGCGGTGAGGTCAAAGAGGCCATTCAGCAATCAGGACTGGAAAAAGTCCCGGTCCGCGGTCCACTTCCGCCTCCGCCACCGCCACCCGGACCCCGTCAGGGTCCTGGCGCTCCAGGAGGCTTCGCCGGCAATCAGTTGGGTGGGGGACTGGTGCCCTTTCCATTCGATCCGATCCAGGACAAGGTCATGCCGCTGAGTATTGTTCCTAACTTTTGTAACGCAACTTCCCCGAATTGCCCTTAAGCGATCTCGGACCCGGTTCAAGTCTTGACGACTTTTTGCCGAAGAGGATTCGATATGAAGCATCCTCACTTTCGGCTGTTGCGTTCATGCTTAGTGGCACTCAGTATCCTGAGTCTGCTGGATTCCGGTGCTTGGGCCCAAAAAGGTCCGGGTAAAGGAGGAAAAGGTAGTGGAAACACTGCGTCGAATCAACCATCAGACGTAAGCGGGGGAACCATTCCTCTACCTGGCACCGGTACTAACACGGGCACGGGTACCGGCACGAACACAGGCACCGGTACTAACACAGGCACCGGTACTAACACAGGCACCGGTACTAACACGGGCACAGG
Organism: Bdellovibrionales bacterium; assembly: GCA_947462765.1. Lineage (GTDB taxonomy): Bacteria > Bdellovibrionota > UBA1018 > UBA1018 > CAIMNF01 > CAIMNF01. The sequence continues at coordinate 18,374 of CANHQK010000040.1, forward strand.
CACGAACACTGGCACTGGCACTGGCACAGGCACTGGCACGGGCACTGGCACCGGCACTGGCACCGGCACGAACACTGGCACCGGCACGAACACTGGCACCGGCACGAACACTGGCACCGGAACGAACACTGGCACCGGCACTGGCACCGGCACTGGCACCGGCACTGGCACCGGCACTGGCACCGGCACTGGCACCGGCACCGGCACTGGCACCGGCACTGGCACCGGCACCGGCACTGGCAC
>CANHQK010000041.1 GCA_947462765.1 Bdellovibrionales bacterium
CTCGAAGTCGAGGAGCTCGGGACCCTCGAAAACCGGATTATCCGGGAACAGGCATGAGCGGGCATTCAGGGACTTACCGCCTCTATCATTACTGGAGATCGTCTTCCTCCTGGAGGGTGAGACTCGCCCTGCACCAGAAGGGAATCCCTTATGAGCCGGTACCGGTGAGCCTGCTGGACGGGACCTCCGAGTCTCCGGCACACTTGGAGCGGAATCCTGCGGGCTTTGTTCCAGTCCTTGAGATCCCGGGGCAAGAACCCAGGCGCCTGACCGAAAGTCTGGCGATCCTGCTTTATCTTGAGGACAGCCACCCCGGTACCCAGAGACTCTTGCCGGAAGATCCCTATCTCAAAGCGAGATGTTGGGCACTGGCCGAGACTATCAATGCGGGCATCCAGCCGATCCAGAACTTGCCCGTTCTCCACCGCCACTCTTCCGACTCCGAAGAGCAAAAAGCCTGGGCGAAACATTTCATCCGTAAAGGTCTCGAGGTTTACGAGACCTTATGCGCTCCGATCCGTGACCGCTTTTCGGTGGGTGATCAACCCACTCTGGCTGACTTTTGTCTGTCTCCCCAACTCTACAATGCTGATCGATTCCAGGTGGATTGGTCGGATCTCCCCCATCTCGTCGCAATCGAGAAGGCCTGTCGAGAACTCCCAGCTTGGAACGAATCCCATCCGGATCGATTCAAACCCCATGACTTCAAAGGCTGATTTCAAGCTTGTCGGGCAGGATGACCCGTGTCACACTGTCGTCCGGGAGGGGATGATGAGACCGACTTTGAACCGAAAAACTGATCTGTGGTGTGCGGTCCTGATTCTGGTTTCACTCAGTGCCTGCTCCCGCGCAAAAGACGAGCTCACCGGTGGAACCCCTTTTCCCGCGGTTCAAAGTTTTCCGATCGAAGCTTCGCAACTGAAGAATTGCCGTTTCCAAACCGCCAATCCGGTTTACTCCCAAGGACAACGGATCACCGACAACCGGATCTCCTGTGACCAAGGAGTTCCCCGCTCGGTTCAGATCCTCGGCCCCACGGCACTTCCCTCCGGTCTCCAATTCTCCATGGATAAAATCGCTCTTGTTGGAACTCCCGGAGAGAAAATCACGAGTGCCAACTACAGCTTCTATCTTGAAAATGAAGCCGGTTACGTGATCCTTAAAATGGCCCTGACCGTGAAGTAATCGTTGCATTGGTCCCCTGTTGCGCTATCACTGAAGGGTGCTTTCCTCTTTGATTTTGCGACTTTTGCTGTGCTCGCTCTGGACCGGGACTGGTGTGGGTTCCGCTCAGGCCTCGACAGGTGAATTGCGCTGGGCTGCAGACGCCAAAGCTGGAGCCCCGTACATGTTTGTGGACCCGGAGAATCCGAAGCAGTACAGAGGCTTCGAGTACGATATCCTTTCCGAGCTTGCCGGAAGGATGGGAAGAAAGCTTGTATTTGTCCAGAACGAGTGGGACTCCCTCATCCCCGGCCTTGAACGTGGAGATTACGATGTCGCTGCGAATGGGATCGAGATCACTCCCGAGCGCGCGCGGGAGGTGGCGTTCTCCCGCCCCTATTATGCCACCTTCGAGCAGTTGATCGTCCGGGCCGGAGACCCTACCATCACCGCACTCGCCGATGTCGGCACAAAAAAAATCGGGACACTCAGAGCATCACTGGCACACGCCATCCTGCAGAAACAAACCCGAGCCCAGGTGGTCTTCTACGAAGAGGAGTCCTCAGGCTATGCGGATGTGGAGCGAGGCAGAATTGACGGGTTTTTCATCGACTATCCGATCGCCCTGTACTATGCGGTACCGAATCCGAGCCTCAGGGTCGCCGGTCCACCAGTCGGCTCGATGCTTTATGGAATCGCCGTTTCCTTCAAAAACCAAACCCTGTTAGAGGAGATCAATACCCAACTCGATGGCATGAAAAAGGATGGGGCGATCAACCGCATCCTGTCGAAATGGAATCTCCTCCATCCGCACACCACAGAAGCCCTGGGTCTTCCTGATCGTCTCAAGAACGATCCCTCTGAAATGGAAAAGGTGATCGGACAAAAAACACGCATCCTCACCTTCCGTGAAAGGATGGCTCGATATCTGGACCTTCTCCCTCTCCTACTGAAGGGTGCTTGGCGATCGCTTGAGATATCGGTAGTGGCTATGGGCGTGGCCATTCTGTTCGGACTCTTGTTGGCTATCCTGCGTCTTTATGGAAATCTGGCCTGGTCGAAAATGGCTCAGATCACGATCGAGTTGATCCGGGGCACACCGCTCCTGATCCAACTTTATCTGATCTTTTTCGGTCTTCCCCACCTGGGAATCCAGTTTTCACCCTTCTGGGCCGCTGTTCTCGGGCTCGGTCTGAACTACGGAGCCTATGAGGCTGAGAATTACCGGGCCGGAATCGAAGCGGTACCGAAGAGCCAGATCGAGGCAGCTCATGCCCTGGCGCTAAACCCCGTTCAGCGTTTTGTCCATGTGATTTTCCCGCAGGCCTACCGGATCATTCTGCCCCCCATGACGAACGACTTCATTTCCCTGATCAAGGACTCCTCATTGGTTTCGGTGATCACCATGGTGGAACTCACCACGGTTTATTCACAATTGGCTTCGACTTATTTCGATCACCTCGGACTGGGCGTGCTGGTCGCGGCACTTTATTTTATCATCGGCTATCCCTTTGTCCGTCTTGCCCGACACTTGGAAAAGAACCTCAAAAGGAAACTCGCATGAACTCCATCGGAGTGGCCTCCATCGCGTTTTATCTATTGTGCTCTTTATTCGGCATGGGGCCCATGAACATCAGTTTCGCAATCCTGCTCTTGTTCTGGTGTGTGATTCCCTACCGATTCGGCGGAAAACAGCCATCCGATATCTTCGACCTAGACGGAGTGGTTCCTCTTGCGAAGACCTCACTTGTTCTCGCCTTAAGCTGCGTGATCAGTCTTCTGGCCATGCTGTTCTGGCCCTACTCTTATGCGGGACACTCCCCGGCTTTGAGTCTCAGAGCCTTCGAAAAACTCTGGTACTTGTTCATTCCCTTCATTTTCGTCTCCGCCTTCCGGACTCATGCCGGTCAGTCTTTGCCCGCTCTCAACTTTCTCCGGCGCGTCTGGTGGGGCACCTTGCTCGCCCTGCTTCCCATCGCGATCATCCAATTCTTCACGGGTTGGCCGAACCCCCAGGTCATTCCGACCAACCCCGACCATTTCCATGCCATCTTGTTCCTCGGGCACCATCTGTCGGTTTCCAGCATCATCCCATTTCCGACTTTCACTGCACTTGCAGTCGCAATGGGTGCCTACAACCGGGATCGCACCATCAAGTGGTTCCCGGCCCTCGTCGGGGTCTCAGGACTCATCATTCTCTTCTTGAGTTATGCGAGGACAGCCTGGTTGGCCATCCCGATCGGTCTCGTGCTGCTGTTTATGAGGTACCTGAAGCCCAGAGTCCTTCTTGCAAGCGTGGCAGCATTGATTCTTGGTCTCACCCTCGCCGCCCAAACTCCCGCGGTCAGTGAGCGGATCCGGAACAGCATGGGGATCCAGGACCGTTTCCGCCTTTGGGAGGCGAATCTTGATTTCTTCAAACACCGTCCTGTAACCGGAATCGGATGGCTCGCGACCCAGGAGATGTCACAATACTATTTCAAGGAAAAGCACCCTGATACCTACAAGAGCTACTTTTGGGGTCACGCCCATAGCAATTATTTCGAGATGCTCGGTGGTGCCGGAATCCTCGGACTGATTGCATTCCTGATTTACCTCGTTTTCACTCTCCGACTGGCATGGAACACGGGCCGTATGGCCGATGAGCGAGGGCTTCCGGGATGGGGTGATTTCAGTCGTGGAATCGCGATAGGGCTCGTTCTGCTTCACTTCAACGGATTGACGAATGTGACCTTCTGGGAGGGTAAAGTCCTGCATCAACAGATGTTATCACTGGGGTTGATTCTGACGATTCAATCTCTTCTTGCCGCTTCAGGAGTCAGAAAGTGAATCTCCCAAAAAAAAACAGCTGTTCAGATTGCGGTAGCCGGAGCCAAAGCCTGCTCTGTTCGATCAAAGGAGAAGAGCTCAAGCAGATCGATGAAGCCAAATTTCACCAGCACTTCAAGGCCGGGCAGAACCTGTTCTATTCCGGCAATCCCGCCTCAGGCATCTTCTGCATCATGTCCGGTACTGTAAAACTCGAGATCCAGGACGATGAGGGAAAGACCCAAATCGCACAGGTTTACGGGTCGGGCTCGATGGTGGGCTATCGGGCTCTCTTCAGTGATGAGCCCTATCTGAGTTCCGCGATTGCGTCCGAACCGGTCGAAGTTTGCTTCATTCCGAGGTCGACCATCCTCGACCTGGTGGGAAAGAACCCGGACCTCGCTCTCAAATTCCTGAAGCAATTGTCGGAGGATTTCAGAATGATGGAAACCCGGATGCATCGGGTCTCCTCGACTCCGGCTCCCGAACGGATCGCAGAAGCCCTCCTGTTCCTCCGCGAGAACTTCCAGGAGAAAAATTGGACCCGGAAGGAAATCGCCGAATGGGCAGGCACCACGACTGAAACCGTCATCCGGACACTGGCTCAGTTCGAAGACGAGGGTTTGATCTCTCAAAAAGGAAGGAGCATCTCGATTTTGAAACGAGATGCTCTCTTCAAACGTGCAAAAATTTCAATCTGATCGGGTAACCGACCAGCTGATGCTCAGTGGTGGTGATGTCCGCCTTCGCCGTGAGCATGCCCGTGGGCGATCTCTTCAGCGGTAGCGTTCCGGATCCCCATGACTTCAACATCGAATACGAGATCTTCACCGGCCAGGGGATGATTTCCATCAAGTTTCACGGTCTCACCGAGCACTTCGATCACGCGGAACAACAGGACTTCGCCTTGAGGTCCGTTTGCTTGGAACTGATCGCCTTCCTGGAGGTCTTCAGTGGTCGGGAGCTTGTCTTTAGGAACTTCAACCACCAACTGATCATCGAAGTTTCCATAGGCATCAGCAGCGGCAACCTCGATTTTCCGTTTGTCTCCAACAGTCAGCAGAGCCATGGCGCGCTCGAGCCCGGGAATGATCTGCCCCATGCCCTCGAGGTAAGCAAAGGGAGACTGGGAATCACGAGAGGTATCAATCACCTCGCCCGAAGAATCCGTGAGAGTATAATGGAAGGAAATGACGCGTTGAGGTGCTGACATGGCAAAGGCCCTTTCTTGAAAAACGTTCCCCTGAGCCAATCATAAATCACGGTGGAAGTCAGTTAAATTCGTTATACTGTGCCCATGAAACGCCCCAAAATTCTCGTGCTTTACACAGGCGGAACCTTCGGGATGGATGAAAACCTGGAGATTCCCGATCTTTCCGCGTCCGCATTGAAAAAGCGACTCCTGGCCCGAGCCCCGGAAATGACCCGTATCGCCGACTGCACCATCCGGGTGGTGTTCAATCTGGATAGCTGCCAGATGGGCCTCGAGCACTGGATCCGGCTCGCCCGAGAAATCCGATCCTCCTCCAGAACCTTTGACGGAGTCGTGATCTTGCATGGGACGGATACCCTCGCCTACACCGCGGCAGCGCTCTCGATGTTACTGAGTCCCTGTCCCCGTCCGGTTGTCCTCACGGGTGCTCAAAAACCGCTCTATTCGCTTCGAAACGATGCCCGTTCGAATCTTCTGACCGCCTTGGAGGTCGCGGCGAACGGGCCTAAGGAATTAAAGCATCGTGTGACGGTTGCCTTCCACGACGAGGTCTACCTCGGGAGCAGGGTCCGGAAACACAGTGCTTTTGATTTCGGTGCGTTCGAAAGTCCCCGATTTCCCCGCCTGGCCCGCGTCGGCAGTGGTATTCAATACGAGTCCATCATCCGATCCCTGCCGAAGATTCGTAAACAAGCGCCCTTAATCGATTCGCTTTCTTCGCCTCCCGCGTCCCTTCCTCGAATCCTGAAAACCGAGGTCACTCCGGAATTTCCCTCGGACTGCTTTGATGGGGCCTCGCTGAAGCAACTGGACTCCATCTTGTTGACCCTTTACCCTTCTGCCACGGCGCCGACCTTGCACCCGGGCTTCATGGAATTCATCCGTCGGGCCCGTCAGAACGGTACTCAACTGCTGGCCATCACCGAACGCTCCCACGCGCCCCTTCAGATGGGATCCTACGAGTCAGGTAAAATCCTGAAACAAGCGGGGGTCAAATGGTGTGCCGATCTCACGCCCGAGGCCGCCTATGTGAAGACCATGCTGACTCACCTGCTCGCACCGACTCCGATAGCCTTTGATCGCCTCTGGAAGCGCCCTCTATCGGATGAAACGGGTGGCGCCGTCTGAGATCAGACTCCCTTGAAACCGCGACGGTGAATGGGAGTCGCACCGTATTCGCGGATGGCCGCCTGGTGTGCCGGAGTGGGATACCCCTTGTGACGGGACAATCCGTAACCGGGATGGCGCACATCGAGCTCACTCATCAAACGATCCCGATGAACCTTGGCAAACACTGAGGCCACGGCGATCGACAGGCATTTCAAATCCCCTTTGACGAGGGCTGCTCCTCGATCCCGAAGAGGCTCCGGAACGCGATTGCCATCGACCCACACCCGATCTGCACGCTTTCCTATCTTACGCTCCAAGGATTCCACGGCACGAGCCATGGCCAACTGCGAAGCGTGCAAGATGTTCAACTCGGCAATTTCTTCGACTGTGGCCTCGGCCACCACGAATCCGCTCACCACCGAGGCAAGCTCCCTCGATAAGGGTTCCCGTTCGTCCTCCGGAATCAACTTACTGTCCCGCACCCGGAGCAAGGGATGATCCTGCAGACCCGCGGGGCGCTTGCCACTTTCATTGAATCCGAGCTCTGCGAGGATCTTGGGATCGAGCGCTGCCGCTCCCGCGACAACCGGCCCGGCCAGGCACCCGCGGCCCACCTCATCGACTCCGATGATGAGTGCTCCCGGCAAAAAAAAACCCGAGGCCGCTTCGGATTTCAAATCCGGATCCCGTGCCTCGGGCTTTTTCGATTTCATGATTGGACGATTCAGTTCTTGGTGGTCGCCTTCGCTGCAGCGGAAGCGGCAGCGGACTCACGGGATTGGACATCCCGCTCGATCTTGGCAGCCTTACCTTCGAGTCCGCGCAAGTAGTAGAGCTTGGAGCGACGGACCTTACCGCGTGCGACGACTTCGACCTCGGCCACGCTTGGAGAGCTCTCGAGGAAAATACGCTCGACGCCCACGCCGTGAGACATTTTACGAACGGTGAAGGACTTGCCACCGCCACGGTTTCCGCGCTTGATCACGGTTCCTTCAAACATCTGGATCCGCTCTTTTTCGCCCTCTTTAATCTTCACGTGCACCTTGATGGTGTCGCCTGCTGCGAACTCAGGAAGATCCTGGCGCATGAGCCCTGCATCCACAGCCGCTACGGCCGCGGACAAGCCGCTCGAACGGTCATACTGGGCTTTTCTTCTGGATTTACGCTTCACTACCTTCTGTGCCATGGTCTAACTCCGAACAGATTGTTCAAAAAACTTGTGTTGTGGAATGCTAACGCATATCAAGGGTTCGGCTTGATGACAACCCTTTTTTCAAGGAATACCGAAGAGACGGTCCAGGATCACCGCTCCGGCGGCCCGCACTGAAAGGTGATTGTACCCCTCAGGACCACCGGGACCGTAGATCGGGCCTAAGAACCGGTCCACTTCCTTATGGAACTCGGGAGCCACACCCCAGCCGGTCCCGAGGACAATGATTTTGACTTCCGGCGACTCCCGCGCCCAAGCCTCACGGGTTTCGGCATACCCGACCTGTCCACCCAAGGGGCGGGCATCCGGCATCACCACTTCAACCGGAAGTCCCGGATAATGCTCCTGGAGCCTCTGGCGAACCGCATTAAAATCATGCAAAAACTCCGTCCGACTCAAGGCCTCGGCACGGTCGGGGTGCCACTCTCTGGCCTGATCCGCTCCCCAGTATCCGAGAATACGGTCCACCAAGCCCTGCTGCCCCTCCAAAGGAGAGACCAGAAAAAAATGATCCACTTCATAGGTCCGGCAGGTCCGGGACAGATCATGAATGTCCATGTTGGTGACCGCCGTCGTGGTGAGGGCTCCTAAACGATTCGTCACCGGATGATGAAGGAGCACCACTGCGATCCGGTGCCGGCTCACTTGCGGGATCTCCTCTGATAGGCTTCATAAAGATCGGGACGCTTCAAACGGGTACGCTCCAACGCTTGCTCCTGTCGCCATTTCTCGATTTTTGCATGATTGCCGGAGAGCAGAATTTCCGGAACGGGCTTTCCGAGAAACTCGCGTGGACGGGTGTATTGGGGGGCTTTCAGCAGGCCGTCCTCCAGACTGTCGTTCAGCACGGAGTCCTCGTTTCCAACCACACCGGGGAGAAGTCGGATCACCACATCTGACAACACCATCGCGGCAAACTCTCCCCCGGTGAGGATGTAATCACCAATCGAAAGCTCCTCATCCACGCAGGCCTCGATGAAACGTTCATCGACCCCTTCATAATGTCCGCAAACCACCACCAGATGGGTGGGACCTGTGGCCAACTCGCGGGCACGCTCCTGGGTCAGGCACTTGCCTTGCGGAGACAGGAGAATGGTGTGAGGCCGATCGCTCACGTGACCGGTCCTGTCCGTCAGGCCGGTCACTGACCGCCAGGCTTCATGCATCACCTCGGGCTTCAGCAACATCCCCGCACCTCCACCGAACACGACATCATCCACGGAACGGTGCTTGTCCCGGGCGAAATCGCGGATCTGCGTGAAATCCAAACTGACCTTGCCTGACTCCCTTGCCTTGCCAACCAGGCTGTGTGCAAGCCCCTGATCGATCGCTTCCGGGAACAGTGTGATGTAGGAGATTCGATTCAATGCCATTCAAAAAAAAAGCCGCGGAGGATGACTCCGCGGCTGAACCTTTACCCGTAGAAGACCTTACTCGACGATTTCGAGCACGGTCCGACGTTTGATCTTGGTCGCTGCGCCGAGCAGGATGGTCCGGATCGCCTTGGCGGTCTTTCCTTCCTTCCCGATGATCTTACCAATGTCCGTCTTGGCCACCCTGAGCTCGATAACGGTTGTATTTTCTCCGACCACTTCAGCCACACTCACTTCATCGGGAAGATCCACCAGGGTCTTGGCGATGATTTCGATCATGCGGCTGAGCTCGCTCTGGGCCTTGATTTCTGACATGGTTCCTCCGCTTCAGCGGAAACAGCTTTATTTCGCGGCTTTGACGATCTGTTCAATGGTCAAGGACACCTGCGCGCCCTTGGCTTTCCAGGATTCGAACTTGGCCAGATCGATTTTCAACTTGTCCTTGGCTTCTTTAGCCTTGGGGAAGTAGAAGCCGATTTTCTCAAAAAACTTTCCATCACGCGATGCTTTGTCGTTAGCGGCGACGATCACATACTGGGGATTCTTCTTGGAACCCATGCGCTGAAGACGAACTTTAACCATAAACTTTAGATCCTTTCGAAAAACACATTGATAACAAAATTCGAGTCGAAAAGTCAACCCGATCGGCTCACTCGCCCTTCATCGTCCCGAAAAGCACGTCCCAGAGAGGGGTGCTCACCCCCCACTTCCCCCCTTTTTTGAGGTAGTGGTGCTTCATGTGGTGTTCTTTCACAGACTTACCCCATGCCGTTCTTGGGCGGAAATGATGGGTTGCGAAGTGAATGTAATCGTAAACCAGGTAACCACCGATGAATCCCGAAAAAAACGGTCGGGTAAACTCGACACCCATGACCGCTACAAACAGGGCGTAGAACAAGGCGCCGAGACTCAGCGACACCACCGGAGGCATGACCAAACGGGTGGGATCCTGGGGATCATCGTGATGGATCCCATGGAACAAGAAAACCAGATACTTCCCGAAACGGCTCTCGGCCTGGTAGTGAAACACCCACCGGTGCATCGAGTACTCGGTCAGCGTCCAGAACAGGACACCGAGCGCAAACCAGGATGCAGTCCCGGTCCAACCGAGATCAGACCGCACAGCGAGAACGGTTTGATAGACCACGATCGGGATCCAGATCAGAAAGGGAACCGAAGGATGGACGTGGGTGAGCGCCTCAAGAACGGGATTTTTGAATAAACGGATGGATGAATGGGCTTTCATAAAATTCGGGTTGAAATCTAGCGTCATTCGGGCCAATTTACAATGAAATTCAAAAAACCACTCCGAGGTTGACCTTGTCCAGCAACGACCGACTCCGCATCAGATTGAACCCGAGCTACTGGAAACACCTGAACGCGGTGCCCTTCTCGGAGGACGTGGTCCCTTCGAGTCTTTTTCTCAGGAATCAGCATTACCTGGTGGTGGATCTCGAGACCCAGAACCTGGTGGATGATGTGGGGGGCTGGGGCCACATTGACAAGCTCAAGATCTCGATCGCCTGCGCCTACGATTCCAAAGTCCAGAAGATGTTGACCTTCCGGGAGAACGAGATCGAAAAGCTCAATGATCTCTGCCAGGAGCGCTTGGTGATCGGATACAACATCCGGGGCTTCGATCTGATCATTCTTCAAGCCTATGGCCTTCCGCTCGATCGGCTGGATGTGTTTGACATCATGTACGACGTACAGACCCTGACCCGGCAGAAGTTTTTGAAGCTCGAAAAACTAGCCCAGGGGACCCTGAACACCGGCAAGTCCGCTGACGGGCTTCTGGCAGTGGAATGGTGGAAAAAAGGTGAGATCGACAAGATCATCCAGTACTGCCAGCAGGACGTACAAGTCACCCGCGATATCTTCGAGTACGGCAGGAAAAACGGCTTTGTCAAAATGAGAAAAGCCGACGGAACCGATACCGAAGTCAAGGTGAACTGGAACTGACCCCCGTCAATCCGCGGATGTGTAGATCGAGAAGTTTCCGAAATGCCGGGGAGGAACCATCGCATTCAGCCAAGGTTCCATGCGTTCGATATGATCGCGTGTCCTCCGGCCCCTGCCAATGACCGTGATCTTTCTTTTGCGGGCAACGGACTTGAGCCGATCGATCACTCGAAATAACGATTCTAGACCCGAAAAATCATAGATGAAATAATGATCCGCCTCGGGAAACGGCTCTGAGTCTGAGGTCACATCCCCGCATCGCCAATCCACATTCGGAAAACGTGCCAACATACGGCCCCCCTCCAGGGCTCGAACCGGACAAATCTCCACCCCGGTGAAATGAAGCTCGGGATGGAGTGCTCCGACCAGCAAGCCCATTCGCCCGTACCCCGCACCGATATCGGCAATCCGCGACCCCGGTAACGGAGCAGCCCGCGACAGCATCCTTCTCAGCTCGGCATAGGGAGTTTGCAAAGTCTCCGGATCGAGACCGGCCCAAGGTGTCGCAGGGTGCTCGAGGATCACCCGTGCCTCACAGCCCGCAATGTCGAATCCGAGCTCAAGATCGAGTCGCCTGGAAAATTCACGTTCCTCCTGATAAGGACGGGGTTCCATCTCCGCTGGAGGAACCGTTTCCATCAATCTCCGGATCCGATCAGATTCAGACATGTCCCGCACGGAGCGCTTCAACAGTCTTCCTCACTCCATCTTCGAGCGAAGTGAAGGCGGCCGAATACCCGGCACCTCTCAGCTTTTCCATTCTGGCCTCGGTGAAATACTGGTAACGATCCCGGATCTCGATCGGAGTATCGATGAATTCAATCCGAGGCTCCTGACCGAGTGCCTGAAACGTTGCGATGGCAAGATCCTTGAACGAACGGGCCTGACCGGACCCAAGGTTGAAAATCCCACGTTTGAGCCGGGTATCGAGCGCCCAAAGCATCACATTCACGACGTCGTCAACGAAGACGAAATCGCGTTTCTGCTCTCCGTCCGCGATCCCCTCTTTGTGACTCTTGAACAGCCGGATAAAGCCCTTTTCGCGGATCTGGTCGAAACCCTGGAGCACCACTGAGGATTGGCGGCCCTTGTGGCGTTCTCCGAAACCGTAAACGTTGAAGAACTTATACCCGCTCCACGAGGGTGGAGCACACCCTAACCGGTCCTGCTCAACCGCATAAAGATCGAATTGCCTTTTCGACTCGCCGTATGGATTGAGGGGCCGAAGCAAGGGCATACGATCTTCTTCGTCTTCATACCCTTGCTCGCCGGCACCATAGGTGGCCGCGGATGAGGCATAAAGGAAGGGGATCTTTCTCGCGGTGCAGATCTCCCACAATCTCTTGGAATAATCGACATTGACCCGCTTCAGGAAATCCACCCTCATCTCGGTGGTGTCCGAACTGGCACCCAGATGAAACACCGCACGTATGGGTGTCCCCTTTTCTTCGAGTCCATCGTAAAAAGCATCCTCGAGCACCTGTTCCGGCGAAACCTTGAGCACAGGATTCAAATCCGAATGTTCCTGCCGGGACTCGAAAAAAAGGAGTTCATCGACCGCGATCACCGGGAGTCCCCGCTTCTGCAGGGCTCTCGCGACCCGGTAACCGATGAATCCTGCCGCTCCCGTCACGAGCATCATGTGGACTGGAAGTTCCCGATCTGGAGCGAAGGAGCCGCAGCTTCATCTGCGGCACGGATGGCGACCTCCTGAGCGACTTTCCTCGCAAGACTGCGGAAAAGAGTGGCCGCTTCAGACTCCGGCTGACGGACCACGATCGGCTTGCCTTCATCACCGCCCTCGCGGACGGAAGGAACCAATGGCATCTTCTCGAGGACCCGGGTGTTGAACTTTTTGGCGAGCAACTCCCCACCGCCTTCTCCGAAAATCCGGTACTGTTTGCCGTCGTCAGCAGTGAACCAGCTCATATTCTCCACGACACCGAGGGCCGGCACTTTCACCTTTTCCCACATGTTCAGCGCTTTCCTGACATCCTGGAGGGAGATCTCCTGGGGCGTAGTCACGATCACCGCACCGGTCATGGGAAGCATTTGTGCCAAGGAGAGCTGGACATCGCCGGTACCCGGTGGCAAGTCGAGCACGAGGTAATCGAGCTCGCCCCACTCCACCTTGGTGCAAAACTGATTGAGGATATTGTGCAGCATCGGACCACGCCAGATCACGGGTTGATCACCCTGGATCAGAAACCCCATCGACATCACTTTCACACCATGGCTCACCGGCGGTACGAACATCTCTCCACGCTCGGGGTCCACAAACAGTTTGGGATTTTCGGTCACACCCATCATGGTCGGAATGTTCGGGCCGTAGATGTCTGCGTCGAGCAAGCCGACCTTCGCTCCTTCAAGTGCCAAAGAAGTGGCCAGGTTCACCGAAACGGTGGACTTTCCCACCCCACCCTTGCCACTCGAGACTGCGAGGATGTGGGTCACTCCCGGAATCCCCTTCTCAGCCAGGGCACCCGTACCGACCTTGCCATGACGACGGACTTCAGCATCCATCACGATCTCGGTGAGCTTCACGCCATCCACGGTCCGAACCGCGCGCTCGGCATCGGATTTGATCTGCTCCTTCAGAGGGCAGGCAGGAGTGGTCAGGACGATCCGGAACGTGACCTTGCCGTCGTCGAAAACCTTCAGATCCCGGATCATCCCGAGCGTGACGAGATCGCGCTTCAGATCAGGATCGTTGACAGTGCGTAGGGCGTTCAAAACGGCGTCAAAATCAGGCTTTTTCATGATGAAAGGAGCCTAACAAAGCCTGCCGAATGGGGCAACCGGATTCGAGGTCGGGAATCAGGGAAGAAGCTCGCTGGTGAGCTCGATTCGCTTCACGTCGAATTGCTGGGCGGCGACACGTGCGACCAGATTCTCGTACAACGAGCGGCTGATCCGTGGAGTACGGGACAGAATCCAGAGGTAATTACGGTCGGGAGCTCCCACCACGGCCACCTGGTAATCCGGGTCGAGCTCGATGATCCAGTAATCACCTGCTGGCGCGAACCAGAAAAACTTCACCTTCAATCGAGCGTTCGAACCCTTGTCGACGACCCGGGCAGAACCCTCGATCGACTTCCGCTTGCCATCGGGGCGAGTGCACTCGTTTCGTACACTGATGCGACCATCCGGAAGGAGTCCGTAGGTGGCGGTTGTGTCGATTTTGCACTTACCCTGGAAACGGGTGGGAAAAAAAGCGATCTGGTGCCAAGTCCCCAGGTACCGGTTCAAGTCGACCGATTGGACCGTACGGACCTCAGGGAGGTTCGGATCTCCGCAAGCTTGCGCAGAGGAACAGCCATTCAGGACCAAGAGTGCCACAACAGAGAGAGTTGAGACCAATTTCATGGGCCGAACCCTAACTCTGAATAGTTCAAAAGTCAATAAACTATCAGGGCTGCTCTTCGACAATCTCCCGACAGGCCCTCAGGATGTCAGAAGCCTGCGGCACCGATGCGCTTTCCAAATTGTCAGCCAGTCCGATACCCGGGACAAAAGCTCCCGCCAGGAGACGCGGACGTGCGTGCAATTCATAGAAATGCTCTTCGATGGTGCGGCGGAGCAGGTGTTCTCCGAAGTTCGTAACCTCCGTGTCTTCATTGATGAAGATCACCCGGCGCGTCTTCCGGATCGACGCGGAAATGAGATTCCAGTCGTAGGGCCAAAGGGTTCTCATGTCGATCACTTCCACAGAAATCCCTTCGGAACGAAGCTGATCCGCAACGTCGCGAGCGATCAACACATGGCGTCCGTAAGTGACCACCGTGACCTGATCCCCTTCACGAACGACCTTCCCTTTTCCGATCTCAACCGTGTAATCCTCGAGTTCAGGCCAACGGGGCTTCCACTGGGAGCGATCTCCGAGTGGAGCATCGATCATTTCCTTCAACTGCTTCTTGCCCTCGGCTGTCAGAGGAGGCTCGCCCGGAATCGGTTCTTCGCCGTCCACGCGGAGCAGGGCTTTCGGTTTCAGGTACATGGTCGGATTCTGATCCTTCATGCACGCGAGCAGCAGCCCGTAAGCATCCAGGGGGTTCGAAGGCATTACGATTTTGAAGCCCGGAATGTGGGTCATCATCGCATCGAACGAATGCGAATGATAGATCGAGCCACGGATCCCGGCACCCACAGGTGTCATGATGGTGAAAGGGCACGGCCAATCGCCGTTGGTCGACCAGGTCGACATGCCTCCCAACTTCAACAAATCGATGGTGTTGTAGATGTAATCGCAGAATTGGATTTCGGCGACACTCCGGACATTAGCGAATCCGAGACCGATCGCGGCTCCGACAATCCCGCGCTCGTCAAGCGGTGAGTTCCACGTGGTGGTGAGACCCTGGGTACAGGTGAAGACACCCCCGAGCGGTGGACCGACATCCTCACCGAACACATGCTGGAGTCCTAAATTCTTCTCACCGTAATGAAGAGCCATCCGAATGGCTTGTGCCATGTTTGCCATTACCAGTACCTCCCCTTTTGACCGTAGTAGACATGATCGTAGATCGTATCGCCACTCGGTGCGGGTTCCTGTTTCACTTGTTTGCTCTGCTCGAGCATCTGGGCATTGTAGTCCTCGCGGATCTTATCCATCTTGGCTCGGGTCAGGACCTTCGCGGATTCGAGCTTCTGCTCGAACAAAGAAAGAGAGTCCTCCTCCCCGGCTACAAAATTCGCTCCGCTCGCCGAAGAGTGCCCGTAAAGACGCGAAACCCGCGCTTCAAGCAGGAAGGGCTTTCGTTCTTCACGCACATAGCGAATCGCCTCTTCGAGAGCGAACCAGCTTTCTTCGACATCATTGCCGTTGATCACCCGGTTTTTGATTCCGAAAGCGTTCCCGCGGGCTGCGATGGATTCCCCACCGAACTGGGAGCAGTAGGGTGTTGAAATTCCAACCCCGTTGTTTGTCACGATCATGAGCATCGGAAGAGGCATGGCAGGACGCGAGGACCAAACCAGCGCTGAAGCGAAATCTCCCTCGGCGGTACCGGAATCGCCACCGTTCACGATGGTGATCCCTTTACAACCCTTCCGGGTCTGGCCGATCGCGGTACCGATGGCGGTCAAATACTGTGTTTCGATCGTCGAAGAGACCGGCACTACGTTCCAATCACGCTTGGAATAGTGATTCGCAAAGTTCCGTCCACCCGAGTAGGGATCGGTGGCGGTGTTTTTCATCTGCCTCATGGAATCGATCGGCTCGGCACCCATGGCGAGCATGATCGGACTCGAGCGGTAGTGCAGGTGCAAATAGTCATGATCAAGTCCGGCACCCTTGTTCACCTGCAACCCGAGAGGAACCGAGAACGCCTCCTCACCCGGACCCCCGATCCAGAAGTACCCGTCGTTCTGCTTGTACATCCTGATCAGGCGCTCTTCGAGAACCCGAGACTTCACCATGAGATCATGGATTTGGATCAGCCTTTTGGAATCGAGTTTGAATTTCATAGGCCCAAACCATACCCGATTTAGGGAGGACTCTCAAACGAAAATCACTCAATGATTCCGAGATCTTTCCGGATCAGACGGCACAAATACTCGGAAGGTTCGAGCCCGGCCTGTCCGGCCTTGTGGCGCACAGGGGCCTCCAATGCCGGATCCAGCTCCGGGGTCCAAGGGCCAGACCCCGTATCTGTACTGGCCGTCTTTAGGGGATCCGCCAGGGAGAGCGCGGTGATCACACTTTTCCGGATCTGCCCGAGGTCGAAAGGCTTTTCGAAATAGTCGAAAACCCCCTCCTTCCAGGCTTCGATGACCAACTCTCGCGAAGAACGCCCTGTGATCCAGATGAGAGGAATCTCTTTTCCGCTGGCGTTCAACCGCCGTAAAAGTTCCAATCCGCTCATGCCGGGCATGGAATAATCAGAAATAACGACATCAAACCGATTTTGCTCGAGCAAACGAATGGCCTGATCACCATTCTCTGCTCCGACTACTTCTCCGAGATCCTCAAGATCATCGGCCAGAAGGGATCGGATTTCAGGTTCGTCATCGACAACGAGGATTTTCCTGGGGGGCGCCACTCTTGGAGATTAAACCATCCTCCTGCCTTTAGCATGGATTTTCGAAGCGGACCGAGTTGCGCACCCAACCGGGCTGTGGAACGATGTGCGGCATGAGATACCTGAGAATGCCGATCGAGATCGAGGCGCCGGAAGAATTGGGATACGACAACCTGGAATGCAATTTGACCGAAAGCTCAATGCCGGACTTCCATTTTCGCGACCTCGGACTCCGCCTGGAAGATCTGGTGCTTTCCTATGTCGATCATCGTGGGCATGAGGGCCTCCGGTCCCTGTTGGCCTCGGAGACATCCGGACTGATCCCCCCTCAGAATGTACTGATCACTTCGGGTGCGGCCCAGGCCTTGTTCATCATCTCCACGTCGATTCTGTCGAAGGATGATGGCTTACTCGTGGTCCGTCCGAATTATGCCACGAATATCGAGACTCCCCGGGCGATCGGTGCAGACATCCGATTCCTCGACCTGCGTTTCGAAGACGGTTACCGCCTCGATCCAGACCGGATCCGGCACGCGATTCTTCCAAACACCCGTTTGGTAAGCATCACCGTTCCCCATAACCCCACCGGAGTTTGTTCGAGTCCTGAGGAAATCGCTGAAATCGTACGGATCACGGCGGAGGCGGGTTGTCTCCTTCTGGTCGATGAGACCTACCGTGATATGAATCGTGGAGGAGTGGTACCCTACGCTGCCACGCTCGGTGATCATGTGATCAGCGTGGCGAGTTTTTCAAAAACCTACGGGCTTCCTGGCATCCGGATCGGCTGGCTGATGAACCGAAATCCGGAACTTTTTGAGACCTTTTTTGCAGCGAAGGAACAAATCCAGATCTGTGGCTCGGCATTGGACGAGGAAATCGCTTTTCAATTCACTTCGAGAAAGCACGAATTCCTACCCCGGATTCTTCAGGATCTCGACCGCCGGTTCGGATTGATGAAAAAATGGATGGACGGGCAGGAGTACCTGGAGTGGGTGGAACCGACCGGCGGCTGTGTGGCCTTTCCGCGTTTCCGCGAGTCGGTCTGGAAGTCGCTTGATGCCGACCGTTTCTATGAGACTCTGAACCGTAAACTCAAGACCTACGTGGGCCCAGGACACTGGTTCGAGCAGGAGCGCCGCTACATGAGGATCGGTTACGGCTGGCCAGAGGATCGCGAACTCCTACTCGGTCTCGAGCGCATCACTCAAGCCATCCGGGAAGTC
>CANHQK010000042.1 GCA_947462765.1 Bdellovibrionales bacterium
CCCCCACTCTCTGGGATACCGACTTCCAGACCGCTGTGGCGCAAGCCGAGCTCGAAGACCGGGAGATCCCCGGAGCATTCCATGACATCGAATTCCGGGTCGAAGGCGGTGGCAGTTTTGTGATCGCCACCACGCGCCCCGAGCTTCTTCCCGCCTGTGTGGGGATTGCGACCCATCCGACCGATGAGCGCTATCGGGCCCTGATTGGTAAAACCGCGATCAGTCCGCTGTTTGGTGCCAAGATTCCGATTTTCGGAAGTGAGCTCGTGAACCCTGAAAAAGGAACCGGAATTTTGATGGTCTGTACCTTCGGTGATCAAACCGATGTCCAATGGTGGCGGGAGCAGAAGCTTGCGCTCCGCCAGATCATCGGACGGGACGGACGCCTGCAGGCGGTCACCTTCGGTTCGGAGGTTTTTCCCTCTGTGGATCCGGAAGTGGCGAACGGACATTACGAAAAAATCAAAGGCAAAACCGTGAAACAGGCCCAGAAGGCCGTGGTGGAACTCCTTCAGGAGTCCGGTGCCTTGAAGGCCCCGCCCAAACCCATTCAGCATGCCGTCAAGTTTTACGAAAAAGGAGACCGTCCGGTCGAGATCATGACCACACGACAGTGGTTCGTGAAGCTCGTCGACAAGCGAGAAAAAATCATCGAGTACGGGTCCCGTGTGAAGTGGCACCCCGAGTTCATGTATTCTCGATTCAAGAATTGGACCGAGAACCTGAGTATCGACTGGTGTGTGAGTCGCCAACGGTTTTTCGGGGTCAGTATTCCGGTCTGGTACGCGCTTGATGAACGGGGCTCGGTGGACTATTCCCGACCCTTGTTGCCTTCCAAAGAGCAGCTACCGGTCGATCCGATGTCGGATGTGCCCGCAGGTTACCGTGAAGATCAGCGCGGAAAGGCGGGGGGGTTCATCGGTGAGGCGGACGTGTTCGATACCTGGTTCACTTCTTCCCTGACGCCTCAGCTCGGCTCCCAATGGGAATTGAATCCCGGCCGGCATAAGAAGATTTTCCCGATGGACATGCGTCCCCAGTCACACGAGATCATCCGGACTTGGGCGTTTTACACGATCGCCAAGGCCATGCTCCACGAGGAAAAAATTCCTTGGAAGCACATCATGATTTCAGGTTGGGTTCTCGACCCAGACCGGAAAAAAATGTCGAAGTCGAAAGGCAACGTGGTGACGCCGGCGCAGTTTATCGATGAATTTGGAGCCGATGCGGTCCGGTACTGGGCCGGACTCGCTCGCTACGGGGTCGATACCGCTTTTGATCCGGGCGTGATGAAGATCGGACGCCGTTTGGCCATGAAGCTCTTCAATGCGGGTAAGTTCGTGCTCTCGAACAGTGCGATCGAGGGTGCTGTGACCGAACCGCTCGATCTCGCCTTTTTGTCGAAGTTGAAGGTCCAGGCCGAAGCTGCTGCCCGATCCTTCGAGGAGTTCGAGCCGGCTCAGGCCCTGATGGAGATGGAAAAGTTCTTCTGGTCCCATTTCACGGATGCCTATCTGGAATTGGTGAAGTCCCGGACTTGGGGCGAAAAAACAGGTGCGGAGGCGCTCCAGAAAAAAGCCTCCGCGGTTCACGCGGCCCGCTTCGGTCTGAAGGTGTTTTTAAGGGCTTTCGCCCCATTCCTGCCTTACACAACTGAGGAGGTTTGGAGCTTCGGTTTCGGCAAAGAAGGGAGTGTCCACCTGGCATCGTATCCTTCCTCTGCTGATTTTGAAGGGATCCCTGAGGGGAATTCGGTCAGTTTCGATGCGGCGATGGCGGCATTGAGTGCCATCAACCAGCAAAAGACCCTTTCCAAGGTATCGATTGCCCGACCGGTGACGAGGCTCGTGTTGAAGGCGGCTCCCGCTAGCCGGGAAGCCCTCTTGCCCGTGTTGTCGGATGTGCTCGGGGCCACCAAAGTGGATCGATTGGATTGGGAGATGGACGCCTCGGCCGCACTCAACGAATTCAGTGTAATCGCGGTGGAATACGGCCCCGATCAAAAAGCTTGACGAACTCCGCTCTCGCTCCGTGTTAAACTGATTCGGATGGTGGGCGCGGGGATTCTTGTTCTCGGTTGGTCGATTTTGTTCAGTGGGGTCTCCAGCATGGCCCGGGCTGATGAGCCCGTATCCTGTGAGTCAGTTTGTGGATCGACAGGAGCGGGGATCACGGGATCCATCCAGCGACAGTGGGATCAACTGTTTCGTGGGAAACGGGTGTGCCAGATTGACGACGGCGCACCGAGGGTGGAAGATCCCGCTCGTTGGATCGAGGGCCATCGAGATCCGCAGACCGGCGCTCGGATGGTCGCGGCTTTCTGGACAGGCGGATGTCAGATGAACCGTCCGGTGAAGGACGAGTTGCGCGAGTTGGCGGAACAAGAGGGAAGTCAGGGTTTCGTCCGTCGTGCGCTTGAGAGTGTCGGGATTCAGACTGGACCTGAGTGCATCCAGGAATTGCCGGTGGGAGCCCCGTTACGGGCTGGTGACATTCTCAGGCTCGGTCAACAGGCGATGGTGGTGGCTTCAGTCGGAGAGGATCCATTCGGGATGATGGGTCGGCTCGATGCTTTGAAGACCGGCCTGAGTGCCAGATCCGGAAAAAAAAGCTCGGCCGATGTCAACCAGCTTTGTCGGGAATGGTTGATGGATGCATCCAAATTCCAAATTTCTGTGATCTTTCTGTCATCCGACAAGGGTGGGGCGCCTCGAGTCAGACAGGGCTCATTCGGGGCGCTCGTGGGAGAGGAGCATCCAGGATCGCGATGGGATCAAGCTGTGCAGGATTGGGCCGTTCCGGATTGCGCTCAACGAATCTTGGGAAAGGTCCAGAGATCGATCGGTGTGGACTCTTCTTCGCTGAAGGTGGAACGCTACAGCTCCGGCCCCGGTTGTCGCGCTCCATCTGTCTTGCGGAAGGGTTCCCGGGATCTTGAATGCGCCCGGTGCTGTGTGAGTAGGGGGAGGACGCCATGAAGGTGTTCTGGTTCGTTCTCCTGTTCGTCTCGCGAGGAGTCGCCGATCCCGTGGTGGAGTCGCTTTTTTCAGAAGAAGACTGCGAAGACCTCCAGCAAATCGCTCAAGACTATCTGGAGCTGGAGCTCGCAGGGTTCCGTTGGCAAGGAGGAGACTCGACTTGTCTCAAGGACCTCAAATTGAAGACCTGGCCCGAGAGGCAAGAGGCTCCAGTGGCGGATCCCGCACTCAGGCGTCCTGAATTTTTGATTCCGGATGATCGTCCGGTGGACATCAGTGTGCGCCGAATCCCGGGCGATCGGATCGAGCTGAAGGTTCATTACATCGGGAAAAAAGGCGCCAAGGAACTCACCGTTCGTGATTCAGCGATTCTCCGTCTTCACTTCGGTAAGATTCGCGAGTCGAGGGGGTGTGCCTCGGTATTCCAGCCGCTCGATCATTTGGTGATGAGAACGACTTGCATGTGAACGGGTCGGTCATTGGATGGGGGTTTCGATTCCTTCTGTCCGACTCTCCATGACCCACGCCGATTCTCCGTTAGAGTAAAATCCTTTCCGCTCATGGGTTTTTCTGAAGCCACATGATTCGTACAAACGGATCGCGGTCCGGTTGCTCTCGCGCACCTCGAGGAGGATTCTCGGAATCTCCTCGCGGATGGTTTCCTGAATCATCAATTGCATGAGCCTCCGGCTCAGTCCCAGGCCTCTCCAGGCAGGATCCACGGTAATATTGAGCAAGGAGACGCCCTCGGTCTGAATCCAGTACACGATATAGCCAAAAATCCGGGTATCCGTCTCATCGTCAGTGAGGACGAGGAATCGGGACCAAGGTGTGGAGAGCTCTTTTTCGAAACCCGTGCGGGACCAAGGACCGGGATGACTCATGGTCTCGATGGCAAGTATGGTGTCCAGATCTTCCGGGCAAGCGGGGCGGGGACTCAGTTTAGGAAGCGAATCCATTCCGGGCTTGATACCAGACCCGGCCCGTCAATTGCAAGGTGCAAGGAGCGTGACTCTGGGGTACCCTAATTGAGAAGGAGCGGTGTGCTGTGAAGCGAAGCGTACTCTACGATGTCCTGTATGGGTTCATCCCGATCACGGAATGGGAAGAACAGATTATCAATTCGCCGTTTTTTCAAAGGCTCCGCTGGATCAAACAGTTGAGTTTCGCGAATTATATTTTTCCAGGGGCGGAGCATAACCGGTTCGCCCATACCATCGGAGTCATGCACTCCATGGATCAGATGTTGCGTGCCCTGGGGCTTGCCGTACCGGATCACGAGCTTTTCGACGCTCGTGCGACCTCTCCGGCCGCAATGCTCCACAAGAGTCTTCGGATCTCCGCACTCATGCATGACATTGGGACTTTTCCTTTTTCCCACACGGTCGAGTACGCCTACATGAGGCATGGGAACGATGCCCGCCGTTTGCCGAAACGGGCCAAGGCCCTGTCTAACAACCACGAGCATCTCGGGGCCTTCATCATCAAGAATACCCGCTATGAGGGGGGGATCACTCGGATCCTCGAGGATTTCGGGTTCGATGTGGCGATGATTTCAAAAATCATCAAAGGGGAGTCTCCCTACATGGTGGCCAATCAGTTGATGCATTCCGATCTCGATGCCGATCGGATGGATTATCTGCTTCGTGATTCATATTACACCGGAATCCAATACGGACAGTTCGACCGTGACTACATCCTCGCGAATCTCGCCACCTTCGATATCGGCAGGGGGCAAATCGGGTTCGGCGTACGCGAGAACGCTATGCGTGCGGTCGAGGATTTCCTGATCGCTCGCTTCAATTGGTATTCCCAAGTGATCAAGAACCAGCAGTCCTCAAAATTCGATGTCATATCGACCCAGATTGCAGGAAAATTCCTCGATGAGGACCTGATTCACCAGTTTCACGACCTGCTCCAGATGATCGAAGAGCGGGACGAACGTTTTTTCTGGTGGAATGATGTCTACTTTATCAACCGTTGCCAGGAAGTCCGTCAGCTCGGTCTTGTGGACGACCGGATTACCAATGAATTGATCGAGATGCTACTCTACCGTAAGGCTCCGAAGACGGTCCACCACCCGGAGTTCGAGCACAGGATTCTCGAAGCCTCCGGATCCGAAAAGGAGCGTGAAAAACGGGTTAAACGGATTCGCGCGATCGTTTCGGACATGGAAAGGGTGATCGACCAGTATGGAACCGGGAAAGAGTGGATCCTGGCAGATGTCCCGGAGAAGGACATCGCCTTCACTGCCTCACGCGAAAAATTGAACAAGAAGGAGCGAAAGGGGCCACTCTACCTCGAGCTGGAGCCGGTGAAGATCCTGACCAAGAGGTCAGGAGTGAAGCTCCTGATCGAAGTCGAGAACTCGATCGTGAAGCGACTCTCGCATTACATCAACTTCGTCCCAAACGTGTATGCGAACGAGGCTGCCATTCGCTTGTTTAAGTCCAAAAAGCTCATTTGAACAATGACGAGGTGCGTTATTTTGGCCTTTTCGGATTGCGCGAGGGTCGAAGTGAATCTAAGTTGGAGGGGTGGAAAACTCCCGTTTGAAAACGGTCGTGCTCTTGTCCGGTGGGCTCGACAGCAGTGCCAATTTAGCGATCGCCGATCATTTCGACCGTCCGGTGCTGGCATTGACAGTGGATTATGGCCAACGAGCGGCAGGGCCCGAAATCCGTGCCGCCCGTCAGTTGGCTGAATATTACGGGGTTCCTCACCGGGTGCTCGATCTCAAGTGGTTGGGGGGGCTCGGGGGGAGTGCTCTCACTGAATCCTCGATCGGCATTCCTGAGCCCGAGTCTGCTCGTCTCGATGATGTGAAGGCCGCGTCTGAGACCGCCAGGGCGGTGTGGGTTCCGAATCGTAACGGAGTTCTGATCAACGCCGCAGCAGCACTGGCTGAGAGTATCGGTGCGCAGCAGGTGGTGGTGGGGTTCAACAAAGAAGAGGCCGCGACCTTTCCTGATAATTCCTCCCAGTTTCTCGGTACCGCGAATCTGGCTCTGAAATATTCCACCGCCGGAAAAGTCAAGCTCGCTTGCTATACGGATATGATGGTCAAGAGCGAGATTGTGGAGGCTCTCCGGAATCTCCCGAAACCCTTCCCATTCGAGCAGGTCTGGTCCTGCTACCATGGTGGTGAAAAAATGTGCGGAAAGTGCGAATCTTGCAAACGGTTTTTCCGTGCCACAGGGAGAGCATCATGAGCCTGACCGTATTCCGTTCGCCGGAGAATATTCCGTATACAGGCCCCGAACTCAGGCCGCATTTCATTCTTTCCCGATTCAAGATCGAGGGCTCGTCTCTGGTGGCGTTTTATGGTCCGTGCCGAGTGGAGACCGCTCATCTCGTGGACTGGGAGGACCGTCTGGCATCGGATCACATTGCCGCAAAGGAAATGATTCATTTCCTGGGGGAGTTTTTCGGCATCACACTCCGTGAGGGGGTCTGGATCCAAAGGCACCTGGTTCAGGAGGCTGGAGCGCGTCTCCGGGCCCATGGGCTTGATGTGAGCCGTGATGGAGACGATCTTTTTCTCTCCGGGGGAAAGCTCAGTGTCTCGATCGTGACTGCTTCGCCTGTTTCGGTGCTCTTGCATCTCGGGATCAATATCGATCCTGCCGGGGCACCCGTGAAAGCCTCCGGTCTCGGCGGAGTATTGGGGACCGCGGTCATCAACGGGATCATCGATGACCTGTTAAACGGGTTTGAGCGCGAATGGGCCAGTGTGCAGCGAGCTACGGTGAAGGTGAAGCCGGTCATTTGAGGAGCAGGATATGTCGATTCAGTTTCCGAGTTACATCGAACAGTTAAAGCCATATATCGCCGGTAAACCGATCGAGGAGACTCAGAGGGAGTACGGTGTCAAACGGGTCATCAAGCTCGCATCGAACGAAAATCCCCTCGGACCTTCTCCCAAGGCTGTGGCGGCGATCAAGAAGTCGATGAAGGATTTGCAGCTTTATCCTGATGCGAGCGGATACCGGCTCCGGCATTCATTGGCCAAGCTCGAGAAAGTCTCTTTCGACGAGATTGTCCTCGGGAACGGATCCAATGAGGTGATTGAACTCCTGATTCGCTCGTTTTGCGTGCCCGGTGATTTCATGGTGGCGAGCGACGGGGTTTTCGCCGCCTATCCCATTTCTGCACGGATCCAGGGCGTTGACACCTTGTTCAGCCGGATGACTCAGGATTTCCGCTTCGATCTTCCGGCAATGCTCGAATTGATCCGCTCGAACCCGAGGGTGAAGCTCGTCGCGATTCCGAATCCCAACAATCCGACCGGGACCTATGTGACCGAGCGGGAACTGACGGCATTCTTGAGTGAGGTCGAGAAGGTGCGTGAGGGGTCGGTTCATGTGATTCTTGATTATGCCTATTGGGAATACGTCACGGCTAAGGACCTTCCTGACCCTGTGGCTCTTTATCGCAAGTTCTCCAATGTTTCGGTTTTAAAGACCTTCTCGAAAATCTATGGCCTCGGCGGTCTCCGCGTAGGATACGGGATCATGCGCTCTGATCTAGCCAAGTATGTCCAGAAAGTTCGCATGCCGTTCAACGTATCGGGTCCCGGACTGGTCGGGGCCGAGGCGGCCCTCGGTGACAAGGAGTTCATCAAAAAAAGTATCCGGGTCAATCGTGAGGGGATGAAAGAGATGAAAAAGTTCTTCACCGCGTTGGGAATCCCTTTCTTGCCTTCCCAGGGGAATTTCCTTCTGATCAATACCCGTCAAGGGTTCGGGATGTCCGGCCCTGAAGTATTCGAGGCCTGCCTCCGTCTCGGCGTCATATTCAGGCCTGTTGCCAATTACGGGCTTCCGGATTGGCTCCGTGTGACGGTCGGGACTTCCGTTCAGAATCGGGTTGCACAGAAGGCTTTTTTGAGCCTGAAAAAGCACAAAAGCCGGTGAGTTCATGTTAGGATCCGGGGCATGGGGAATCCATTTGTTGTCGCGGTAGACGGACCTGCCGGTACGGGCAAGAGTTCGGTGACGAAGAAAATCGCAGACCTTTTTCATCTGGTCCATGTGAACACCGGCTCGCTTTATCGTGCCGTGGCTTATCTCGCAACCGAGGCCGGATTCAATCTTGATTTCGAGGAGGCCGACCATGCCGCCATCACTCGGATTGCGGAGAAAGCCCAGTTCGAGTTCAGGCGAATGAAGGATAAGAATCCAAAGAACCGCTTGTTTGTGAACGGCAAGGATGTCACCTCCCAGCTCCGGACACCTGACATGAGCATGATGGCGTCCAAAGTCTCTGCCATTCCCGGCGTTCGGTCGGCACTGAAAGGCCTTCAGCGCGGACTCGGTCTTCAAGCACCCTCGATCCTCGAGGGACGTGACATCGGAACAGTGATTTTCCCCGACGCCTCGATCAAGTTTTTTCTGACTGCGAGCATCGATGAACGTGTGAAGCGTCGCCTGGCCGAGCTTGAGGCCCAGGATAGCGAGCCGATCTCTTTTGAGGAGCTCCGGGAGCAGATCCGTCTCCGGGATGAGGGTGACACCAACCGGGCTGTGGCCCCCTTGAGGAAAGCCGCTGATGCAATCGAGATCGATACCACCGCGCATACCCTGGATGAGGTGGTGAAGATGATTTCCCATCGGATTCTGGAGAGGTTTCCTGCCTTCGGAGTGAAGGCCTGAATGAGACGGATCCTGGTGACCCGGACCGACCGGCTCGGGGATGTCATCCTCGCGACTCCGGTACTCCGACGTGTTCATCACTTGTATCCTGACGCGAGGATTGACTTCCTGGTCCGTAAGGAGTGGACCCCGGTTTTGCGCTTTCCCGACCCCTTTCGGACGATAGTTTATGATCCCAATGCTCCGGTAGATGAAATGGTTCGATTGCTCCGAGAGGAGCAATACGACGTGGCTTTCGTCCTACGGGACGAAGCTTCCATTACGCGAGCGATCTCGAGGGCTGGGATTCCGGTCCGAGTGGGTCCCTATTCTTCGCTCCGGTCTTTCTTTCATTTCAACCGGGGTAAGCTGCAGCGTCGTTCACGCTGCCTGAAACATGAGGCCAGCTACAACCTTGATTTGATCGGTGGCAGCGAAGGATCCTCAGATGAACTGCCTCGGGCCTGGGTCGAGACTTCGGAAGAGGCGAAAAATTCGGCTCAGAGGTACCTCGCCCAAAGGGGGCTCCTTCCGTCCGGTTTTGTGGTGATTCACCCCGGGTCGAGCGGGTCCGCACGATATGTCAAGCAGGAGGCGCTTCAGGCTCTTGCGTCTGCTTTGTTGAAAAAAGGGGTCCCGGTGCTCGTGAGTGGTGGCCCTGCCGAAGGAGATCTGATTGAGGCATTCCGATCGAAGGTCCCCGGAGTGATCTTGCTAGGAGGCGATGCGGGGATCGGACTCGATGGCCTCGCTGAAGTGATGAGGCAAGCGAAGACTGTGGTCGCTCACGGAACCGGCCCGCTTCACCTGGCTGCGGCTGTCGGGACTCCTGTAATGGCGATTTTTCCACCTTTATTTGTTTTATCCGAAAAACGGTGGGGTCCGCTGGTTGCACCAAGCTCTGTGTGGGTTCCCGAGGTCTCCTGTCCGGAAAAATTCCGCTGTGCAGGTCCGAAGTGTCCGGTTTATGATTGTATGGATCTTTTCGATGTGAATTCTGCGATGCGCACACTGGAGACCCTTCACCCATGAAGACCAAACCCCATCCCGTTACCCTGCCTGAGGAGGAACTCCTTCAACTCTTATCCCGGTTCAGGGAGCAACGTGTGGCGGTTCTTGGAGATGTGGGGATCGATCGTTATACCCAGGGCAGAGTGGACCGGATTTCACCTGAAGCACCTGTCCCGATTGTGGCCGTCGAGAAAGAGACTTTGAAACTCGGACTTGCCGCCAACGTTGCGGATAATATTGTGGCGCTCGGTGGGAGCGCGGAATTAACCGGAGTGGTGGGCAAGGACAAGGATGCGCACGACCTCGAAGCTCTTCTCAAGGAGAAGACTCTGCCTGTGAGCGGTTTGGTGCCCGACTCCTCCAGGCGAACCATCTTGAAGGAGCGGATCGTCGCCGAGACCCAGCAAATGCTCAGGGTTGATTATGAAGACACTCATTCGCTTTCCGCGGTTGTTCAAAAACGGGTTCTCTCCGCTGCATTGAAGGCGGTGAAGCATTCGAGTGCACTGATCATCGAAGATTACTCGAAGGGACTATTAAACGAGGTCATGATGAAGGCTGTGATCACAGCTGCGCGAAAGAGGAAGATTCCCGTGCTCGTTGATCCGCATTTGAAGACGCCTGCCCGTTGGTACTCGGGAGCCACTTTGCTCACTCCGAACAAGAAAGAAGCCGAGGCCCTGGCGGGAATGAAAATCGAGGGGGATGAGAGTCTCCTCAAAGCAGGTCAAACCATCATGAGGGAAACCCGTGCGGACAGTCTGATCATTACCCTCGGAAAGGACGGGATGGCTATATTCAAAAGTGCCCAGGCCAAGCCCGTTCTCATTCCAACTTTCGCTCGCGAAGTCTACGATGTTTCGGGTGCGGGTGACACCGTGATCTCCGTGCTTGCACTTTCACTCGCTTCAGGAGCCAAGCTCGAGGAAGCAGCATTTGTTTCGAATCTTGCCGCAGGTGTCGAAGTCAGCAAGCGTGGAACAGCCACGGTATCGCCCCAGGAAATCATTCAGGCTTACCTCAGTTCGAATTGAATCCCTCGCGTCGGATCCAGACCATCGAAAGTGCCACCACGGTCAGGCAACCGATATAGAAGGGGAGTTCCATGCTCAAACCGAATGCGAGCAGGCCGCAAAAAGGTCCTGCGATCCGTGCTAGAGAGCTCATGCCCTCTTTCAACCCGATGACAGCACCTTGCTCGTCAGCCAAAGCCCGTTTGGAAACCAGCGAGGCCAGAGTCGGGTTGATGAGTCCGCTGCCCAGTGCGAGCGGGATCGCATTGTAGAAAAAGGCCTCGTAAGTGGGACTGTGGGCGAAGAGCACCATCGCGACGCCTTGAAGTGCAAGCCCGATGATGAGCAGGCGTTTTTCTCCGTATTTCGGTACCAGCTTCCGGATGAGGCCGCCTTGGATGAAGGCCCCGAGGATTCCGGACCACATGAGCACCATACCCGTCTTATAAGCCGCTGATTCGGTTCCGAGATCAAATCGTTTTTGGATCAATAGGGAGAACACCTGCTCGAGATTCGAGAAGGCAAAGGTGGCGAAGAAGGTCGAGACCACAGGAAGCAGTAGCGCCGGATCGTTCAGGATCCTCTTGAAGGTCGCCCATTGCGCCGAACGTTTTCCAACCGTCGCTTTTGCTGAGTTTTCTTTACGGATCGATTCCGGAAGACTTTCTTCGAGTCTGAACCAGGCGAGGATCAAATTCAGGAGGCACAAGGTGCCTGCAATCAGGCCCGGTGCACTCATGCCGAGTTTGGCCGTCGAAATGCCACCCAGTGGAGGCCCCAGGGTGAAACCGATCCCGAAGGCCGCGCCGATCAGGCCCATGCCTTTGGCCCGGTCCTTGTGGGGGGTCACATCGGCGATGTAGGCCTGTGCGGTGGAAATGTTGGCAGCGAAGATTCCTGCCAGGGCGCGTGAGAGGATGATGAGACCGAGCGTGTTCGAGAAGGCGAACAGGAAATACGATAGGGTCGAGCCCAGCAAGGAGAGGAGTAGGATCGGACGTCTGCCCATCCGGTCGGACAGACGTCCCCAGACCGGCGAGAAGAAGAACTGCATCACGGAGTAGATGGAACCGAGCACGGCGAGCTCGAGCGGGGTCGCCCCATAGTGGCGGCCGTAGATGCCGACCAAGGGGATGATGATGCCGAAACCGACCAGATCGAGAAAAACCGTCGTGAAGATCACCACAAGTGGGGATCGCTTGCGAGGGGGGCTGGCGGAGTGTTCCATAGGCTAGCTTCTAACAAACTTGAGGAAAGCTCTCAAACTCAATGTTAAAACCTGGGGATATGAGCGAGCTCAGCTGGGGATCCGGGCCCACCCGGTTTTTTTTCGACCTGACTCCCGATCGGGTCATGGATGCGGTGGAGCGGGATCCGGTTCTGGGGCAAAAAGAGCGCTGCACCGGATATTGTCAGCCTTTGGCGAGCTTCGAGAACCGGGTCTATGAGATCGAGTTCGAGAACGGTACCCGTAAGATCGCCAAGTTCTACCGGCCCGGACGTTGGAGCGAGTCCCAGATCCTCGAGGAGCACCAGTTCATGCTCGAGATCCACGAGTCGGAGATTCCGGTAGTGATTCCCGATTGGTTCGAGCGTGAAGGGGACACCCTTCGGAAGACACCGGAAGGATTGTTCTATTGCCTCTACCCCAAGGTCGGTGGGCGCCAACCGGAGGACCTTTCTCCCGAACGCCTCGAGCAACTGGGGCGTTTGATCGCCCGGATGCACGCAGTCGGCATGAGGCGCCAGGCTCCGGCACGAGTGCGGCTCACCCCCGACTCGTACGGACGGGCTTCAGTCGGGTTCCTCACGGATTCGGGTAGGATTCCCGGACATTTGGAGACCCGGATCCACTCGGTGATGGATCCGCTTCTGGATCTCGCTGACGAACGCTTCCGGAATCATGCGCTTCAACGAATCCATGGTGATTGCCATGCCGGGAATCTGCTCTGGAACGGCCGGGATGGGTTTTTCTTCATCGATTTCGACGATATGGTCACGGGCCCTCCCGTGCAGGATCTCTGGTTGCTCGCTCCGGACGAGGATTCACTCCACCATCTGGTCGAGGGCTACTTGCAAATGAAAGACCTGCCCCGGGGCAGTCTCGATTTAGTCGAGATCCTGCGTGCCCTCCGCATGGTCCATTACGCCACGTGGATCGCCAAGCGTTACGAGGATCCCGCATTCCAGAGGGCTTTTCCTCAATTCGAATCACCCCGTTATTGGGAGGAGTGGACTGCGGATCTCGAACGTCAAGCGGAGCGGATCAAATGAAGATCGATATTCAAACTTACACGGATCAATTCAGTCAGCGTCGAGGAATTCATTTCAATAGTGCCGGAATCACCCCCGTACCAACGGTGACGGCTGCCACGATCGATCGGGCTGTCACCCGGATGCGGGAGGGGACCTCCCTCCACGATGCGGATCTTCTGGCCGAGGCGAGAGCGGCACGGGTGACCCTGGCCGGGTTCCTCGGAACTGATCCCTCTCACGTGGCGTGGACTCCTAATTGTGCCACGGCTCTTTCGATCGCAGCACTCGGATTTCCGCTCCGTCCCGGTGACCGGGTGCTCACTCTCGATCAGGAGTATTCCTCGAATTTTTATCCCTGGAAGGTTGCCTGTGAGCGCTCGGGTGCGACTCTAGTCAGTTTGCCACACGATGCGGATTGCTCGGTGGATGAAGCGAGGCTCCTTGAATCCATCGTCCCGGGGGTCCGGATCGTGGCGGTTTCCTGGGTCCAATTCCAGACGGGTGCGATCATCGACCTGGTCCGGCTTGGTGAACATTGCCGTCAGCAAGGGGCATTCCTGGTGGTCGATGCGATCCAGGGACTCGGGCAATTGCCCTTTCACTTCGATTCCCTTCCTGTGGACTTTGTCGCGGGAGGTTCCCACAAGTGGCTCTGCTCGATCAACGGCCAGGGATTTTTCGCGGCCAAGCCCGAATTCATGCAGGTTCTGCGGCCAATCGCCGTTGGGGGCGGAACCTTCAACCGTTTCGGGACTTTCGCCGATCCGGATGCCGGAATGGAGTCGAGTGCCCGACGCTTCGAGCCGGGAGGTTTTGGATTTGTTCCGGTTCTCGCTCTCGGAGCTTCGGTTTCATTGATCGAGGGTATTGGCGTCAAAACCATCGAAGGTCGGATCGGAGAATTGTCGTACAAGCTCCGTAAGGGAGCTTTGGAGTTGGGAATCGAATTGGTCACGCCCGCAGGTCAGCGAGGCGGAATCACGAGCCTCCGCCTGACTCCGGATCATGAAACGGCATTTTTACAAAGGTGTGAGCAAGAGCGTGTCGCACTGGTCAAGCGGGGTGGATTCATCAGGCTTTCACCGCACGCTTTTTGTTCCGAGAACGAGGTGGATAGGGTATTGGATTTACTGAAGGAGACTCGGGCATGAGAATCGAAAAGAGCGGTGAACAGTACGATCTTCACATCCTCGTCTGTTCGAATACGAAAGAAAAAGGCCAGAGCTGCGGTCCCAAGGGGGGGCAGGACATCGTGGATCACCTGAAAACATGGACCAAGTCGGCAGAATCGGGTCTCCGGGGCAAGGTCCGGGTGAACAAGTCCGGATGCCTCGGGAAGTGCGATTCGGGCGTGGCTTGTGTCGCCTATCCGAAGAGCGAATGGGTACTCGAAGCCTCTCCCTCGGATCTGCCTGCGATTGAAGCGTGGATCCGGTCCCTGAACTCCTGAAAGGGGTTGCCGGCTCGGGGGCACTGACGCTAGACTCTCCCCATGCTCGATTTGAGATACATCCGTGAAAACAAGGATCTGGTCCGAAAAGCCATCGTCGAGAAGCGTGTTTCGCTGAATCTCGACGAGTTACTCTCTCTTGATGTCGAGGTGCTGGACGCCAAGAAGAAGCTCCAGGCCCTTCAGGAAGAGAAAAACGCCAATGCCAAGAAGATGCCCAAGGCCACTCCCGAGGAGCGTCCGGGGCTGATCGAGCGGGGGCGTGCGATCGGACAGGAAATCTCGAAGCTCGAGCCCGAGGTCGCTGCGAGAGAAGAGTCCTTGAAGCAACTTTTGTGGCTCACGCCCTTGGTGCCTGCGGCGGATGTGCCGGTCGGCAAAGATGATTCCGAGAACGTCGAGCGCAGAAAAGGTGGGAGTGTTCCCTCTTTTGATTTCGCGTTCAAGGATCATGTGGACTTGACTCTGGCCAATCACTGGGCGGAGTTCGAACGGATGGCGCAAGTTTCCGGATCACGAATGATCGCACTCAAAAACGAGCTCGCACTCTATGAGTTCGCGGTGATCCGTTTCGCGCTCGACCACTTGGCTAAAAAGGGATCCCAAATCATCACCGTTCCGGCGATGGTCCGCGAGGCGGCCCTCTTCGGAACCGGGCATTTTCCTGCCGGAAGAGAGCAGGTTTATCATTTGAAGGAAGACGATTTGTACTTGTCCGGAACGGCCGAGGTTCCGGTGACTTCGCTGTACAGTGGAGAGATCCTTTCCGAGGCCGATCTGCCGAAAAGAATCGGAGCGTTCTCGCCATGCTTCCGGCGGGAAGCGGGAAGTGCGGGTAAGGACGTTCGCGGACTCATGCGGGTCCATCAGTTCAACAAGGTGGAGCAATTCGTATTCTGCCGGAATGATGCCGAGGAATCCGAGCATTGGCACCGGGAGCTCCTCGGGACTTCCGAGGAAATTGTCCAGGCACTCGAACTCCCTTACCGGGTGATTGAAGTGTGCACGGGCGACATGGGTGCTGGGAAATACCGTATGCATGACGTCGAGTGCTGGGTGCCCTCTGAGGGTAGGTACCGTGAGACCCACTCCTGCTCGAGTCTTCATGACTGGCAAGCTCGCCGGGCGAATCTCCGGTACCGGGACAAGGAAGACAAAGTTCGGTTCATCCACACGCTGAACAATACGGCCGTGGCCACTCCCCGGATCTTGATTCCTTTGCTCGAAAACCACCAGCTACCAAACGGGGCGATTCGGGTTCCCAAGGCGTTACAACCCTACATGAACGGACAGGACCGGATCGGCGGTCGTTGATTTTCTTCCGGCATTGCTTTCAGAGGCCTGGCGGGGTAGGGTTCGGGCCATGTTTGTTGCACTGCTTCTGGTTTCGTTGGTGACTGGTTCAGCCCATGCCGGCCCCCGTTTCGAACGGGTGGTTCACATCATTTTCGAGAATGCCGACCTCGACGACGCGATTTCCCAGCCAGCGTTTGCTACCTTGGCTCGTTCGGGCGCCTGGTTGCAGGATTTTCGAGGTGTCACCCATCCTTCACAACCGAATTACATCGCTATGATTGCGGGAAGCACGATGGGCGTGAAGCTCGACGGGAATGTCGATCTCGATGGTAAGCACCTTGGTGATTTGTTGCGGGAGAAAGGGATGACTTGGAAGGCTTACGCCCAAGGATATCCCGGAAATTGTTTCCTCGGAAAACGGCTTGGGAATTATGTGCGGAAGCATGTGCCCTTTTTGAGCTTTAAAAGCGTGCAAAATGCCCCGGTCGAGTGTGCCAGAGTGGTTCCTTCAGAACGGTTTTTCGAGGATGTGAAGCGTAAGGAACTCCCCGAGTATTCCATGTTCATTCCTGACTTGGTGGATGACGGACACGACACAGATGCCGCACATGCCGCCAGGTGGTTTGGGGCCACTTTCGGAGCAATCTTGAACGATGTCGAGCTGGTGAGGAAAACACTGTTCATCGTGACCTATGACGAAAGCGAGTCCTACATCGGTCCGAACCGGATCTTCACGGTGCTCTATGGAGCGAATGTGATCCCGGGTTCCCGAATGACCTCACGCGCCGATCACTATTCCATCCTCAGGTTGATCCAGGAAGGATTCGGTCTGGGGTCGTTGGGTAAAGAAGATGTACGCGCGTCCGCCATCCGGGGCATTTGGTCAGAGGCGCTTCCCTCGCAAGCGCCTGGAATCCATTATGAAATCAAATAATTCATCCTTCATCCGGCGACATTGGCAAGTGCCGGTTTTTGTGCTACGGTTCGCCCACATTCCAAGGAGTTTCGCATGAAGTCTTTGAACTTGATCCTCGTCGTCAGTCTCGTATTTGCCGCTACCGCAGCCCAAGCAGCGGGTGGCCCCCGTGATTTCGCCTTGGAGTGTGAGGTGAGAAAGTCGGTGGACCGGATTCTCGAAATTCGTGTGGAACCCACCGATCTGACCGGGCAGATTGCGGCAACCACTCTCAGTCTGAATCCTGACAACACGGTCCAGCGTTTTCAGTTGGTCAGTAATGGTGACATCCGTGATGACCAGATCTATCTTTTCGAGACGAATGTTCCGAAGGTAGGAACCACCTTCCGTTACCTCGAGAAAATCGAAGGACAGTACTACATCACCCAGTACTTCCGTTGTGATGAATCTCTCGGTAGCGAGTACTGCCGTCCGCAGAGTGACAACATCCGTTATCAAGGGAAGAGCGGTCAGCTTTCCTGCCGCTTCGTGAACAACTGAATTCCTGACGGACTCAGATCTTCTCAGAAGTCGAATACAGTCGACGGCTCAGTTCCGTGCACATCCGGTAAAGGAAGGTTCTCTCGGCTAAGGGGTACTTCTTGCCCCACTGTTCGAGTTGGGCTTTTTGTAGGATGATGCAGACCGTAGGGTCCTTGGCCACCACATCTGCCGTGGCAGAAAAGGACACCCCGAAGAGTGAGATTTCTCCAAAAAAAGCTCCCCGACCCAGAATAGCAAGTCCAGTACCTGATTTGAGGATCTGGGCCGAACCTCCTACGATCACGTGGAGACCATTAACCCGGCCCTCCTGCTCGAGGATGATTTTTCCGGGAGCGATTTCGATCCGTTCAGCCGATTCGACCAGGGATTGAAGGGCGGATGGATCGATCCCGTGAAAGATCTGGCTGTGGCTGAGTGATCGTACGGTCGATTCGAGATCATACTGGTTCATATTTCGAGGATAACCTTGAATTGCCGAACTTGTCCCGAAGGAGTAAGTTCGGCGACATGGAATTTTTTGAAGCGGTCAAATCCCGTCGCAGTATTCGAGCCTACACTGATGAGGCTGTTCCCGAGAGTGTCGTGGAGCGAGCGCTCGATGCGGCCTTGCTCGCGCCGAATTCCTCGAACATGCAGACCTGGGGGTTTTATTGGGTAAGGAGTCCTCGTGAAAAAGCCCTTCTCATCCAGGCATGCATGAATCAGGGTGCAGCC
>CANHQK010000043.1 GCA_947462765.1 Bdellovibrionales bacterium
CAACGACGATCTCCGGCACGAAGACCGTAAAGATCGCGTAAGTCGGCCATCGTTGAAGTCGGCAAGATCACATGGGGCTGAAGCGAACGCTTCCATGCACCCGGAGCTGTCGGAATGATCCTGAGCACTGTGATCTGAGCATCCCCGAGATAATCTCGATTCACCTCGGGGTTCCAGTTGATCCCGGCACGGGTGAGCTTGCTCTCGAGACTGTTCGACAGAGCCGTGTTGAACTCGGCCGCCACGGAGGACTGATCCGAGCCCTGAAGCTGGGAAAGCAAACCCGAGGTGGCTGCACTGGGCGTGAACCGGTAACGGGAACTGATCCGGAAATTCAAAACCGGAAGGGAAAGGTAAATTCCGGTGTCTTCGGTCAGACCATAGCCGAGCACGGGTATCTTGCCCGTGACGGCACCGGAAATCGTTCCGCTCAGCGTCCCGGCCGAATCGGACAGACTCACTCCGTTCGACAGGAACAGCCCGGAGAGTTGATTCCCCCGTACGGCATCTTCTTCGGTGATTTTCTGGAAGCTGACACCCTGATTGAGGTTAGAAGACAGCGACTGGCGCTGGCCGTTCCGCCCGTACATG
This sequence comes from Bdellovibrionales bacterium, assembly GCA_947462765.1. Taxonomy (GTDB): domain Bacteria; phylum Bdellovibrionota; class UBA1018; order UBA1018; family CAIMNF01; genus CAIMNF01. The sequence goes on from CANHQK010000043.1 coordinate 592, forward strand.
GAATCGAGCGAAGCGCTGACACTCATGACACTCACGAGGAACCGCCCTTTTGGCAGGGTCCCCACCTGCTCCCGGACATAGGTCGAGAGGACCTGGGCATTTGCCGGGCCAACCCATCCGAGCAGCAATACTGCGAGCCACCAGGAAAGGCGCATGTCGCTCGACCTCACTCTTCTTCGTTCAATTCCTGAAGCATCGCCTTTGCGGCTTTACGATCCCGCTCGAGCTCGGGCTTCACGGTACGGATGGGCTCGGTTGGATACGGATCAAGCTCTTGATCCTTGGCTGCCAGAAACCGCTCGAGAACCATTTTTGCCTGACCGTCTTTGCCGTTCACCATCAGGATTTTTGCATAGGCAACATGATTGCCACTCAATTCGGGAGCCCTTTGGTAGGCATCGAGCAACAGCTTCTCTGCCAAGGACTTATCCCCGCCCACGATCCCGGGCATCTGGGTGTGCATGATCCCGAGCACCCGATTGGGCCCGTAAACGTGCACCTTTGGATCGAGTGAAATCGCGGACCGCAGGTCTTGTTGCAGGCTTTTCAATACCGCAAACAAGTTCTTCGGAAGCACCGCACCGCGATCCTTGCGGATCGCATCGAAACTCACGAATACCGCTCGCCAATAAGCCAGATCGGCGGTGCCTGGAGCCACTCGCTCGAACTCACCGACCAACTTCAGCCCGAGGGCGATCGCATCGATCTCGGCCTGACTCTTCGGTCCGTCATTGACTGCGGCGGAGAGTGCGATGAAGGCTCGTTCGTATACGGTCTTTTTATCTTGGTCAGAAGCAGTCGAAAGCGCCGCTTGATAACATTGGGCCGCCGGAATCAACCGATCTCCGCGACCGGCATACAATTGATCACATGCGGACAGATCCAAAGGGGCTGCAAAACTGTTCATCGAGAGCATTCCTGTGCAAAGCAGGTTCAAGAAAAGAATTTTCATGCCCCGTGTGATACCCTGCGCTAACCCATTGCGCAAGAAATCTCCCAACTGGATTCTTCAGTTCAATATTCCTTGAACTAGAACCGCTACGCGGCGCGTTAAATCTCCACTTCGCGCAAGAAATAATACCCGATCGGATTGATCCTAAATCCCTTCACTTGCTTGGCCACCAAGGCCTCATTTTCCTCGTAGTAAAGGGGAAGCACTGCCGCCTCTTTAGCTTGAAGCAATTGCTGAGCCTCTTTGTAGAGGGCGTCCCGCTTCAGAGTATTCCAGTCTTCTCGGGCCCGTTGGATGTTCTCGTCGAATTTGGGGTTTGAAAACCGAGTCAGATTGTTTCCGGTGCCGGTTTCGAACAGACCCATAAAACTGTCTCCATCAGGATAGTCCGCCGCCCAGACCATGAGCATCATCGGAAAGCTGCCTGTCTGAACCTGGCTCCGGAACACTTTATGATCGAAGAGCTGGATCTTGAGATCGACTCCGAGGTTCTTTTTCAGCTCGCTTTGGATGTACTGAGCCATGATTTGCGGGCGTTCGGCATTCCGGGCCACGATCTCAAGCTGAAGCGTGGCGGGGTTGATTCCCGACTTTTTGAGATACTCCTTGGCCTTCTGCGGATCGAAAGCGAGCTCAAGCTTGGGGTCGTGTCCGGTGACCTTGGGTGGAATGAAGCTCGAAGCCACTTTTTGAGTCCCGTTCAGGATGCTCGGAATGGGCTTACGATTGATGGCGTGGGCCAGAGCCAGGCGAAGCTCCCGATTCTCGGCCACAGACCCCTTGTTCTTGAAGGCCAGGTAGTGGGTCTTGAGATAGGGATAGGTTTTGAACTCGGACATAGGCCGGGCGAGCTTCAAGTCATTCGGTGCAAAATCCTGCATGACATGGATCCCGCCCGACTTGAACACGTTCATGGCTGTCGCACTGTCCTTGATCACCATAGCAACAGCCTCGGTCACGTTACCGGTTTTCCTCCAATAATTCGGGTTCGACTTGAGCACCACCTTGGTCTGCATTTGGTAAGACTCGAGCACAAATGGCCCGACGGTGACGAGTTTTCCGGGCTTCAGCCACTGATTCCCGTCACGCTCAATCAAATCCTTCCGGACGGGAAAAAGGGGCCAAAATGCGGTTAAATAGGGGAAGTACGCTACTGGACGCGACAGGGTCACCACAAAGGTCCGCTCATCTCGTGCATGAACCCCTACTTTGGAAAAATCGAGAAGCTTCTTTTTGTTGAAGTCTTCGGCACCCACTACGTCGAAAAGGAGGTAGGCATACGGGGCTCCGGTTGCCGGAGTGAGGAGACGCCTCCACCCCTCGACAAAGTCCTGGGCCTTAAGCGGTGTTCCATCGGACCATTTCACCCCTTTGCGCAGGGTGAAGGTGTAGGTTTTTTGGTCAGTCGAGACGGCCATCTTCTCCGCCAAGCAGGGCTTCGGCTTCAAGTTGGAGTCGACCTCACTCAGACCCTCCATAAGGTTCATCATGAGGGGGGTTTCGATCGCGGTGCTGGCCAGATGCCAGTCAAAGGTGGCCGGTTCGGCCCCGATCCGGAACTTGAATGTCGCGCCGAGTGATGCCTCGGAAAGCAAGAGGAGGCCGCAAAACAGAACCGTCAAAAAAGATGCTGATTTCATCAGGCAAAAGGGTATCGGAGGAGGGAAAAAAACGCTAGAGTTTCAAGCATGAAACTCTTTCAACCGCTCCCCCTGGGTTTTACGGAACTCAAGAACCGTTTTGTCATGGGCTCCATGCACACCGGACTCGAAGACCGACTCCAAGACCTGCCGGCTCTCACCGAATATTTCGTAGAGCGCGCCAAAGGTGGCGTCGGCTTGATCATCACGGGCGGATATTCCCCGAACCGTCTCGGAAGACTGACTCCGAGGGCAGGATCGTTTCAGTCGACATCGATGGCTCGCGCCCATCAAAGCATGACCCGCGCCGTACACGATGCGGGGTCGAAGATCTGCTTGCAACTCCTCCACGCAGGCCGCTACGCGTTTCATCCTTTCTCGGTCGCACCTTCCCGGATCAAGTCGCCCATCACTCCCTTCACCCCGTTTGCCATGCCTGGATTCCTCGTCAGATCCACGATCAAGGATTTCGCTCGAGCCGCTGCAAACGCGCGAACCGCTGGGTACGATGGAGTCGAAATCATGGGATCAGAAGGATACTTGATTCATCAATTCCTCTGCGAACGGACCAATCAACGTAAAGATGAGTGGGGCGGAAGTTTCGAGAACCGGATGCGCTTCGCACTCGAAATCGTTAAGGCGGTTCGGAAAGCGACCGGTACGGACTTCATCATCATCTTCAGGATCTCGATTTTGGACCTGGTGGAGAAAGGCTCGACATTTGAAGAAGTGGTGGAGTTCGCCAAAGAACTTCGCCGCGCGGGCGTGACCATTCTCAACTCGGGAATCGGTTGGCATGAAGCCAGAATTCCGACCATTGCTTCTGTTGTACCGAAAGGGGCCTTCACCAGCATCACAGCCAAACTCCGCTCCCAGGTGCGGATGCCGATCATCGCCGTGAACCGGATCAATGACCCGATCACCGCCGAGGAAGTGCTTCAGCACGGCTACGCGGATCTGATTTCCATGGCGAGACCCCTTCTGGCGGATTCACACTTCGTACTGAAGACCCAAGAGGGCCGGCCCGAGCAGATCAATCCGTGCATCGCCTGCAACCAAGCCTGCCTCGACCATATCTTTGAAGGCAAAAAGGCTTCCTGTCTCGTCAACCCTGCTGCTTGCGAGGAGAAGGATTGGTCGATCAGCCGCACGGCAAATTCGAAAAAAATAGCCGTGGTCGGAGCTGGGCCCGCAGGCCTCAATGCTGCCTTGATGTTGCTCCGCCAAGGACACCAGGTCACCGTTTACGAGCGTGGCCCGACCCTCGGTGGGCAATTCCTGCTGGCCTCAAAGGTTCCTGGAAAAGCCGAGTACCTTTCCAGTATTGAACACTGGGAAAACGAGATCAAACGCCTGGGCGGAAAGATCTCGCTCGGTCGCGAAATCCGAAGCGCGTTCGAGATCAAAGGCTTCGACGAAATCGTGATCGCTACGGGAGTCAAACCCCGGAAACCGTCGATTCCGGGAATCGATCTACCCCACGTGCATTCTTATCAGGACCTCCTGAACGGAAAAGTGACGCCCAAACACATCATGGTGATCATCGGTGCGGGCGGGATTGGAGTCGATGTGGCAACCTTCCTGCTCCACCGGGAAGATGCAATCGATTATGATCCGAATGCTTTCTTCAACCATTGGGGAATCGATCCCAATGCACGGAGCGGTCTCGTTCCCGGCTTCAAGCCGAAACGCACCCGTCTCTCCATCACTCTTCTTCAGCGGAGCCAGGGCGGAATGGGCCGCGGTCTCGGGAAGACCACGGGATGGATTCACCGTCTGGACTTGAAAAGGTCAGGAGTTCGTTATTTGAACCACCTCGAGTACGAGGAAATCACTACCGAAGGCGTGAAGGTCCGGTTTAAAGACGGGAAATCGAAATTGATCCCGGCCCAACAGGTCTTCATCTGTGCCGGACAAGAATCCGAAAACGGATTGGTCAAAATCTGCGAAGACGCCAAGATCCCTTATCGGATCATCGGTGGCGCAAAGGTTGCCGGGGAGCTCGATGCCAAGCGAGCCATCCGTGAGGCTTGGGAACTGGTCAAAGATCAAGGCTGAGCGCCCGGACCTGACGGATCACATCCCGGAGTTCGGCCGCTTTCTCAAATTCGAGATTCTGTGCCGAGGTTTTCATCTCGTTCTCGAGTTTGTTCAAGGTCGATTTCAATTTCTCGACGCTCACAAACCGCGGGCCGAGCAGTTCCTTGATGCGCTCGATTTTCGAGAACTCATCAACGTAATCGAGCATGGGTAAAGCCATCTGAGTCCCACGGAGTCTGCCTGCGGTCGATGACAAACGACCCTGCCCGGGCTCGGAATCACTGCCGGTGTCGATCCGCTCGGCGATTTTCTTCTTGATGGTGGCGGGAGTGATGCCATGCACACGATTGTGCTCTTCCTGGATTGTTCTTCTTCGTTTGGTTTCGTCGATCGCGATCTTCATGCTCGCGGTGACTTTATCGGCATACAAGATCACAAAACCGTTCTCGTTCCGAGCCGCCCGACCGATGGTCTGAATCAAGGAGCGTTCGGAACGCAAGAACCCTTCTTTATCGGCATCCAGAATGGCCACCAGGGAAACCTCGGGCAAATCGAGGCCCTCTCTTAACAAATTGATTCCGACCAACACATCAAAGGTCCCCAGACGCAGATCCCTAAGGATCTCGACTCGTTCGAGCGTCTCGATGTCCGAATGCAGGTACTTCACTTTGATTTTCTTCTCGGTGTAGTACTTGGTCAGATCCTCGGCAAGCTTCTTGGTCAGCGTCGTGACCAGCACACGCTCATTCCGGGCAACCCTCTTTTGGATCTCAGCCAAGAGGTCATCGACCTGTTGCCGGGCTCCGCGCACTTCCACAATCGGATCCAGGAGCCCCGTGGGACGAATCACCTGTTGGGCAAATTTGCCCTCGGTGAGATCGAGCTCGTACTTTCCGGGAGTTGCGGAAACGTAGACACATTGACCGAGGATTTTTTCCCACTCCTCGAAATTGAGTGGCCGGTTGTCGAGGGCGGACGGCAGCCGGAATCCGTGCTCGACCAGATTCATCTTCCGGGCCCGGTCCCCCCGGTACATACCGCCGATCTGCGATACCGTGACATGGCTCTCATCGATGAAACAGACCCAGTTTTTCGGGAAGTAGTCCATGAGGGTCGGGGGAGGTTCACCGGGTTTTCGTCCGGTCAGGTGTCGGGAGTAGTTCTCGATTCCCTGGCAGAAACCCACCTGTTCCATCATTTCGAGATCGAATTGCGTCCGCTGAGCCAGACGCTGAGCCTCGAGCAGCTTGTTCTGACTTTTCAGCTCGATGAGACGTTCTTGCAACTCCTCACGAATCGAATCCATGGCCCGCTTCCGGTTATCGAGGGTGGTCACATAGTGACTGGCGGGATAAACGGTGACCCGCGGGATCCGGTCAAGCCTGACCCCACGCAAAGGATCGAAGGTAGAGATTCCCTCGAGTTCGTCTCCGAAAAACTCGAGCCGGATGGCCACATCCTCCTCATAGGCCGGATAGATCTCGACGACTTCTCCCCGGACCCGGAAGGTCCCCCGGTGAAAGTCGATATCGTTCCGCTTGTATTGGATCTCGAGGAGTTTTTTCAGAACCTCCTGGCGTTTGTATTCCTTGCCGGTTTCGAGATAGAGGATCAAGCCCTCGTAAGCCTCCGGGCTTCCGAGACCGTAGATACAGGAAACAGAAGAGACAATGATCACGTCGTCCCGCTCGAGGAGGGAGCGCGTAGCCGAGTGCCGGAGCTTGTCGATCTCGTCGTTGATCTGTGCGTCTTTTTCGATGTAGGTGTCGGTGCCAGGGATGTAGGCCTCGGGCTGATAATAGTCGTAGTAGCTGACAAAGTACTCGACGGCGTTGTCTGGAAAGAACTCCTTGAACTCCGAATACAGCTGAGCCGCAAGGGTTTTGTTGTGGCAGAGAATCAAAGTCGGGCGGTTGACCCGGGCAATGACATTCGCCATGGTGAAGGTCTTACCGGAACCGGTGACTCCGAGCAAAACCTGGGACTTTTCACCCGAATTCAAACCCCCGACGAGTTCCTCAATGGCCTGGGGTTGATCCCCGGTCGGCTGGAACGTCTCGGCGAGTCGGAATTTTTTATCGGTGAAAACGGCCACGACCTGATCCTAGCAGAACGGGCCCGTTCCTGCTAGGATGGGGGGCATGCAGAAAGTCCTCCTTCTTGAGAATATCCATCCTTTGGCTCGCGATCTCTTTTTGAAAGACGGCTTCCAGGTCGATACCCTGAAAGGCGCCCTGACCGAAGACGAATTGATCGCCAAGCTCCCCGGATACGATGTGCTCGGCATCCGAAGCAAGACCTACTTGACCCGGAAGGTCTTCGAGGCCGCCAAGAGCGTTTCTACGGTGGGATGCTTTTGTGTAGGCACCAACCAGGTGGATCTCAAAGCAGCACGCGACAACGGCGTGGTAGTATTCAACGCCCCGTTCAGCAACACCCGGAGTGTAGCCGAGATGGTCCTGGCGGAAATTGTCATGCTTTCGCGTAAGCTCGGCACCCGGAACAACGAGATGCACCAAGGCATTTGGAACAAGAGCTCGGCCCAATGCTACGAGGTCCGGGGTAAGACTCTCGGAATCGTGGGCTATGGCAACATCGGCACCCAGGTGAGTTATCTGGCCGAGGCCTTCGGGATGCGCGTGATTTTTTATGACATCGTTTCGAAACTACCGCTCGGTAATGCGAAGCCCATGTCCACGCTCGAGGAGGTCCTGAACGGATCCGATTTTGTGACCCTCCATGTCCCGGCAACCGAGGCGACTCGCAACATGATCGGCGAAACAGAGCTTTCTCAGATGAAGGAAGGGGCCTGTCTCATCAATGCCTCACGGGGAGACGTAGTCGAGATCCCCGCACTCGAATCGGCGATCCGCTCAAAGAAGCTCGGCGGCTGTGCACTCGATGTGTTCCCCGAAGAACCCGAGAACAACATGAAAGGCTATCCTTCGCCGCTCATGGGAGTTGAGAACGTGATCCTGACCCCGCACATCGGTGGTGCCACCGAAGAAGCTCAAGTGAACATCGGCCGCGAGGTTGCCTCGACCTTGATCCGTTTTGTGCAAACCGGATCCACCCTTCGGTCGGTGAACTTCCCGCAGGTGGACATCCCGCTCGACCGGGGTAATACGCGCCTCACCAACGTGCACCAGAATGTGAAGGGCGTCTTGAAAGACATCAACCGGATTCTTTCGGAATATGGCGCAAACATTCAGGCCCAGTCACTCCACACGGACCGCGAGCTCGGCTACCTGATCGTCGACTTGAACCAGCCGATCACGGAAGATTTGATTCACTCGATCCAGCAGCTCAAAGCCGCGATCCGGACGAGAAGAGTTTCTTAGCCCGAAGTTCCTCCTCGAGTTCGGTTTCCGGATCTTCCCAGGAGTACCCACATTCGAGTTCAATGAAAACAAGGTCCAGTGCTGCCCGGCGGATCATGAGGCGCTTGAGTTCGTCTGTAGCCCAAATCATTGAATTTTGAGACGTGGGCGTCCCCTCCTTGCCTATCAATTCCAGAATTGCCCCACAAGCTGAGTTCAAGGATAAGATTTGGTCCGAATAAATGGCGCGATGTTCTGACTTCACATTCTAGCAGGGTGCAAAAAGCGCACCGCGCTCAACTGGTCCGAGAGCGGATGGATTCCAGGGTCCGAATGACTCGGTCTATGTCTTTCGGGTCAATTCCAATTCCTGAATGAGCCGACTCACCCAGTAGGTCAAAAATAGTGCAATTAAGTGCCTTTGAAGCCTTCTCCACCACATTCAAGGTCACGTTGGGATCGGAATTCTCAAGCTTGGAAATGTACCGGATCGTGAGTCCTGTAGCGTCAGAGAGCTCTTTCTGCGATAGCCCCCTGGCCAATCGCAAAGCTTTTAGATTTTTGGCAAAGCGCTTCGCTAAATTCATGCACGTCCTTGATAGCCAGTTTAGGGCCAAGCCAAGGAAAAGGTTTAGACGACATATATTTCTACTGTGTAGAAATATATTTCAGTTTTGCCAGAGTAGATCCGATAGGTCCTCGAACACTGGAGGGCGTATGCGACAAGCCAAGAAAAGTCTAACCATTTTGATGCTTTACTCCTTATCACTCGGATTATTCGGCTGCGGTGGTGATGACCCAGTAGCATCAGCAGCATCAGGAGGCGGCACTACTCCAACTTCCCCGACTACGACAGGATCTTTCCAACTGTCCAATCAAACGGGCTTACCCATTTCACTCGCTTACATTGCCCCGGACTCAGCAAGTTCTTGGGGCGATAACCTTCTCTCTACCTCCCTAGCTGATGGCGCGAGTCAAACATTCTCAGGATACACGCCAGGTGTTTACGATGGTCAGGCCGTCATTGCAGGGGCCTTCAGCATCTACTTTGGATATGTCTCCAACATGACACTGAGTGCCGGGCAGACTTACTCCATTACATCCACTCCAAGTGCATATTCGGGTTCAATTAAGGTGAACAATAATTCATCCACGAGAACGATTCTCGGAGTTTACATCTCGCCTACCACCTCAACTACATGGGGTCCAAACCAAATTTCAAGCAGCATTGCACCCGGTGGCTCCATCCATTTTTACGACATTATACCAGCCAATTATGACATCAAAATCGTCTGGAACAGCGGAACAGACTCTACGTATCCATCGGTAAACGTTTCTTATCTCACTCTCACCACCCAAGGTGCACTTTAAGGAGCCACAAATGCTAACAATAATCATTCTCTCCCTTTTTCTACAGACGAAATCAATACTTGCAGCGGAGATTGAAAAACTTACACCAGGAGTACACCAGTCTGAGCTTGGGGCTCGGCTCACTTCTGGCATCTACAACAAAAACCAAGAACGAATGCAAGCATACCTGAAGAAGATGGACTCCCTGGGTACACCCATGAAGAAACTAATACCGGTAGGTAACTATGGCGAACAGAAATAGACTAAACTGGGCGCTGGCTTATTCTCTCTTGGCTGGAACATGTCTACTTACATCATGTGGCGGTGATACAGAGATCCCAACTATTACCTCTTCAACCACTCCACCATCCATGATTAACTCAACACCTACCCCAACCCCTACTCCAACAAGCACCAGAACTGCCTCAATCAGCTGGACACCCAACAAAGAAAAAGCTGTCAATCAAGCAGGGGGCGGATATCGGGTGTACTACTCAACTACTCAAAATTTCACCCCAAACGGATCCACCTACGTAGATGTTCCCTACGTGAGCGGAATCCAAACACCCAACTCAGCTAATATCGCCAACCTCAGCCGCGGACAAAGGTATTATGTAAAAGTCATTGCATATTCGGCACTCGTTCCAACAGGAGCAACAGCCGGAGCGTCCAGCGAGCCATCCCAAGAACTCACAGTAGAGGTACCATGAAAAAGTCACTCTCGATCATTCTAGTATTGGCCATTCAAATGAATCTCCATGGCTGGATAGCTTTTGCCAAGGATTCCCCTACATTTGTGCCCGGGGAAATTCTCGTAGGATTCAGAAAAGAGACCAGCCAAACTGTGCGTAGAAACAGCTATCAAAGAGCAGGCGGAATCAACGAAGAAACACTGGGGAAGTCGGGCATCAGCCGAATTAAATTGAAGCCCGATACAACGGTGAATGAGGCTATAAACACGCTCTTAGCTGACCCTCGGGTAGAGTTCGCAGAGCCTAATTATATTCAAAAAGCTTATCTCTTGCCTAATGACCCATCATTCTCGCAACACTGGGGACTGCGAAACACTGGACAAAGCATTGGACAACCGAATGGGCCGGACTCACCTACCTCGACAAACAACCCAGGAATCGCCGGAAAAGACATGGGTCTGGAGTCAGCCTGGAACTACACAACCAATTGCAATTCGACCATCATTGCAGTCATCGACACAGGGGTTAATTACAATCATCAGGATCTAGCAGCAAACATGTGGAATGGTGGCGTCACCTACCCAAAGCATGGGTTTGACTTTGTCGGGAACGATTCTGATCCTATGGATCTCAACGGTCATGGAACCCATGTTGCCGGAACAATTGGAGCAGTTGGAAACAACTCCTTGGGCGGTACAGGGGTTTGCTGGACCGCTCGTATTATGGCCATTCGTGTATTGGACGCCACGGGTAGCGGACCTACCTCAAACATCATACAAGGAATCGATTTTGCTGTGGCTCAAGGGGCAAAAGTAATTAATATGAGCCTGGGCGGCTCCCAGTACAGTGCTGCTCAATTCACGGCCATCAACAATGCCAGAACCAGTGGGGTCATGGTAGTGGCTGCAGCCGGGAACGACGGTGAAAACGTTGATGCTAGCGCAACACCCATCTCATACCCATGTGGATACAACCTGGATAATGTGGTTTGCGTGGCAGCACTGGATCAGGCATTTCAATTAGCTTCATTCTCTAATTATGGCAGTACTAGTGTCGATATTGGCGCCCCAGGAGTGAACATACTAAGCACCTGGCCAGGCGCTCAGTCGACTATCATAGACAGTCTCACCAGTGGCTGGTCCGGTAACAGTAGCACTTCAACTGGTTGGGGGTATAAAAATCTTAATTTTGGCTCGCCCGTTGCTTGCCTTGTCAATCCAACTGCCTACAACAGGTCAAGCGCGAGATACGTCAATAGCACCGACGACCGTTTCTGGAAAAGTTTCAGCTTAAGTGGTGCATCAAGTGCTGTTCTCGAATTTTCATTGATGTATGACCTTGAGCTAGACTATGACTTTTGGGGTCTGTACGTAAGAAACGGGTCTGGGGATCCGATTCCTAGTGGCACTTTGATCGACGCCGTTACTGGCACAACGAGTGGATATCGTATTCCTCAATCGTACGATTTAACCTCGTTTGTCGGTGCCAATACCACTGTCGGCTTCTTGTTGTTGAGCGATAATTCCAATACCGACTTCGGCGTGAACATCTCGTCCTTTTCGTTCACAACATTGACCCTTAACAATACAACCTACAATGTTATTCCTGGCACTTCGATGGCAGCACCACACGTTGCCGGATTAGCTGGAATGCTATTTTCCTACAATCCGAACTTCACCTACAGTGATGCGATCGATGCGATCAAAAGCGGAGGAACTTCTGTGCCGTCACTGGTCGGGAAGTCAACATCAGGCAAAGCGAGCAATGCGCACGGTTCCCTGACCTATATCGCACCCCCAAAAGGCCTGAGTGTGACCTTTCCATGACAAGCACCATTCAGCAGATGATCCGTATAGCAGTGATTGCATCTTTAGGCGCGGCCTGCGCTCATTCACGAGTCTCGAATAAGATTCCTGATCTAAATGAAATTTTGACCCGTCTTGTTACTTGTCCCGGCCCCTTGCCAGGGACTTCCGAGTGTCGCCATTCGAAGATCAAACCCTTGACCAAACAAGTATGGATGATCGAAGGCAGCGCCAGATGCTTTCAAAGTCTGGTAGTCCGATGTGTAGTTGAAGAGAATCAGAAGCAGGTTATCCTCGACAATCAATCAACTCCCGCCCCGAGTAGATTGCTTATCCCAAAGAAATAAATTTTCAGGATTTAACCATCACTTCAAGCTGTAACCGAGATTCAGCAAAAAATGCAGGTTATTTCCACCCTGCGCCTGCTCGCGGAAGCCACCGAGCCAATCAAGTCCGAGAAAAAACTTCCGTCCAAGTTTCCTCCTGGCAGCCAGGACCATCCCGTGATCCCGTTGCGAATCGTTAGACAGCGGGTGCGAGTAATACGCTCCGACCCCGAAGGTGAAGTCGTTTCTATTCATGGCGTACATGAGCGGCACGGTCAGAACCCGGTTCACAAGACTAAGAACGGGTTTCACGCTCCCGGTGGCCCGATAGTCCGTCACGCGGGTGTTGCTCACCATATAGATCAGTTGCATCCATAATGGACCTGAGCCAAAATCCAATCCGCCTTGGAGACCATGACTCAGTCCGATGACTCCCTCTTTCACGGGGTCCGAGATCGATCCATTACTGAAGTGCGTGATCGGCCCCCCATGAATCCCGCCAAATAATCCCAAATGAGAAGCCGCGTGCGAGGCAGGTGTGATCCACACCAGCAAAAGAAACCCACAAGCCAATAAGCCCGGCGATGGACGAAACATTCCAAAGGGAAGCGGGACTACTTCTTCAACCCGTAGCAGAAGCTCGTTTTGATTTTCCCCTTGGTGAGAGAACCATGTCCCGCCCGGGCAGGAGCCATGGCGACACCAGCCACGATCAATACCAGAAACATGAATCTCCTGAACTCCGAATGCTTGTTCATGGGGGGCTTCCTCCTGAAGCGGAAATTACTATTTACGATGAGTGTAAAAACAGAAGGCTTTCAGGGTCAACCACATTGATTTGACTGTCTGGACCCACCCGACTCCCCGAACAAGAGCGTCAATTAACGCGACAAGACAACAAGAACAACAAACTCGTTCCCGGCCATATCGAAGCGCTTCACCCGCATCATCACTGACTTGTCTTTCAGGCGCTTCAGGATCCGATCCAGATCGGCCACGTTCTCCACTGCTTCGCCTGCGATATCCAGGATCAGATCTCCTCGTGCCAATCCCGATTCAGCAGCAGGCTTTCCATACTCTAGGTCCGTGACGACGACGCGAGCTTTGCCCTTCAGGGCTTCGGCTGGGATACCGTATTGGCGAGAGTTCGCAGGAGTCACCTCACCGACGCGGAACCCGAGCTCTTCGTAGGTGGAACGGGCGGGCTTGGATCCCTTCCCAGGTTTCCCCCCGCCATCCTGCCCCAAAAGAGGCCGTTCCGACACCTGGACGGTGACCTGCTGTTCTTTGCCCCCTCTCAAGAATGCGATCTTCGCTTTATCCCCTACCGCAATCGAGGTGATCTTCGCGGTGAGATCTTGGGCACTCTCGACTTTTTCTCCATTCACCGAGATGATCACATCGTACGGACGCAAGCCGGCACCCATGGCAGGCGCACCGGGTGTGAGATCGGAAATGACGACCCCCCTGACTTTAGGATTGATCTTCATTTGCTCCGCAAGCTCGGGAGTGAGATCTCCCACACTCACTCCTAGAAATCCGCGCGAAACCGAGCCCTTCGATTTCAATTGTCCGAGAATGGATTTGACGAGATTGATGGGAATGGCGAACCCGATTCCCTGGGCCCGGGCATCAATGGCATTGTTGATCCCGATCACTTCGCCTTTCATGTTGAGAAGCGGCCCACCCGAATTCCCCGGATTGATGGAAGCATCGGTTTGCAAGTACTTCCCCATGCGGAACTCAGGATTGATCCGGCCCTTGGCCGAAAGAATTCCGTGAGAAACGGTGTGGCCGTACCCGAGCGGATTCCCGACCGCGAGCACATATTCGCCGACCTCGACCTGGTCAGAATCACCGAGAGGCAAAGCCGTGAGCTTGCCGTTTTTCACTTTCAGCAAAGCAACATCCAACTCCGGGTCACGCCCGATCACTTCCGCCGGTGCATGTTCGGAGTCATCCTCCTTGAATTGGACCCGCACCTCCTCCGACCCCTGGATCACATGGTGATTCGTAAGAATCAGACCTTCTTTTTCATCAATGATGAATCCCGTCCCGAGAGCCATCTGGACCTTCCGCCCCCCCTTCCCCTTGGGTTGAGGCTCTGACTCATCCTCATCTTGGGGCCTCATGTCCCGCGGCATGGGCATCCGCCCACCGAAGAAATCCTCAAAGAACTTCTGGAACAGATCTCCTCGCCCTCCGGGCCCCATCTGACCGAACTGTTGTCCGAACTGAGGACCCATCATTTTCGGCCGGACATAGGTCGAGATATTGACCACCCCGGGCATCACTTTTTTTGCCAGATCGGCATAGCCCCGTTCCAAGGTTTGGGCGTAAGCGACGGATGAAGCATGCTTCACCAGGCCGAGGGGCTCAACGAGTGGGCCGGACTCCTGCCTGGCGAGCCCGAAGCCCAATCCGAATGCACAGAGGACCGCCAAAGAAGCAAAAAACATTGGATTCCGGAGCAAGCGTTTCATGCCGACTGGAATGGGCACCGAACATGAGTTTGTAAAGGGGCCAGGACAAGAAATTGATCCGGTTCAGGACCGTTTTGCTCCGCCTTTTTCTTCGAGTTCGGCCCATCGGGCATAAAGTCGCTCGATTTCGGCCTGAAGCTCTCCCATCCGTTCGGTTGTTTTTAAAAGCTCGACTGAATTACTCACGATTTCAGGCCGGGCGGAGTGGGCCTCGAGGGAACCGAGCTCGGTCTCCTTCTCGAGAATCGTTTCTTCCATGCGGTCGAACTCGAGCTGTTCCTTGTAGCTGAGCCTGCGGCGCTCGAGCTTAGGTTGCATCACGACAGAATCCTGGGACTTGCCACGCGCCAAGTCCAGAGCCCGCTTTTGTTCCCGCTTGAACCACTCTTCCCACTGAAACACGTCTGAGAACCGAACATTCTCAGGCAGCGCGAGGATGTCATCACAAACAGCACTCATGAAGGAACGGTCGTGGCTCACCAGAATCACCGCACCCGGGAACTCCCTCAGACAATCCTCGAGCACATCCAAGGTTTGGAGATCAAGGTCATTCGTGGGTTCATCGAGGATGAGCAAATTTCCTGGCCTGAGCATCATTCGGGCCAGAAGCAATCGAGCTTGCTCACCGCCCGAGAGTTTTTCGACCATCACATCGACCGCGCCCCCACTGAACAAGAAGCGATCGAGATAGGACCTCACGTGCATCTTCCGGCCCTGGAATTCGACCGTCTCACCGGAAGGGCACACAGTCCGAAGGACCGAAATACCGGGATCGAGAGTTTCGCGATTTTGCTCGAAATAGAGCACCTCGAGGCGGTCTGCCCGGCGGATCTCACCCCGATCGGCCTCCTCGACTCCGGCAATCATCCGGATCAGAGTGGACTTCCCCGCCCCGTTCTTACCCATGAGTCCGAGCCGCGTTTCCGGAGTGATGAGCAAAGAGAAGTCAGAAAAAATCGTTCGCTCTGCATAGGTTTTTCCGATGCTCTTCATCTCGAGGAGCTTTTTCGGTCCACGCCCGGAGCTTTCGAATTCTAGCTTCACTGAACCCTGTCGGTTTTTTTGTCCGAGATCCTGCACCTCCACCTTGAGATCCTCGGCTCGATCGATCCGAGCTTTTTGCTTGGTGGTCCGGGCCTTCGCTCCGCGCTTCAGCCACTCGATCTCACGGCGGAGGACATTCTTGAGCGACTCCTCGCGCGCGGCCTGGGCCTCGAGGTATTCCTCTTTGACCTGGAAAAACCGATCGAGATTGCCTTCGACGCTCAGGATCCCCCCCGGATTCCGGCGATCGACCTCGACCGTCCTTCGCGTAACCCGATTTAAAAAGGCCCGATCGTGAGAAATGGTGATCACACAAAGGGGAGACTCGCGCACAAAATCCTCGAGCCAAAGGATGCTCTCCACATCAAGATGGTTGGTGGGCTCGTCGAGAAGAAGCACATCCGGCGAACGCGCAAGCTCACGCGCCAGGGCGACCTTCTTTTTCCATCCGCCCGACAAAGACGAAACGCGCGTCTCGACCGGTATCGAGAGTCTCGACATGGCCTCCTCGGCCGCACTGATTCCGCTCCAGTCTTCCTCGCTGGCGACCCCCTGATAGACGGCATCTCGTGCGCTCAAGTTCTCATCGAGATCGGGGGTCTGCGGCAAGTATCCGATCTTGAGGCCACGACTCCGGGTGACTGACCCTGAATCGGGATCCATGAGGCCGGCGATGATTTTCATGAGCGTGGACTTGCCCGCACCATTCTGGCCGATCAACGCGATCTTCTCACCTGTAGAAACACTGAAAGTCAGCCCTTCGAAAAGGACCCGGTGGGCAAAGGCGAACTTGAGCTCATGGACACTGAGAAGAACTGACATCGTTTGGGGAGCTTATCACGGTCTCACTTTTCGAACCAGTCGCCGATGGGGCGTGGGGGAA
>CANHQK010000044.1 GCA_947462765.1 Bdellovibrionales bacterium
AGCAAAAAAAGCGACCCGGCACCTTTCCCGGTTTCGACCGCCCGGAGTATCAGCGGCTCGCTCGTGCGGGCCGATCCGGCCGAGGTCTGGTCCGAGATGGACCGAAAGGTCACGACCCTGATCGAGAGGTTGAAAGCGGGGGACTTCAGTGCGCGACCCGCCGACCCGGAAGATTGTAAACGCTGCCGGTATTCGGGGGTTTGTGGGAGGGATCGGGCCGTGCTAGCCTGAGCCTGCGGGGGAAAAGTGCTTCAAAGTTTGCGATCCAAAGTCTTCGCATTCCTGTCCTTTCTGATGCTGGTGAGTCTCGCCGGAGTCGGGGTGAGCTTTGTCATCACCCAGCGGGTCAATCAGCGACTCACTGAAATCAATCTCCGCTCGGTTCCCATGCAACGGGAGCTGACCCGTTTGGCCTCCGATACCGAACTTCTGGGACGCGAACTCGACCGGAGTCTCGGGTTCTCACACTGGAGCGATCCGCGCTGGAAGCCCAGGCGCATACCGCACTGGGCCTTGGAGGTCCATCGCACTACTTTGGAGCGGATCAAGCCCGAATATCTTTTTTCGACCCCATGGAAAGACTGGCATCAGCGTCTGAACCGTTTGAATGGGAGTCTTTCGAGTCTCGCCGAGTCACTTTTCCTCGACCTCCAGGAAAAACGTATGGAGCGGGCCGGCGAGCTGTATCCCGAGTGGCTCAAGACCATCGAGATGCTCGTGAAAGAGGTCGAGTGGGCCAAGCGTGAGATCGACCAAGAGACCCGGAGTGCATTCCGTGAAGCCCAGGACCATGTTCAGAATCTCCGGGCCGCCCTCCGGATTCTGGTGCTGGTGGTGATCGCTTCGGCCTTGACGATGATCTGGATGGGAGAGCGGGCCCTGCGTCCCATTGCGCACTTGCGCGGCATTGTCCGGCGCATTGTCGATCAGGGAAGTCTTGATGAACAAACCCGCGCGGGTATTCCAGCTGCCTCCCTGCATCAGACGGACGAGGTGAGTGCGCTCGCGCGTGAATTCCATCAGATGGCGACCACTCTCATCGAGCGTGAGAAAATGATCGAATACCAGAAGGCCCGACTCGAAGAGCAAAACAAGACTCTGATGGAGATGGGCGAACTCGAGCGGAGACTGCAGCAAGCTGAACACCTGGCCGCTGTCGGCCGGATGTCCGCCCAGGTTGCGCATGAGGTCGGGAATCCACTCCATTCGATCGGGCTCGAAGCCGAGCATGCCTTGGCGGTTCTGGCTTCGGTTGAATCGACAGGCTCGAAAAACCATATCGCACTCAGGCAGTCACTGAACTCCATCGAAGGCAGTGTCGAGCGTCTCCAAAAGATCATCCAGAATTATCTGAAGCTCACTCGCCTGACTCCCGGTGTCCGGAAGAGTGTGGATCTCAAAGAGGTGGTAGAGTCCGCTCTGGCGACCTATGCCAATGCTTTCGAGTCCATGAAAGTCAAAGTAACCTGGCACTTTGATGCCGGGTTCTCGAACGGTGCCCGTGTGCTCGCTGACTCTGAACTCCTCGAGTATGCCCTCGGCAATTTGATCCGTAACTCGCTTCAAGCGCTCGAAAAATCTCCTCCCGGATCAAGGGGAATTTCGATCCTGCTCGAGCCTTCCGGCCGGGGTGGAGTGCTGCTCGGGTTCAGCGATACGGGTCCCGGAATCCCCGAAGAGGTTCGCCAGCACTTGTTCAAACCGTTTTACACCACCAAGGCCCAAGGGACCGGACTCGGACTTTCGTTTGTTAAAAAAGTTTTCACCGATCTCGGGGGTGATTTCCATCTGGCCCGCGGGCACGATCGGGGTGCCTCGTTCGAGGGTGAGTTGCCGCTCGATCAGGCCGGGTTGGTGCGGACTCCGGAGGCCAAGGCATGAGTCTCAAAGTCCTGTTGGTCGACGATGATCATGAGGCGCTCCAATCTACCGGAAAAATCCTCAGCTTTTCCGGTCATGAAGTGGTGCAAGCCGAATCGGGGGTTCAGGCACTCGGCATGATCGAGTCCGTGAAACCCGACCTCATTGTCACCGATGTCCGGATGCCCGGCATGAGCGGAATGGAGTTCATGGAGGCGTGTAGCAAGCGAGGGCACCGGATTCCTTTCATCGTCATGACCGCGCACGCAGGGTGGCAGGATGCGGTTTGGGCCATGAAGCTCGGCGCCGTTGATTTTCTTGAAAAGCCTTTCAAGCGTCAGGCGCTCTTAGACGGGGTGGAACAAATCGGCAAGCGTGTCCGTCCGCCCCACGTGAGCGGCTCCGCTGCGAACAGTCTCGTCGGTTCCTCGCGAGTGATGGCGGAGCTCCGGATGTTGATCGAACAGATTGCCCGGACGGAAGCCTCGGTTCTCCTGACCGGAGAAAGCGGAACCGGCAAGGAGCAGGTCGCCCGTTTGATTCATGAGAGGAGCCCCTGTGCAAAAGGGCCGTTTGTAGCATTGAATTGCGCAGCCATACCCGCCGAGCTGATTGAAAGTGAGTTGTTCGGGTTCGAGGCGGGTGCATTCACCGGTGCGGGTCGGGCCAAAACGGGATTGATCGAGTCCGCCCACGGAGGAACGCTTCTCCTCGATGAGATCGGGGATATGCCCCTGTCCTTGCAACCCAAGCTTTTGCGGGTGCTCGAGGAACAGCAGGTCCGCAGGCTCGGATCCAATTCCGAGCGCAAGGTGGAGGTGCGGGTCATCGCAGCGACCCACCAGAATCTGGGTAAACTGGTTCAGGAAGGCCGTTTCCGGCAGGATTTGTATTACAGGCTCGATGTCATGACTCTCGCTC
Organism: Bdellovibrionales bacterium; assembly: GCA_947462765.1. Classification (GTDB taxonomy): domain Bacteria; phylum Bdellovibrionota; class UBA1018; order UBA1018; family CAIMNF01; genus CAIMNF01. The sequence continues at coordinate 2,782 of CANHQK010000044.1, forward strand.
TTCCGGCTTTACGTGACCGGATGGAGGACATACCGGAGCTCACGCAGTACTTTCTGCAACGTTTTTCGAAAGTCCACGCTAAACCTATCCGGGGAATCGACACCGAAGCCCAAGCCCTGTTGCTCGGGCATCATTGGCCCGGAAATGTCCGCGAACTGTCGAATGCTCTCGAACGTGCGGTGGTGCTCAATCAGGGAGGCTTGATTGCTTGCAATGACCTGCCTCCGCATCTCGTAAGTCGAGCCAGTCCCGGACAGGATTCTTCAGGCAAAATCGTGATTCCCCTCGGGATGAGTCTGAAGGAGATGGAAGACCTCATGTTCCGTCGGGCACTCGAGGCAAGCGGCGGAGATCGCGCCGAAGCGGCACGTTTGCTCGGCGTCGCGGAGCGAACGATCTATCGCTGGATCACGAAGACGAAAGAAGGGTGAAGCGGATCGCCCGGCCCGAAGGCAGATCCAGAGCGCGGGTTTCGAGTCGGAGTGACCTTCCGAGCGTGTAAAAGTAGCCCCGGATCCACTCTTCAAAAAGGCTTTCCATCAGGTGAACGCAGGGTGAATCCTTGAGCATCCTGACTCGACCCGGAGGTTGGGTCCAGAGGAAGGTGAATTCCGATTTCGAGCTCCGCTCAGCCAGGAACGACCCGGGCGTGAAGGGGCAACCTTCTAAGAAGGCATGGAACGCGGTTCCGGTATCTTCCATCCAGCCGCCCTTCCAGATCACCTCGGCGCGGAGTTTACCATGGTTCCAGGAAGCCTTCTGGAGAACGCTCTTCAGTTCCTGGGTCTGGGTGATCGCTTGAGCGGCGTTCTCGAGGGTGGAGATCTGGATCACCTGAATCGTGGTCTCGAGCTCATAGAGAAAGTCCTCGATGTCTTGTGCGCCCACGAGCTTGCCAAGATCGAGAGGCAGATCGTCGAGCCGCTTCTTTTCGAAGAGCCAGAGGTTTTGGTTCAGTGTGATCCGGGAGATCCGCTCGATAGCGAAGGGGCGATCCTGTCTTCCATTCAACTCGCGGATCCAAGCGTCAGTGAGGGAGTGCAGGGTGATCGCGCGCTGGAAACGGTGTTCCTGCTCGATCGACGGTTCCCTGAGGTGCCACGGACCCGCTCCGGTCATTGCAACAGTCCGACCTTTCCTGCGAGCTCCTGTTCCGGCATCAGGCAAACTCCCATGAGGTGAATCAGTTCCTTCCGGCGCATTTTCTCGGTGGAATAGGCCTTCAGGATCTGATTGCCCATGGCGCGTGCCTGCTCGGGATTCCGTGGTAGACGGATCGTCTTCATGATCTCGCCCCAGGTGGGTTCTGCGTTGCCCTGGCGAAGCTCCTCGATTGCCTCGAGACAGCGCTCAAGCAACCAGGCGTCTTGTACATACAGCATCTGGGTGAGTCCGCGCGGAGTGGTCAACAAGATGCCGGGTGCCGGAACTTTGAGTACAGAGATGCTCCGGATGGCCTGGTGGACACTCAAGGTCGGAGTGTAGCGGATATGCGGATGCTGATGGATGCCGCACAGGTCCTGCTCGGTCAGGACGGTATCGAACAGTCTTGGATAGATCAGCTGTTCATCGGGAGAAATCATCTTGAAGAGACTTCCCTGATGCTCGTCGAGATGCTCGAGGACGGAGGCCGCGTGGATGAATGCACGGGCTTTCAGTTCGGGCTCGTTCTCGATCGCTTTCAGGGCCTGGTGTGGTTCGGTCGAAATCTTTCCGAGCACTTTTGCCTCTTTGGGATCCAGTTCGGACAGTTCTGGGCGTTCAGCAATCAGCGCCCGGGTGAGGTGTCTTGGAATCGGAACGGCTTTCAGATCGGACTCTTTGAGCACCCATGCCCCTTTTTTCCGTTCGATCGAGTACTCGAACCAATCCCGCGCCAAAGGGGATCTCAGGATGGCCTGGAGCGGGAGTCCCCATTCCTGCCGGAGTGGAGAAACGAAAAACAGCGAGGGCATTCCCTTCACGTATGCCGGAAGTCGGGATTCCGTTGCCGTGAACAATTCGTTTCCGTTTTTACTGCTTTCAACCCACACGTAGAAACCGCCCGGTGTGCGTCCTCCATTGGCCGGGTCATACCAGGTTGATGAGGTCCCCATGGCGGGAAGGGGAAGGGTCCGGATCGTTGCGAACTGTCCGAAGGGATCCGAATTGCGTTTGAGAGTCTCGATTTGAGCCACCATCTGGTCATCATTCGGATTGAACCAATGCTGTTCCCACTCTCTCTGATCCATCGGGCTCACCCGGGTTCTCAGGTGGAAGGGTTCGGGCGGGAATACTTGCTCGGGTTTACGGATCAGACTGATGAGACGATCGAATAGCAAGGCGGCGTCTGCGTCAGTCTCGATCGAGCCGAAGGCCTTGATCAGGATGGGGCGGTGGCCCTTGCGTTCCTCGAGCCGGTTTTCTTTACGAAGCACGTAAAGCGCTTTGGGGATATCCCGTTTCAGTTGGTCCGAAGTCGACTGAAGGCCACTCAAATCGGCAATCAGAAGGATGCTAGCTTGATCGAGTAGAAACTGGAGAGCCGGCTTGCCGGAGGCCTCGGTCAGGAGCTCCTCCCTCATCCAAATCAGAGTACCGCCTTGGCGGAGTTTGTCGACCGCCTGGCAGGCCTGGTACATGCCACGGGTCGTGGAAGGCTGTTTCAGCTTCTTGAGGACCGGGTGTTGATCGACGGACTTCCTGAGTGCTTGGGCTGCCAGACTCCGCCCTTGTGTCCGGATCAGGCTTTCCTCGGCAATCAATGCCACATCCGCACAGGTCACCGAGTCCATCTGACGGAGGATGTTCTGTTTCCCGGAGGCGGTGAGCAGCAGGTCTTTCTGCTGCTCCATGTTCATTTCGATCCCGGTTCCCTTCAGCCAGAGGGGCGGACATTTCGGTTCATTCCAGAGGTATCGGACTTCGCAGAAAAGGAGCTCGAAAGAAAGTGGCTCGAATCCGATCCATTCGATGTTCGAAGCGGCTGACTCCATCAAGCTTCCGTCACGCAGTGTCGGACTGAAGCCGATCAAAGAGTCGGAGCGGGAGTTCAGCAATTCATGCTTGCTGGCTGACTTCCACAGATGCGCGTAGACAGCATTGCTGTAACGTTCACGTTCTCCGAGCGTTTCGGCAGAAAGACAACGTGCGCGTGACAGCAGCCAGTTCCGCGCGTCATCCAGGCGTGAGACCGACTGGAGGATGGAAAGCAGGCGCTGTTGCGCCTCGTCGCTCATCTTGTACCAGGAGTAAAAGTTCCGCTGGATCAGTTGGCAAGAGGAGGTCTGCAGGTGGATGTATTTTCCGAGTTCGCGCGAAATCGCCGCAGTCAGGTCCTTCAGATCGGATTTGGCCAGCTCCACACCCGATTTCCTTCTCCACGAGAGCACGAGCAGCGCCTTGGCAATCTGGACAATCGCGATTTGTTTGAACAGTTGCTTCAAAGCCTCGTGCTCGGACTCGGTGCGATCACTCCGGACGAAGCTTTTGAGCGCTTCTTGCGCCTGCTCGGGTTCCGGCAAACGCGAGAGCTCTGACAGGAAGCGTCCGAGACTTTCCCTGCGGGAAGGGTTCAGCGTGAGCAGGTCGGATGGACGCTTCAGTTGCTCATCGACCAGGCTTTGCAAGAATGTCTCGAGTGAGTCGAATGTCGTGGCTTCGACGGGTGAGGGAGTCGGGGCTGGAGTGCCGAAGATCATGTCTTCGAGACCCAGGGCCGGGTCCGATCCGATCGCCCGACTGAGTCGGTCTTTCAGAATCCATTTGGAGAGATCCAAGTTGCTGCCGTCCATCGGTGATGATCCCATGTGTGTAAAGCTCCCGAGCGCGGAACTTTACCAGTGGAAGGCCCTGTTCGTAAAGCACCAAGTCTTTTGCTTCTTTTTCTATTAGTTTCAGGTGCTTAGATTTATATATCGCAGAGAGTCAACACTCAAGTTTTCGGAACCCCTCTCCGATAGGCTTTTGAAATGTCGCGTTCCTTGAACCGGATCCGCAGTCTTGTGTCTGAAATCGAGCAAATCCAGAAACGGGGTCAGCTCGGGGATTCATTAGGAATAACGCATCGCGATGCGGATTCGGGACCAGTTGCTGCCACCCCGTTATCAGATGACCCGGCCGAAGGTCCGGGTGAGGTGATTCCTCTTCCCCTGAACCGGAGTGATCCGGGTCGGGTATCGGTCAAGTTGTCGGGGGCTGTGGTGCTCGAACTCCAGGTGGAGGATTCGAGCGAGCGCGTGGAATTGCGCCGGGTCGGTGACTCGATCGAGATCCGGTTCAGTGACGGAAAAGCGGTTCACATCCCTTTTCGAGCCGTGGCATAATGAAGCCGTGCTCAGAATCACTTCCGGATCCCATCGTGGCCGATTGATCAAGACCCTTCCCGGGCTCTCGACCCGTCCCACCACGGAGCGACTCCGGCAGTCTTGGCTCAATAGTTTGCATATGAGGCTCCCCGAGGCCCGGATTCTCGAGCTGTTTGCCGGCAGCGGAGCACTCGGACTCGAGTCACTTTCACGCGGAGCCGATCGAGTCGTATTCGTCGAAGAGAATCCGAAAGCCGCGCAGTTGATCAGGGAGAATGCCAAGACTCTCGGATTTCAAGACCAGATCCTGGTACTGAACAAGAAGGTGGAGCAGATCCAGAACTGGCTGAAGGATGAGCCGCCTTTCGATTTTATTTTTGCCGATCCACCATATGACCGCGGATACGAGGATCTCCTGTTGCAGGAGTGGCCCTGGTCCCGGTTGCTCAAAGAGGACGGATGGTTTTGCCTCGAGAGTGCTTGGCGGAAGGAAGGCGCTCATCAGCCCCCTTCTGGTCTGAAAGTAGTCCGGGATGAACGGTATGGTGACAGTCAGCTCACCTTTTACGCTCGCGAGGAATTGGAAGGAACCCCATCATCATGAAGGCAATCTACCCAGGATCTTTCGATCCGTTCACCAATGGGCACCTCGACATCCTCGAGCGGAGCCTCAAGCTTTTCCCTGAAATCACCATTCTCATTGCCGGATCTGCCAAGAAGACCGCGGTGCTGACCGTCGAAGAGCGTGTCGCCCTGATCCGCGAGGTAGTGAAGGATATGCCCGGAGTCCGGGTCGAATCCACGACCGGCCTCACCATGGAATATGCGCGTGCTCATGGCATCAATGCGGTGATCCGGGGGCTGCGGACTCCGAGTGATTTCGAATATGAGTACATGATGGCGACCATGAACAAGAACATCCATCCGCAGATCGAAACGGTGTTCATGATGACTTCACAAGGCTTGTACTTTGTGAGCTCGACGATGATCAAGGAGCTCCATTCTTACGGAGGAGACATCTCTCCGTATGTGCCGACTCCCGTGCTCCATAAAATGCGGGAGAAACTGCCCGTGGCGGGGAAGGGGCGCTCATGAGGCTCTCGAGCCGGGTCGTCGGACTCCGTGAAAGCGCCACGCTCAAGATCAATGCGATTGTGAATCGCCTCAAACAAGAGGGGAAACCGATCTACAATCTGACCGCGGGGGAGCCGGACTCTCCACCGCCTGAGGCCGCCAAGCAGGCCGTGATCGATGCGGTCAGGAAGAATCTCTCGCGATACACGCCAACTCCAGGTTTGCCCGAACTCCGCGAGGCGGTAGCGGCTCACACCAACCGCCGGCAGCCGTCGGTGTCCACTCCTTGGACGGCCCAGGAAGTGGTCGTTTCGAACGGTGGAAAACAGGCTATTTTCAATTCGATTTTTGCCTTGGTTGATTCCGGGGACGAGGTTCTGTTCCCTGCTCCGTTCTGGCTCAGCTATCCTGAGATGGTTCATGCGGCCGGTGGAACGCCGATCAGTCTTCCAACCTCCGCCTCGCAGGGTTACCGACTCGATCCGGGAACCCTCGAGGCAGCCATCACCCCGAAGACACGTTTGCTCCTGATCAATTCGCCCTCGAATCCCACCGGAGCACTGTACACCCGGGAAGAGCTCAGGGATCTGGGCAAAGTGCTCGAAAGGCATCCGGACGTCTGGATCCTCAGTGACGAAATTTATGATCGGATCGAGTTCGAGAAGGGAACCTGGTGTTCCTTCCTCGAAGCCAATCCCGGCCTGCGGGATCGGACTGTGACCGTCAATGGTTTGTCAAAAAGCGGATCGATGACCGGCTGGCGCATCGGTTGGACCGTGGCTCCAATGGAGCTCACCCGGGCCCTGATCGCTCTGCAGGGGCACTCAACCTCTGGAATTTGCTCACTCTCCCAATATGCAGCCCTTGCCGCTCTCTCACTTCCGGAGGCAGAGTTCGAGTCCCAGCGTCTCCAATATTTACACAGACGCAATTTAGCATTGGAAGTCCTCGGAAAATCAGAGAAAATCGAGGTGTGTGTGCCCCGGGGCGCCTTTTACCTGTTTATCGATTGCAAACGGGCGCTCGGGCAGAATCAGGATGCGAATGGATTTGCTGAACGCCTTTTGCAGGATGCACAAGTGGCGGTGGTCTCAGGAGTGGACTTCGGCGCGCCCACCTGTATCCGCCTCAGCTTTGCGGTCGACGAAAAAACCCTGGTGGAAGCGTGCCAGCGCATCGTCGATTATCTCGATACTCTTCCTGCTTGAGCTCCTGAGCGGGTGCGGGGGGGGTCCCTATGACCTTTCGGACCCGCTTGATCGTGCCGAGATGATGAACGAGGTGGAGAACGCACTCACGCGAGGCGATTGTACGACCGCGTTGATCCATTCAACCCGGCTTTATGAGTCACCCTACAGTGATAACCGGATCCGGATGCTCTATGTTTCCTCCCAGGGGTGTCGTGCGGGGATCAATATGTATGAGGTTTATGAGGAGCTGACGAATCTCAATGCCATGAACCCCTTGGCCGAATTCGTTAGGATCTTTTCTTCGTTGCCTTCGGACACCAAGATGCAAAGCACGTGGTTTGCTATGGATGCGCTCCAGTCTGTCTTGATTCCGGGCACGGTGGTGTCGCTTCCCGATCGAACGCTTTCTCAGTCTTTTAATCCAGGCTCTATCAACTATCAGGACCTGACGAGTGATGCCAAAGTGTACGGGTTATTTCTCTCGATGGCCACGTTGGGAACGACACTCAACCGAAAGGGAAATCTAGCGACTACGGAACTTGATTGGGTGAAAGTAGGTGTGAGCAATCAGACTAAGTTCAATAATGTTTCGAACGACACGAGCGAAGCGGCATGTTCGATCGCATCGGCTTATCTGATGTTTCTCGATTCAGCGGGCGCGATTCAAAACATGTTGCCAGCGGCTCCGGCAGCGGCTGTTTCGCTCGCGGTGACCACTCTCTCTACCGTTCAAACATTGGGAACCGACTTCTGTACCCAAGGATTTATTAATCCTCTTGAAACACCGAACGCCGCAACTACCTATTCGGCACTGCAGTGCTCGGAAGCGATGCGAAGACTGCGGTACCGGGCCTCCTGTGCGGAGTCTCCCGTCATTTCGATGATCGCTACCGGTATCTTGATCGGAGTGGATCAAATATGGCAGTGATCCGGCTTCTCGCGCTCTCGTGTTTATTGTTCAGCACCTCCTCGAGCGCCTTGGAAACTCTGGTCCGGCAGCCCCGTCAGATGGCCATGGGAGGAATCGGCGTTGGCCTTGCGGATGATGAGTATGCGCTCTTTAATAATCCGGCCGGACTGGCTGGCCAAAAGAGCCGAAAGTTCCGCCCGGTGAATGTGACGATTGAGGGGGCGCTCGATGTGTACAGCTCCCTGGGAACTGTAACTGAGGCACTCTCCAATTTCGGGGTTGGCACCTTGAATGAGCTGATGGGGAAGGACATTTATCTCCGGGCGAGCACTGCGCCTGTGATCACACTTCCAAATTTCGCCGTAGCGTTCATCGGAGATGCTCAGGGATCACTCCTGATCCGGAATCAGGCGAACCCGACCTACCGGATCGGGAACATGCTGACCTACGGGTTCCAAGCGGGTATGGGTTGGAGTTTCAAGTCGGGAAGAAGACCGGTCGATGAATGGCGATTCGGCCTGGCGGGCAAGGTTCTGTGGAGGAAGGGCGGAATCTACAACCTCGGCACTCCGGAGTTTCTGGAGCTGGCAAATGACGCCAAAGGGTATGTCGCCCGATTGGTCGGGGGATATGGAATGGGTTTCGGTGCCGACGCAGGGGTCCAGTACGTCCGTCACCTCGATAACAAGGGTAGTGATGTGTATTTCGGAGCGAGTCTCACCGACATCGGGGGAACCCGCTTTGATGTGCCGACCGCCCGTCCGATCCCTATGAATCCTTCGGTCGGGGTGGGATGGATCAAGAAGAGCGACTTTCTCTCTTTCAAAGCAGGACTCGACTTGCGCAACCTAGGCCTTGAAACACGCTTCTCAAACAAGATCCACTTCGGGACCGAGACCTCTTTACCGTTGTTCGATCTTTATGCGGGATTGAACCAGCTCAATTTGACTTACGGAGCGGCCTTTGACATCTGGATCTTGAAAGTGACAGCCCTCTCTTACGCAGAGGAATTGGGCGTGGCTTTCCATCAGAACACGTCCAGACGTTATGTGCTGCACGTGGACTTCAATCTGCCGATCTGAAGGCAGACTCAGGCGTCGCCGATCACCCGGCGCAAGCGTTTTTCAGCCGCGAAGAAAAACAGACCAACCACCACGCCCATCACGCACAGGAGCATGAAGAACGCATCTTTGGGCATTTTTTCATAGAACGTGCCGATGTAACCGGCCAGGTAGTTTCCGAAAAACGACGATAGGAACCACATCCCCATCATCATTGACAGCATCTTGGCGGGGGCGACCTTGGTCACGAGCGAAAGTCCGATCGGTGAAAGGTAGAGTTCTCCCATGGTGAAAATCCAAGTGGTGAGGGCGAGCCAGAGCAAGCTTCCTTTCTCAGCACCTTCACCGACCACTTTGGCCGCGAGAATCATGATGATGAAGGCAACACCGCACAGCATGGACCCGATCCCCATTTTACGCACGGAACTCGAAGCCTTGCCTTGCTTGGCCCGACGGTTCCAGATCATGTCCAGCAGAGGAGCGAAGGCGAAGATCATGGCCGGATTGAAGGATTGATACCAAGTCGAAGGGATGTTGAATCCGAAGAAGGTCCAATCAGTCTTCTCGTCCGCCCAGAGTTGCAAGGTGTTACCCTGTTGCTCGTAGATCGACCAGAAAACAATCGTTCCCATGCAGAGGAACAGGAGTGCAACGACCCGGCTCCGGTCCGCTTCATCCAGCTTCCGGAGCGCAAACAGCACCGCAGCGATCATTCCGGCTGCGATCAAGGCTTTGAGGGCGGCAGGGAGGATGAGAATCACAAAAAACAGGGTGGCGATGCTCAGGAAGCCGAGAATCGTCAGGGCGGCGAAAGAAGCCCCTCTTGTTTCGGGTGTTGCACCTGCTGCGCGCATCGCTGCGTGCTTATCGAGAGGAAGGAGGCGGCGCCCGAAATGGTACACCATCAAACCGGCCAACATACCGATCCCGGCTGCCGAGAATCCGTAGTGCCATCCGTAGACCTGGCCGAGGCTTCCGCAAACCAGAGGGGAGAAAAAAGCTCCAAGGTTGATGCCCATGTAAAAAATGGTGAAAGCACCATCCCGGCGCTCGTCACCTGCCGGGTAAAGGTTTCCGACCTGGGTGGAAATGTTCGGTTTGAAAGCGCCATTACCCAGAATCAGGAAAAAGAGAGCCAGAAGGAACATGCTCTCGAACGCCATCAAAAAGTGACCGATGGCCATCAGCACTCCGCCGATGTACACGGTTTTGCGTTGTCCCCAGACCTTGTCGGCGAGAATTCCTCCAAAGAAGGGTGAAAGGTATACGAAGCCCGTGTACAGACCGTAGATCTGCGAGGCCAGGGGTTGGGTTTCGAGCGGTCCGAAGCCGGTCTCCAGGAGTTTCCTGAGGGCGTCGAATCCAAAAACCGCGTTGGCCTTTTCAGGATCCTTGATGAGGTAAGAGGTCATGTAAAGGACGAGCAGGGCGCGCATCCCGTAATAGGAGAATCGCTCCCACATCTCGGTGAAAAACAATACGAACAAGCCAGCCGGGTGGCCAAAGAAGGTCTTTTGTTGTTCGGGTGCGATCACTGCGGTGTTGTTCTGGGACATGGATTCTCCTTCGAAAAAATGGATCCGTCTTCATTTCATAAAGGCTGAGACACTTGAAGTCGAGGAAAAACCGGTCGTCTCAAGAAGACGACGGCACTTGCATCAGGATGAATCCAAAAAGGAAAAGTGCGAATGCCGTCCAGAGATAGCGGTTGGGCCACTCCCTTTTACGGAAATGCTCGATCAAGGAGACCCAGACCGGGGAGGTGATGGAGATTGCTGTGAGGGTGGCTACATGTGCTGTTTTGAGTGCAGTTAAATAAAGAGATAGCGAAAGGAAGGTTCCCATCACGCAGGCACCGAGTATGATCCACCTCCCCCGAGGAGCGAGAGCCTTCAGGTCACGGGTCAAGAGGAGAGGGAATTTCGGACTCATGAACAGGAATCCGGCGAGAGCACCGATGGCCCGGGTCAGGTTCACCTGGAAGGGGCCGAGCCCGGCATCTTGCTCATAGGCTTGCCTCGAGAGCATCACTCCAACAGCATCAAGAAACACACCGAGGAACGCGAAAGAAAATGATCGCAAACCGAAGGAACCGGTTAGACGGTTCCGTTCGAGCATGAAGGTCAGTACGCAGGCAATCATGCAAAGAACGGCCAGAACCTGGTAAAGGCTGAGTCCTTGCCGAAGGAAGAAGTATCCGTAGAGGCCCACCAAAAGCGGCTCGAAGGTGTAGAGCACCAAGGTGCGTGAAGGTCCGAGCTCGGCCAGGGATCGAAACAAGAAAAAATCCCCGAAGAAAAGACCCACAAAGCCACTGGCCAACAAGTAGGCGTGTCCGGCGGGCGGAAGCGGGATGAAGGACTCGAACGCGAGAAAAGTCAGCAAAAATCCGATGAAAGCGATGCTCACCTTCAATTGGTTCACCCAAGTCGCCGAAAATCTCCTCGCATAATCCGAAAATGCGATGCTGGCCGTCCCGAAACACAGGTTCGCACCCACCGCGAGCAAATAAGGAGTCAAAGGGTGTTGCATCCCGTTCACATCCGTTCGGGCTTCGGAATTCCGAGCAAATCGAGCCCGAGGCCGAGAACGATTCGGGTCGCATCAACCAGCGACAGCCGGACCCGGGTGAGCTCAAGATCCTCCGGATTCATGACCTTGCACTCCCTGTAAAACTGCCCGAAATCACGGGTCAGGTCGATCAGGTAGGAGGTGAGTTGGCTTGGTTTGCGTTGATCGAGGGTCCGGTCGAGCGCTTCAGGAAAGCGCCCAAGAGTGCGGATCAGGAGGATCTCTTCGGGAGCGGCGAGTCTGGCCTCGAGTAGGGCGGAATCAGCCGTGGTTCCTGCTTGAAATCCTGCTTTCTTGAGGATGCTCAGACAACGGGTATGGGCATACTGGATGTAGGGACCGGTTTCCCCTTCAAAGGAAATGACCCGGTCCACATCAAACTCGAGGTCTCTGGTCGGATCAGTGCTCAAGTCGGCAAAGACGAGGGCTCCCACTGCAACCTGCTCAGCGATGGTTTTGAGTTCAGCATCGGGAAGTCGAAGTTCCGGATCTTCCTGAGCGGAGTTCCGCTCGGTCATGAGTCCCAGCGACTTTGCCATACAGAGATCGTTGACTTCCTCGAGGGTGATGAAGTTCCCCTTCCGGGTCGACATCTTGGCATCCTTGAACCGGTAAAGGCCGGTTGCGATGTGCTCACAGGCTTTCTCCCATTCGCATCCCATCGCTCGGAGTACCCCGAACACCTGCTCGAAATGGAGCTTTTGCTCTTTCCCGACCACATAGCTCATTCGGTCGAAGCCGAGCTTCTCGTGCCGGTATACCGCTGCGGCCACATCGCGGGTGGCGTAGATGGAAGTCCCATCGCTTTTCTCGAGAATGCACGGGGGAATCTCCTGCCCGTCACGTGAAGTCACATGAACCACTTGCGCCCCTTGGTCCTCGACCAGGATACCTTTCTGCTTCAAACCCGAAATCAATGGTTTCAGGTGTCCCTCGTAGAAGGATTCACCCCAGTAATGGTCGAACTCGACCTGGTAGCGTTGGTAAGTCTTGGCGAATTCTTTCATCGAAATATCGACGCACTTTTTCCAGATGGCCCGCATCTCGGGGTCGCCCTGCTCAAGACGCTTGAATGCAGCCTGGCCGTCTTTCTCGATCGAAGGATCGATCTCCATATCCTTGTGGATCCGGACATAGATGTCGACCAGGTGCTTGAGCGTGAGCTCTGAGGGGAGCTCGTTCTCGTAGCGTTTGAGGGCAATTGCCAGTTTTCCGTATTGGGTACCCCAATCACCGAGGTGATTGATCGTGGTCACGTGGTAACCGCGGTGTCTTGCAATCCGGGAAAGGGAGGCGCCGACAATTGTGGTCCTCAAGTGGTAGATTTGAAAAGGTTTGGCCACATTCGGGGAACTGAACTCGAACACCCAGCGTTCTTTCGAGCCTGCGGGAGCGGATCCGGTCAGTCGGCCTTCCTTCAGGATGGAATCGAGAATCCCGCCGACCACCGCTTTGCGAGTCAGCGTGATATTCACGTAAGGACCTGCTGGCTTGACCGAATACAGGGCTGGCTCGAGAAAGTTCGCGAGTTTTGCAGCGGTCTCTTGCGCGAGCACCGGTGGAGCCTTGCGAAGCGCTTTGGCGAGCTTGAAGCAAGGAAATGCAAAGTCTCCCAGGGTGCGGTCTTTCGGGGTCTCCAGCTCCGACGGAGTGACCGTCGTTTCCAGGATTTCACTCAGTTGCTTGGCAATTTCGAATTTGAATTTTTCCATGGTCGATGAATCCGAAAGTTCTCTCACATTTTAGTGCGGTCGGGTATCCTTTTGAACACCATGGATGAAACAGCGATTGCTAATCCGGAGTGGCCCGTTCACGAATACCGGACCTTGATCAGGGAACGCCATCTCGATACCTTCGGACACGTCAACAATGCCCAGTACCTCATTCTTTTCGAGGAAGCGCGCTGGGAAATGATCACTTCGCGAGGATACGGCATCGAGCAAGTCCATGCTCGCCAGATTGGCACCGTCGTACTCGAGTGTAAGGTGCGCTTCATGCGTGAATTGAAATTGCGCGAGGAAATCACCATCCGGACGGGAATTCGAGAGATCAGGAAAAAAATCATCTTTCTCGCGCACGAACTGGTGAAAGAGTCCGGTGATGTCGCGGCCGAGGCCGAGTTCACCCTGGGCTGTTTCGATCTACGCGAGAGAAAATTGATCACCCCGGATTCGATTTGGCTCGATGCGTTATCAGGAAAAGGATTCGGCAGCTCATTTAAAACCTTGTGATTTCAAGTGTTTGAATTTTTGTCCGGTCCTCGAGATTTTTTGCTCCCTCATGTTTCTTGAAATCCCGGGTCTCCTCGGATATTCCTGTCGAGCCGTTGCAATTGAGGCTTTGTTTTCGAGAGTAGCGGCTGTTCTTTGACAATCTGTTTAGATGGAAATATTTCGCTGGGTTTTTTACTGGCGAGAGATATTTCCGTGACGATGAAATATTTGAAAGAGAAGACGGGCCTATGATTTTGGGGAGTAATCTTCAAGGTCACCTGAATTCAATTCAATTTTGAGTCATAAAATACTTTTTTATGCCAGAAGAGCATTGAGACGGTTTGAACTGCAAAGCATGTTTATAAAACATGAGAGTTTGATCCTGGCTCAGAGCGAACGCTGGCGGCGTGCTTAACACATGCAAGTCGAACGTGAAATGTAGCAATACAGAGTAAAGTGGCGTACGGGTGAGTAACACGTGGGTAATCTACCTTAGTGTCTGGAATAACCTGCCGAAAGGCGGGCTAATACTGGATAGTTCAAGCTTGTTATAATGGCAAGATTGGGAAAGGGAGCTCGCAAGAGCCTTCGCATTAAGATGAGCCCGCGTCTGATTAGCTAGTTGGTGAGGTAATGGCTCACCAAGGCGATGATCAGTAGCTGGTCTGAGAGGATGATCAGCCACACTGGAACTGAAACACGGTCCAGACTCCTACGGGAGGCAGCAGTGGGGAATCTTGCGCAATGGACGAAAGTCTGACGCAGCCACGCCGCGTGAGTGAAG
>CANHQK010000045.1 GCA_947462765.1 Bdellovibrionales bacterium
GCAGTCGCAAGATTGAATTGATAGTAAGGCTCATGACTGGGCAAAGGGTTGTATTGGAGGGCCCGTTTGAAGTTGATGATGGCGGCCTGGGGATTCTTTTCCGCGAGTCGGATGAGTCCTTTCAGGTTCCAGTATTCGGTTTTCTCAGAATTGCGTAGCTCAGGCTCGTGAATCCGGCTCAGGCTCTCGATGGCCCGAGGGTATTCTCCCCGGGAGTACATGCCTTGGATTCTTTTGATTTCAGACTCGAAGGAACTTTCACCTCCGAGGATCTTGGAAGAGGGAATGCCTGAACGGGGAGTGGAGGGGGTGGCGCACCCCGGAATCACGAGTGCCGACATGCACAAAATCAATGCTTTACGCCAATGGTAGGTCATCCCCCTCATTAAGCTCCAGCCGCCTCCCGGAGTCAATGATCGGATGCGGATCAGGTCAAAACCGTGCCTCCCGATCCCGGAAAAATTTGCCGAATTGTCGGGATCGGGCCCCGGACGTATCCTGTGAAGGCCATGTTGGACAGGAATCAAAGTGAGAAGACCGAGGAACCGAACCTCAATCAATCGGGACAGATTTATCAAAAGCTCCAGGTGATCTCTGCTGCCTCTCGTGAGGCTGCGATGCTCTTATCCGAACAGGCGAGGGGTATTCAGGAGTTGATCGATGAAAACCGGAACCTGAGGGCTTTAGAGTCGGTCTGGATCGAACAGAAGCGAACCCTTGAGAATCTGGAATCCGCCCATCAGTCCACCTTGATCGAGGTTCGGCGTTGCCATCAAGTCGAGGTGGAGAGTCTGAAGCGGGAGCTTCAGGGCCGGATCGAAGATCTGAATAAAAGACAGCGTGAATTCGAAGGACGGGCGAATGAGACCATTCGGTCGTTGAAATCCGCACTTTTCCAGGCGCAGCAGGAGACCAGGAAAAACGAACAGCACGGGTCTAGGCGTGAGGCCGAGCTTGAAAGCCGGATCACCGAGCTTCTTGCCCGGATGGATGCGGAGGCCAAGGTCAATTTCGAGAGGGTCTCCGAGATCGAGAAACGCCATCAGCTCGAAAAAGAGCAATTGCAGTTCGATTACCAGAAAAGCAGATCCTTCCTACTTGCAGCCAATCAGCGCCTCGAAGAGATCGCACGTGATCAGGAATCCGAGCTCGAGGAGGCGAAAAAGAGAATCCTGATTCTCGGAGGAGACCCGCATCGCAATCCCGAGCAGGAAATGAGGGTTGAAATCGAGGCGCTTCGCAGCGAGCTTGCAAGACTCGGAAGTGAGAACTCGAGGCATCAGACCGATCTTCAGAGCAGGAGTTTCGAGGTTTCGATCCTGAAGGATGAATTGGCCCAGGTCCGCTCCGAATGTGCCGATGTGCGTGAACAACTCGAAATGGCCTCGGGCAGTGCGACCTTTGCGACCCAGGAAGCCGCCGTCCTGCGTGCCAACCTGGCGCGGGTGGAGGGACTCAACGGTTTCCTCGAAATGGAAAACCGCCTCCACAAAGAAAGGAGCAGCCAACTCGAACGGGAATTGAAAGCCGCCTCGGCCCTCCAATCGGGTTCTGAGGATTCAGTAACCGTGGAAGTGGACTGTCCTCCTTTGGATGAGATCCGCGAGAAGGTGGAACGGGAGCGGGAAAAGGCCCTTCATTTGCTCAAAGAAGGGGCGAGCCGGATCATCGGTTCCTGAACGCTGCTGGTTCAGTCAGCGCTCAATTGAAAATCCGCTTCACCCTCTCGAAAAACCCGTGTGAAAGGGGATGGGCCTTCCCGTCCTTCTGGGTCAATTCGGCAAACTTACGAAGATGCTCGGCTTGCTCTTGGGTCAAACGGTTCGGAACTTCGACAATTACACGTACCAACTGATCGCCCCGGCCTCCGCGACCGATGTGAGGGAGGCCTTTTCCCTTCAGGCGGAAGATCTTGTGAGACTGTGTCCCAGCTGGGATCTTCATTTCGACCTTGCCGTCGAGGGTGGGAATGTCAATCTCCGCACCGAGTGCCGCATGGACGAAAGTGATCGGAGCATCACACAAAATTTCTGCGCCCTCGCGCTTGAAAAAGTCATGGTCCATGACCTGGATCACGATATACAAATCGCCCGGAGGTCCACCGTGCTCGCCGGCTTCGCCTTCATTGGAGAGTTTCAGCCTTTGTCCGGTATCGATCCCGGCAGGGATCGTGACTTTGAGCTGGGAGGTTTTCTTCGTCTTTCCTTGGCCCTTACAGGTTCCGCAAGGTGAGGTGATGGTTTGGCCCGATCCATGACAGTGGGTGCAAGGCCTGGATACGGCGAAGAAGCCTTGTTGGAAGGTAACTTCGCCCCGTCCGCTACATATCTTACAGGTTTCCGGAGAAGTACCCGGCTTGGCGCCCGAACCGAGGCAGGTCTCGCAATCCACCCGCTTGTTGAGTGTGATGACTTTTTCGACGCCCTTGTAGGCCTCCTCGAAGGTGATGTCCACCTGGGTCTCGAGATCGGCTCCCGCACGGGCGCGCCTTCCTCGTGTGCCTCCACGGCCCCCTCGAGCGCCACCGAAAATGTCCCCGAAAATATCTCCGAAAATATCTCCGAAGTCGGCTGCACCTCCGCCACCGAAAGGCCCTCCTGCACCGAAGGGGCCCTGGCCGCCACCACCCATGTTCGAAGCAGCATGACCGAACTGATCGTACATTTTGCGCTTCTGCGGATCAGAAAGGTGCTCGTAGGCCTCGTTGATCTCTTTGAATTTCTCCTCGGCCTTCTTGTCTCCGGGGTTCTTGTCCGGATGGAATTGAACGGCGAGCTTCCTGAAGGCCTTTTTGACCTCTTCGGCTCCGGCTCCCCGTTGCACACCCAGTACTTCGTAATAATCGCGTTTGTCAGCCATATGGAACCCCGGGTGGGCCCGAGAACCGGAATCCGGTCATCTCGGGCCCGAAGGTGTCAGTTGGATACGGATCAGACTTGCTTGTAGTCCGCGTCGATGACGTCGTCGTCTTTTTTACCGGAAGCGGCTTGTTGTCCTTCAGTTCCGGACGATTGGGTCCCCGCATCGGCGGTCTGGGTCTGCGCACCCGCATTCTTGTACAGGATCTCAGCCATCTTGTTGGAGGCGGCAGTCAGATCCTGGGTGGCCTTCTCGATTTCAGCGAGTTCGTTCGAAGTCGTGAACTTACGGGCTTCGGCAAGTGCGGCCTCGACCTTGGATTTTTCCTCGGCAGGGACCTTGTCACCGGATTCCTTAACGGTTTTTTCGATCGAGTAGATCATGCTGTCGAGCGTGTTGCGTGCATTGACGACCTGCTTGCGCTTTTCGTCTTCTGCGCGGTGCTCTTCAGCTTCACGCTGCATGCGCTTGATCTCTTCCTCGGTCAGACCGCCCGAGGTGGTGATCTTGATGGACTGCTCCTTGCCGGTGCCGAGGTCTTTCGCTCCAACGTGAACGAGACCGTTCGCATCGATATCAAAGGTCACTTCGATCTGAGGCATGCCACGAGGCGCGGCGGGGATTCCCACAAGGTCAAAGCGGCCGAGGGATTTGTTGTGCTCGGCGAAATCACGTTCACCTTGCAAGCAGTGAATGGTCACCGCGGTCTGATTGTCGGCCGCGGTCGAGAAAACCTGGGATTTCTTCGAAGGAATGGTGGTGTTCTTTTCGATGAGTTTCGTGAACACGCCACCCATGGTTTCGATCCCGAGCGAGAGCGGGGTCACATCGAGCAGGAGCACGTCCTTGACTTCGCCCTTGAGCACTCCGCCTTGGATCGCGGCACCGACTGCCACCACTTCGTCCGGATTCACGCCTTTCGAGGCTTCTTTGCCGAAGATTTCTTTCACTTTTTGCTGAACCCGCGGCATCCGGGTCATGCCACCGACCAGGATCACTTCGTCGATCTTGTCCTTGGTGAGTCCTGCGTCCTTCAGAGCCGTTTCACACGGACCTGCAAGCGACTGGATCAGGCTGTCGACGAGTTGCTCGAGCTTGGAGCGGGTGAGTTTGATGTTCATGTGCTTCGGACCAGAGGCGTCCGCGGTGATGAACGGGAGATTGATGTCGGTTTCGGTCATGGAAGAAAGCTCGTGCTTGGCTTTCTCGGCCGCTTCTTTCAGGCGCTGGAGGGCCATCTTATCGGAGCGGAGGTCGATGCCCGATTCTTTTTTGAACTCGTCGCACATCCAGTCGATGATCTTCTGGTCGAAGTTACCGCCGCCCAGGAAGGTGTCGCCATTGGTGGCTTTCACTTCAAATACGCCATCACCGAGTTCCAATACGGACACATCGAAGGTTCCGCCGCCGAGGTCGAATACGGCGATGGTGATATTGCTGTTTTTCTTGTCGAGACCGTAGGCGAGTGCAGCGGCGGTCGGCTCATTGATGATCCGCTTAACGTCCAATCCGGCGATCCGGCCGGCATCCTTGGTGGCCTGGCGCTGGGCATCGTTGAAGTATGCAGGGACCGTGATCACCGCTTCGGTGACCGGCTCGCCGAGGTAGTCCTCTGCGGTCTTTTTCATCTTCTGGAGAACCATTGCGGAGATTTCCTGGGGAGCGTAATCGCGATCCGCGACTTTCACCCAGGCGTCTCCATTCTTGGCTTCCACCACTTTGAACGGAGCGATCTTGGTGAACTCAGTGGTTTCCTTGGAGGTGAACTTGCGTCCGATGAGTCGCTTGGCTTCGAAAACCGTTTTGTCCGGGTTGGTCACGGCCTGACGTTTTGCGGCTTGGCCGACGATTTTTTCACCGGAGGCGAGAAAACCCACAATGGACGGAGTGGTGTTGGCCCCTTCAGCGTTGGCGATGACTTTTGGTTCGCCACCCTCCAGGACAGAGACGCACGAGTTCGTGGTTCCAAGATCGATTCCGATGATTTTACCCATAATTTTCTCCTTTTGATTCCTTACAGTTTTTTAATGGGAATGTTCCCGTGTTTGTCAATTGTGACTAAATTCAGTTGGCGGGTTTTCCGCCCGAGATGAGAACCCTGCTGGGCCGGAGCAGTCGTCCGTGCAGGGTGTAACCTTTTTGATGCTCCTGAACGATGGTCCCTTGGGGCTTTTCGCTCGGGATTTGGCCCACCGATTCGTGGAGCTCTGGATTGAAGGGTTGGTCGAGACTCTGGATCTCCGCCACGCCCTGTTTCTCCAAGGTCGACTTGAATTGTTGAGAGACCATTTTGAGGCCGCTGACCAGTGCTGAGTCGGTGTCGGGTTTGACGTAACCGAGGGCGCGGTCGAAATTGTCCAGGACCTCGAGCAATCCGGAGGCGACATTTTCCCATCCGAATTTCAGGGTCTCCTGCCGTTCCTTGATCGAACGCTTCTTGAAGTTCTCGAACTCGGCGTAAAGGTAGACGTATTTCTGTTCCCAGTCTTTCGCTTTCTTTTCGAGTTCAGAGACCTGGGAGTCCGGAGTGATTCCGGTAGCCTCAGGGGCTTCCGTGGAATTGGAATTGGTAGGATCTTGCATGATGCGAAGACTATGGGCACCCCTTTCCATTTGGCAAGGGGGCGTTGAGAAAAAGCTCAGGAAAGCTCTCGAACCAGTGCGTCAGACAGGGCGAAGCCCCGAGGGGTTGCACGCAGACGGTCGCCCATGCGGGGGTGGGGTTCAAGGAGTCCCTCCTTGATCAGAATTTCCACCTTTTTCCGTCGGGAATCCGAGTCGATCCAAGCCTTGGGGAATCCCTCCTCCAGACGGATCGCCAGCAACCACTTCTCGAGTTCCTGTTGTTCCGGGGTCAGCTCTTCCGAGTCCTCCACAGGAAGACGGTTTTCATTCAAAAGAGGCGTTGCCCAGCGGTGCAGCGAGTTCGGATTCCGGAAGCGGAGGCGATCGGCCAAGGAAAAGGAATGGGCGGAGGGGCCGAGGCCCAGATACGAGGCGCCGGTCCAGTACACCAGATTGTGGCGTGCCCGGTGGCCCGGTTTGGCAAAATTCGAGATTTCATAATGCTCGAAACCGAGATCGGTCATTTTTTCATGGATGAAGGACAGATGAGCCAGCTGTTCGTTCTCATCCGGAAGTTCCCTGTACATGGGGTGCCCGGGGGTCAGGGTGAGCAGGTAGATGCTGAGGTGGGTGAGGGGAAAGGCTGTGAGGCCACGGATGTGGGAGTCGAGATCGTCCAGGGTTTGACCGGGGACTCCACAAAGCAGATCGGTGGAAACATTCGTGAATCCGGATTCAAATACTGAATCGAGAGCCCTCAGGGCTTCTCTTTCATCATGGACCCGCCCGAGTTTTTGCAGATGGTCCGAGCGGAGGCTTTGGACCCCCATGCTGATCCGATTGATCCCCAACTCCCGATAAGCCTTGAATCGGTCACGAGTGATGGAGGAAGGATTGGCCTCCATGGTCCACTCGTAGACCGGGGCCAACGAGGTCCAACGGAAGAGAGCTTTGAAAATCCGCTCCATCGAATCTGGAGGCGTCATGCTCGGGGTGCCCCCCCCCAGAAAAAGGGTCTCGATTCGGTCGGAGAAGTCCCCGCGGTTTCCCCGTAAGTCGATCTCCCTGAGTAGCGCCTGCTCGAACAGATCGGGATCGCCGGACCCGGTTTTCTCACGCCCGATGGAGTAGAAGTCACAATAATGGCATTTGGCCTCGCAGAATGGAAAATGCAGGTACAGCGAGGAATGCCGTTGGTTGGCTCGGGGCATGTCCCGGAGTCAAACAGGGTTTGGGTGTTCTGTCAATTTTTTGCCGAAACCCGCATTTTGGGCTCTGAATTCAGTTTCTTTTTGTTTTCATGGCCGGTTCCGTTAAACTATTTTTCGGTACCCCCTCCAGAAAAGGACTTCTGGAGTCGAAAAGACGTTTTGAGGAGATCACTCATGTCTCAGAATTATTTTAGCAAGATGCTTTCCGCACTGATGGCGCTCACACTGACTTTGCCCACAGGCATCGGAATAACTGATGCTCGAGCGGATATCATCCCTCCTCAGAATACATCAACCGGATCGGGCATCCGGTTCTGCAATACCTACAGCGTCGACGAAGTGGCCGAGGCCAAAGGCAGTGCCATCATGTGTATCGACAACCAGGGGCGTCGCTCGGTGATCGATACGACTTCGGAACGCAGCCGGTTTTTGAAGCAAGGCGATGCTTACGTGGTCAGGACCACTCCCTTGGCGGACTTGAATCGTGCTCAACGACGCAGGCTGAATATTGATGATGGCTCCGGCGGTTCGAGTGTCGACACTCGCAAGAAGGACCGTGAAGAGCTCGACGCTCTCGTGGATCAGTGCGGAGGCTTCCCTGATTACGCCAAACAGCGCGAAAAAGAACGCGATCAGCTTAATGACGACATCAAACGTTACCGTTGCACAAGCTCGGATTGCGTGAATATCGACAAACTCAAGGCCGATCGGGATCAAGCATTGAAGGACTGTCGCAAGGATTGTCTCCGGGTGGCGGTCGAAGATGACAAGAACGCTTGTCACCACAGTAAAGTGTTCAAACGACCCGCAGACTTCTGCAGTTTTCTGACTTTGAACGACAAGGATTTCTGGTTGCAGGATTTCTTGAAAAAGAACGCTACCGGTCAGGACGATTGCACGACGGCCATCAACAGCACCGAGCCCAGGGACGACACGAAAGCTTGTGGAGAGCTCCTCCGTAATGACGCATGTTCTAGTCACCTCACCGGCCCTGATTTCAAGTGCGATCAAAAAGACAAGATCATCGCTTACAACAATGCTGCACGGGAGCTTGATGAGCTCGATAAAAGGAGGGCCGCTCTCGAAGGTCCGACCAAAAAGGGATACTGCACTGTCTCGACCGGTAAGGATGCGACAGCGGCTTGGAGCAATCGGGACAGCCATTCGCTCAAGTGCCTGATCGATATCCAGTCATCCTGTTCGGACGCGATCGACCGCGCTCAAGCTCGCGTAGACTCCAATATCTGTGTGAATTGCAATGCGGCTAATCAGCAGCAAGCCAATATGTGTCTCTACGGCCCGTGCGGGGGTGGAGTCAGCAAGGCAGCCCAGATCATCAGTGCGATCGGTTCGATCGGTGTGCCGATCGGTCTCGGTCTCATGAACATGTCGATGTACAACAGGGGGATTCAAGCCTGTGTGGCGATGTATAACTCCCAAGTTTCACAGGGACAGACCGTAGGTCTTCCTCCCCAGAACCCTAACTGCGGAACCGGTGGATTCGGTATGGGTGGTTTCATGGGCGGTTTGGGTGGCATGGGTGGCTTCCCCGGTATGGGCGGCATGGGCTTCCCCGGTATGGGCGGCATGGGCTTCCCCGGTATGGGCGGCATGGGCTTCCCCGGTATGGGCGGCATGGGCTTCCCCGGTATGGGCTTCCCCGGCATGATGGGTATGGGCATGCCTGGAATTGGGATCAATGCTGGCATCGGTTTGGGTGGAATGATGGGCATGGGTATGCCTGGAATGATGGGCATGGGTATGCCTGGAATGATGGGCATGGGTATGCCTGGAATGATGGGCATGGGTATGCCCGGTATGATGGGCATGGGTATGCCTGGAATGATGGGCATGGGTATGCCCGGTATGATGGGCATGGGTATGCCCGGAATCGGAATCAATGCTGGCATCGGGCTCGGCGGAATGCCCGGCATGGGTGGAATGGGCATGTTCCCCGGTATGGGCGGGATGGGGATGTTCCCTGGAATGGGTGGCATGGGCATGCCTGGAATCGGACTCAACGCCGGCATCGGGCTTGGTGGGATGCCCGGCATGGGTGGAATGGGCATGTTCCCCGGTATGGGCGGAATGGGCATGTTCCCCGGTATGGGCATGAATCCCATGGCTGGAAACATGATCGCGGCTCAAACCAACGCTATGGGAGTGCAGCAACAGCTCATGGGTTATCAATCAGCCATGCAGGAAATGGCAGCCCAAAATATGATCCTCCAGAGCACAGGCATGATGGGCATGGGCATGGGCGGACAGTTTGGTATGGGCTATCCTTACTTCGGCATGGGGGGACTCGGTGGAATGGGTGTTCCGGGCTTCGCCGGAGGCACGTTCTTTCCGGGAATGGGTGGAATGGGTGGCCTAGGAGGAATGGGCGGAATCAATATCCCAGGAATCAGCATCAACGCCGGCCTCAATCTCGGCGGTGGCCTCGGTGCATTTGGCGGACTGGGCGGGTTCGGTGGTTTCAACCCGTACATGTTTGGTGGGGGCTGCGGAGTCCAAATGGGCATTCCCTGCTACTAAATGCCCGGTATTGGTTGGTTTTTATAAAGGCTCCGGAGATCTTCCGGGGCCTTTTTTCTTTGACGAATCAAGGGTTAAGGAATAGAGTCGGGCAGTCAGCATCAAACCTGGCTTTCGAGTCCCTCCTTCCAAATGCTTTGCGTTCTGGAGGGGCCGATACTCTACTCTAAGGAAACTCCATAAAAATGGCTAAACTCAATACGACCGAATCTGCTCCCAAGCAGAAGAAGGAATTGCTCAAGAATTTGAGCTGGATCAATGAATTCAGCGATGTCCAAGGTGATATCACTGAACAAAAGGGCACTGTCGGCGCTGAAGACTTCGGCGCTCTTTTCGAACAGGCTCAAAAAGACAGCGGCATTCAAGAAGGTGCCGTGATCGATGGCAAAGTGGTTGCCGTCGGAAGCGACGATGTCACCGTTGATATCGGCTTCAAGTGCGAAGGCTTCGTGCCCCTGTATGAATTCAAAGATGCGACCGGCACTGCCAAAGTCGCAGTGGGCGACATCCTTTCCGTGTATGTCGAACGTCTTGAAATCGAGCATGGCAAAATCCATCTCTCCAAAGACCGCGCGGACATCATCAAAGCATGGGACGAAATCTCTGCAGCTTGCGATCAGGATCAACTGGTCGAGGGCATCGTGATCGCTAAGGTGAAAGGCGGCTTGGCTGTCGACATCGGCGTGAAAGCATTCCTGCCCGGCTCCCAGCTCGACACCAAAGCAGTGAAGAACCTGGACAAGTTCATCGGCCAGCGCATGAAGTTCAAGATTCTGAAGTTCAATAAGAAGCGCGGGAACATTGTTCTCTCCCGTAAAGCCGTTGTCGCCCAGGAACGCGAGCTCCAGCGCGCAGAGACTCTCTCCCAGATGCAAGAGGGCATGGTGGTTGCCGGTACTGTGAAGAACATCACCGAGTACGGCGCATTCATCGACCTCGGCGGAATGGACGGACTCCTCCACATCACAGACATGTCTTGGGGACGCATCAAGCACCCGAGCGAGCTCTTCAATGTCGGCGATGAAGTCAAAGTGAAGATCCTGAAGTACGACCGTGAGAAAGAACGTGTTTCTCTCGGCCTGAAGCAGGTTTCTCCGAATCCTTGGGATGAAGCTGAATACAAGTTCCCTGTCGGCAAGATCGTCAAGGGCAAGGTCGTCAGCCTGAAAGACTACGGTGCATTCGTAGAGCTCGATGACGGCGTTGAAGGTCTCATCCACGTATCCGAGATGTCTTGGACCGAGCGGGTCAAGAATCCTTCGAAATACGTGAAGGTCGGCGATGCGGTCGAGTGCAAGGTTCTTGAAGTGGATACCCGCAACAAGCGGATCAGCCTCGGAATGAAGCAACTTCAGGACAATCCTTGGGATGCTCTCGAACTCAAATTCCCTGTCGGTGCGATTGTGGAAGAGTGCGAAATCAAGTCCATCACTGACTTCGGTATGTTTGTCGACGTCGGCATGGGCATCGACGGACTCATCCACGTTTCCGACCTCAGCTGGAATAAGAAGGTGGCGAACCCTGCAGAGAAATACAAGAAGGGCGATAAAGTCCGTGCTGTGGTTCTCGGAATCGACAAGCAGGCCGAGAAGTTCTCTCTCGGGATCAAGCAACTTGAGCGTGATCCTTGGGAAAACATCAAGTCCCGCTACCGTGTTGGTCAGTCAGTAGAAGGTGCTGTGACCAAGATCGCCGATTTCGGCGCTTTCATGGAGCTGGAAGAAGGCATCGAAGGCCTGATCTACGTGAGTGAGCTTTCCGAGCAACGCGTCGAGAAGCCATCCGATGTAGTGAAGCTCGGCGAGAAAGTCCGTGCGGAAATCCTCTCCATTGAGCCGAAAGACCGTCGGATCAGCCTGTCGATCAAGCAATTGGGCCGTTCTGAAGAGCGCGCCAATTACGAGACCTACATGGGCGATCGCAACAAGAAGACCTCTATGGGAGATCTTCTGGGCGATAAGCTCAAGGGTGCTCTCAAGAAGGACGAGTAATCCTTTTTGAAATTCTGTTTTTGAATGACCCCGGTGGAGCTTCCACCGGGGTTTTTTCTTTTTTGACTACGGTGCCGTACGGGCTAGAGTGAGGAAGATGAATTGCCCTTGGAGCTTTCTTGAGCCTGCGGAAATCTCTTTCTGTGAAGAACGGTTGTGTGGGTGGGTGGTTGAACCCGCAAACACCTGGTCGAATATCGGATTCATTCTCGCTGGTCTTGCTGTTTTGCGGGCCGCCCGCCATTCCCCCCGTGCCGGCTCCACGCTGACCGGAGTCACTGCGGTGCTGGTCGGAATCGGATCGGCACTTTTCCATGCCACCGGGGCCCGCGTCGGCGAGGTGATTGATGTTTCCGCGATGTATCTGATCAGTGCCTTGTTCGTCACATTGAATTTGCAGCGCCTCTTCTCTTGGTCTTCTGTCTTGATTTGGTCGTTTTTCCTGGGGCTGAGTGTCGGATCCATTGCTCTCATGCTGGCCTCCGGCTCGAACGGAATCATGATGTTCACCGCACAGATTGTGTTTTTCGGCCTGAGCGAGATTTACATGGCCATGCACCCGGAGCGCTATCCGGCATTACGGAAACACTTTTACGCTCTGTCGCTCACCTTCGGTGCATCGGTTGCAGTTTGGCTCCTGGATCTTCACCGGATCGTTTGCATGCCCTCAAATCATGTTCTTGGCGGTCACGCGATCTGGCATTTGCTCAATGGATTGGCACTTTGGTTTTACTTCCGGTACCAGGAGACGTTTCCTGTTCGACGCACCTGAGCCCGGCAAGTGTTGCCCGGGTATCAAGAGCCGGGTCACCAGTTCCGAAATGAGGAAGTATGGTAAGAACCAGATTCCTTCCGCTGTTCATGTTGGTCGTGTTTCTGATCGGGTTCGGTCCAGTGCGGGCCGGCACCGAGGTGCGATTCACTTCTCGTGAGCTCGACGCAGCCTATGTTCTTGTTAGGCCGGAGTTGAATCTGATCGAGCTTGATGGTCGATCGGGACGCTTCAGCCCCGCTCCGGCATTGAGATTTTTCGGTCTTCAGGACATGCGATTCGACATCGATTTCAACTCGATTATCGATCTGGCAGATCTTCGCTTCCATCAATTGCGGGCCAGGTCTCCCGAAGTGCGTTTCACGGGTAGCTCGCTGGAACTCTCCATTTCAGTCGATGATCAAGAACAGGTCTTAAAGAGTCGGTTGGGCAGTGTGAGCATCCAAGGGGTTTCGATTGTGGCGGTCCTGGGTTGGCATACCTATCAGGATGGAAGTCAGGCTCTGGTTCTCCAGCAGGCACGCTTCAATGGCGCATTGAAGGGAACGGGGTTGTTAAAATCACAATGGGTGCTAGAGAAGCTGAAAGGGCTGTTCGTGAAACTGCTTCGCGACCAGGTGAGACAGATTCTGTCGAGAGCCGTGGTTCAGCAGTCGATCCATGACGGTTTACTGTCCTGGGCCAGGTTTTATACCGGTCAGATCGGACAGAGTGTGGTGCCCTCCACGCTCAGGTTCTACAAGGATGAGCATCTGTCGGGACTGCGTTTCGAGGTCCAGTAAGTTTCGCCCTAAGGCGTGCTACGGATCCGAATGCGACAGCTGCATCAAAGGTTGGGGTTGCAGTCAGGGAGTGGCAGGATTTAGGATCGCTGCATGAGCCCCATTGTCTGGAAAGTAGGTGTGATCTCGTTTTTTGCGGATTTATCGAGTGAATTGCTCTATCCGATCACTCCTGTTTTCCTGACCCAGGTGCTTCATGCATCCATGGCTTCTGTTGGCTTGATCGAGGGAATTGCTGAACTGACCGCCAGCCTGCTGAAGGGGTGGGCAGGCCAGTTTTCTGACCGGATCGGGAAGCGAAGGCTTTTCATTTGGGGAGGGTATTTGTTATCGACCCTTTCGAAGGCATCGATCGGCCTGGCGCAGGGGTGGGGTGGAGTTCTAGTGGCGCGCTCGCTGGACCGGGTCGGTAAAGGGGTGAGAACTGCCCCCCGGGATGCCATGATCGCCGAAGCCGTCCCCAAGAAAAGCCTGGGTCTTGCGTTCGGTATCCATCGTGGCATGGATACACTGGGGGCCGTGATCGGTCCGTTGATCGCACTCGGACTCCTCGAGCTGTGGGGGGAGGGCAGATTAAGGGATTTTTATTTCCTGGCGTTGATTCCAGGCACGATTGCTGTGTTCCTTTGTTTCGCACTTCCCGAATCAACTTCGTTGGAACCCAGGACGATCAAATCAAAGCGTTTTTCAATCGAGGGGCTTCCCAGACGGTATTTCCTTTTTCTGATTGGGTGGGGGATTTTCTCTTTTGCCAACTCCAGTGATGCGTTCTTGCTCCTCAGTGTGCAGAAGAACGGGAGCAGTCTCGTCCGTGTGGTGCTCATGTACTGTCTGTTCAATGTGGTCTATGCGGTTTCGAGTCCCTTCTTGGGGCGCTTGGCCGACCGTTGGGGTCGGATGAATCTCATGAAGGTTTCCTTACTCCTGTTTTCGATCATCTATTTCGGATTCGCAAAGGCCTGGAATCCCTGGGTCTTGTTTGCCAGCTACGGTGCATTCATGGGGATGTCGGAAGGGGTCGGGAAGGCTCTGGTGGCAGAGATGGTCCCTGCCGGAAAAGAAAGGGAGTTAGGAGCCAGTGCCCAAGGCTGGTTCGGTTTGGTTACCGGAGTGGCCACCCTCGGAGCCAGCCTCACTGCCGGACTCCTCTGGGATGCCTTCGGTCCCCATGCGCCGTTTCTTTATGGCAGTTGTGGGGCGTTGCTCTCCCTGATTGTATTGACCCTTTTGAAGTGATACCTTCGTATCCGTGCCGGTTTTCCGGCTGACTCGGTGGGCCATTAGCTCAGCTGGTTAGAGCGGTCCGCTCATAACGGATTGGTCGCTGGTTCAAGTCCGGCATGGCCCACCATCTATCACTTACCCTTCGGGAGGATCCGATGAGTGAGCGTCACACTCGCAAATACCGTCTTGGAAAAATTCCTGAAATGGGGTCCAGACCTCGCTATCGCGGAGAGTTGCATTACGGATTCACGGTGGGCTTCGCTCTCTTGATCGGGTGTTGGAGTATCAGTCGACTCGACCATCCTTCTTGGATGGACCTTTGGGTGATTCCGCTCATCATCATTTACGCGAACTTTGTGGAGTATTTTGTGCATCGGATTCCACTCCATCGCAGGATTCCCGGTTTAGGAGTTTTGTATGAGCGCCACGGCATACAACATCACCGATACTTCACCGACCGGGATATTTCAATCATCAGTCCCTTGCAGATGTATTACGTTCTCTTTCCTGCGGTAGCGATCGTGTTTTTCATTCCCTTGGCTGCTGGTCCCGTTTCTTTTCTGATTGGGCATCTTTTTGGACCGAATGTAGGATGGCTGGCACTCCTCGCTTCTGCCGGGTATTTCGCCTGGTACGAAACGTTTCATCTCGCTAATCATCTCCCGATGAGTCATTCCGTTCATCGAGTCCCCGGTCTGAGTGCACTCTGTAAGTATCACCGGTTGCACCATCATCCGGCGTACTCGAAGCAGTATAATTTCAATGTGACGTTTCCTTTAGCTGACTGGATTTTCGGAACACTGAAAAAGGAATAAAAAACCCCCGGCCTCGATCAGGCCGGGGGTTGAAAAGGTCGGAAATGCTTGCGCATCATTGAGACTTGCAGCAGATCTTGCCGTCAATCGGCCCGAACAGGGGACTGTAGCCTGCACCACAAACGCTACCGAAGGATAAGGAACCTCCGGCCCGTGAGCAAAGATCGGTGGTGTTGACGCAACACTGATAGGTCAGATTGCTACCCGCGGCTGTTTTGCAGCGGTTGTACTCAAGTGCGGTTGCCGGGCTGGTAGCCAATGCCGCGAATGGGAAGGGGATCCAGACGCTGGGCGCCAGACATTGAGGACGCGGTGTCGGAGACGGCGTCGCAGAGGGCCTAGGTGACGGAGTGGGAGTTGCCGGAACCGGAGACGGCGTCGCCGTAGGCTTGGGGGACGGAGTCGGGGTTGCTGGTACCGGAGAAGGAGTCGCGGAAGGCTTGGGGGACGGTGTCGGGGTTGCCGGTACCGGAGTGGCGGTCGGCTTCGGGGTCGGCGTAGGCTCTGGTGCGCAACCCGGAAGTCCCGGAATGCAACACTTCGGATCGCTCACACTCCAGACACACGATGCACCTTGATTCGCGCTGATACACCGCTGGCGGGCATAAGAGATTCCTTGCGGGTGTCCGAAATTGAGCTGGGGTAGAGAGCAATCGTATCCGGGATTCGCGTTCGGAATCCCTTTGCAGCATGCGCCACTCGGAAATGGAGAGGGCGCGGGCGTTGCGGTCGGCTTAGGAGTCACGGTCGGAGTGACAGACGGTTTCGGGGTAGGGGTCGCGGTGCCACCGCAGCCCGGAATTCCTGGAACGCAGCATTTGGGGTTAGTCGTGTTCCAAATACAGGAGACTCCTTGGTTCACACTGTTACAACGCTGGCGGGCAAACGAAATCCCTTGCGGATGTCCGAAGTTGAGCAAAGGCATCGAACAGTCATACCCCGGATTCGCACCCGGAATCGCCTTACAGCACTCACCGCTCGGGGAAGGCGTGGGGGCGGTCGGAGCGACACAACAACGGTAGCTCTTCGGATCTCGAGACGCCTCCGCTTCTTTACGGCATCTTTTGTAGGCGAGGGGATTTTGAGGCAGGAGGGATTGAAATGGAAAGGAAACCAAAACCGACGGGGGACGACATCCCCGGGTCGCGGCTAAGGCATGGCCCAGCCCCTGCGACAGCTCCAGAGGCTTCGGTCGAGGACGAACCGGGCGCCTGAGCACCTGTTCCGAACCTGAGTCTTGTTCGTCCGGAAGAGCCGAGACCACAGGTGGGTTCGCCAGTTGAAAGAGAACAAAAAAACCGCTGAGAGCGAGAAAATGAAAGAATGGGCGTTTCACCATGGGCCTCCTGAATAGATCTTTATTTTATACTGCGCCACTCGGCAGGTGCAAGGTAAGTCCAAGACTTTTCTGGAGTGTCATACAGGACAGGGGTTAGTCTTCGATCAAAAAAAAGCCCCGGTCAAACCTGACCGGGGCTCCTTCAGTCTAAATGAAACTGAATTACCTGCTTCTACAACAAATCTTGCCCTGAACAGGACCGAAAATCGGGGACATCGGTCTCGGGCAAGAGCTTCCATTGATCATGACGCCCCCCTTGCGTTTGCAGCTGAATGCGGGATCCACGCAACAAACATAGGCGGAATTGGAGCCTGCCGCCTTTTTGCAGTTCGCATACTCCTCGGCCAGTTCCGGTTGGGTCGCCAGGGCACTGAAGGGGAATGGAATTCCCACTTGAGGCGGAGAGCAAGCCGGTGTCGGAGAAGGAGTGGGACTTGAGCATCCCGGGATCCCTGGGGCACAACACTCTTTGTTCTGGTTACTCCACATGCAGGATGCGCCACCGTTGACCTGCACACAGCGCTGGTAGGCGAACGAGATGCCCTGCGGGTGTCCGAAGTTCAACAAAGGAAGTGAACAGTCATAGCCCGGATTGGCATTCGGTTTGGCCTTACAGCAGGCTCC
>CANHQK010000046.1 GCA_947462765.1 Bdellovibrionales bacterium
AGGCCCTTGCGAGCCTGCCGGTTTTCAAAACCGGTGCAATCGACCACTCTGCCATCTCTCCGCAAGTGATCGGGAACGAGCTCCCATGGTTCAATAAAAGGCGGGACTTGTCAATTCGCGTGGGTTTCGCCCGGCTTGGGCTTGTAATAGACCTCTTGGTGGATCGAGGCCTTCTCGACCCCGTGAGCGGTCAGGATCTGCTTCACTTCGTCGATCATGGCGCCGTTTCCGCACAAATAGAACTCGGTCTCGAGCCAGTGGATCTGAGTGGCGTTTTCACGGAGCCAATCCGTGACGCGGCCACGAAATCCCTGCCAGCCCGGCTCGGGGCGAGACAATGCCTGCACCAAACCCTTCGCACCCAGGCGATCCTGGAGCTCTTCGGTGTAGAGCAGATCCGACTGGACGCGAGCCCCGAAAAGCAGCGTCCCGCTCGCAGGGGGTTGATCGGCGTAAATCTTCGAAAACACCATGGCACGGAAGGGAGCGATGCCCGTTCCGGTGGCGATGAAGAGGGCATGGCGACCGGCTTTCGGCTTGTAGACAAAATCTCCATAGGGAGCGAGACCCTTCATGGTGTCGCCGATTTTCAGGCTGTCGAGGTACTGGGTCCCGGGACCGTTTTCGACCAGTTTCACACACAACTCAAAGACCGACTTACCCGCTCGGGTGAGCTCCGGGGCGGAGGCAATGGAATAAGCCCGACGAAGATCGCGACCTCCGGGGCCGCGTCCGGGGACGATCACGCTCACAAACTGACCCGGCTGGAAGGAGAAAACCGGCTCCGACTCATAGAGTAATTCGATCACGTCGGGAGTGAGGGTTTTCTTGGCAATGAGCCTGGCCTCGACCGGTCCAGCCTTCGGTTTTTCCATGGGATTCTCCTGATTTTTGAGTGGCCCCACCCTAGCCGAAAACCCATGCTTTATCCAGCCTTTTGTGTTAGCCCTAGACCCATGTTTGGATTGAGCGGTGGACACCTTCTGATTCTGGCCATTGTCGTATTGTTGTTCGGGAGTCGCAGACTCCCCGAGCTCGGCTCCGCCCTGGGTAAAGGGATCGGCGCATTCAAGAAAGGCCTCGAGGGCGGCAAGGACGACAAGGACGACCCGAACAACAACAATCGGATCTCATGAAGGCTCCGCTCGAGCACATTCCCGGTCACCTCCAGGAATACATCACCGAGCAGGACCCCTCGCTTTACACTCCGATTGATCAGGCGGTCTGGCGCTACGTGATGCGCGTCTCGAAGCACTTCTTCGGGAAGCACGGTCATCCGCTTTACCAACAGGGACTCGAAACCACCGGCATCTCGACCGACCGGATTCCGCTCGTGACCGAAATGGACACCGCCCTCCGAAAGCTCGGATGGCGCGCAGTCGTGATCAATGGATTCATTCCACCCGCCATCTTCCTCGAGTTCCAGTCGCTCCGGGTCCTTGCCATCGCCTGTGACATCCGGAAGCTTGAGAACCTCGGCTACACCCCTTCGCCTGACATCATCCACGAAGCGGCCGGACATGTTCCCATCGTCGCCGATCCGGAATACCGCGCTTATCTGGAAGATTACGGCGAAGTCGCCCGGAATGCGATCATCACCAAGTTCGACCTTGAACTGTACGATGCCATCTTCAAACTCTCCGAAATCAAGGAGAACCCGCAAGCCAAGGCCGAGGAGATCGCCCGCGCTCAGGCCGAGTTCGAAGCCGTGGCCAAGCGCGAGACCCTGCCATCCGAAGCCGCGCTTTTGACCCGAATGGCTTGGTGGACCACCGAGTACGGCCTGCTTGAGGTCGAAGGCAAGCCCCTGATTTACGGCGCCGGACTCCTTTCTTCGATTCAGGAGAGCTATCATTGCCTCGACGCCTCGGTGAAGAAAGTCCCATTCCAGCTGGATGTGGCGATCCACACTTCTTACGACATCACCAGACCCCAACCCCAACTGTTCGTCGCAAAGAGCTTTACGGAACTTCGATCAGCGCTCGATGATTTTGCCGATACCATGGCCTACCGACGGGGCGGGGCGTACGGGCTCGAAATCGCACGGAAGGCTGAAAACACCGTTTCGGTCATGCTCGATAACGGAGTCACCCTGAGCGGAATCGTCTCGGGATACCTCCTGGGCGAAGACGCCCAGCCCTGCGCCTTCACCTTGTCCGGACTGAAACAGGTTTCTTTTGCCGAAAAGGAGCTCGACGAACTTCACACCCACTCACTGAGCAATGAGCTGTTCGTCCCGCTTTTTTCAGAGTCTGCGCTGAAAGCCTCCCCCGAGGAACTGAAGCGCAAGCTGCACGGAAGCGGACTCACAACCCGCTCCGGTCTCCGCGTGCAAGGCCGATTCAAAAAGGAGCTCGCCCTCGGCCGCTCCTCGCGAGTCTGGCTGCTCGAAGGCGTGAAGATTGTCGACTCCGCGGGCAAAACGGTTTTCTCTGAGCCACGTAAACACTACCCCCTCCTCCTGGCTTCATCGATCCCCTCGGTTTATGGAGGTGCGGCCGACCGGAACAGCTTCTTGCTTCGTCATCGGAAGCCCGTCAGCAAGGTGAAGTCCCACAAGACCAACCTGACGCCTTCGAATTCGGGGCTCTGCGATTTGTACGCGCAAGTGCGGAGATTCCGCGATTCGAGCCGACAGGACCCGCGTGCGCTTGATCCGGTCGTGGACACTCTCCGCTCCGAAGCCCCTCAGGATTGGCTCCTGCGCCTGGAACTGCTCGAGATTTACTACCGCCTTGAGCCGGAAGGGGTGGCGGTAGCCCGACTCCGGAACGAACTCATCGAAATGAAAAGCCGCTCTCCCGAAACAAGTGAAATGATCGAAAGAGGAATCGCCTGTATATGAAATGCATCAGTATCGGATCGTTCATGGTCGCACTCTCCGTCATGGCCGGAGCCTTCGGAGCCCACGCCCTCCAAGGTAAGATCGGTTACGATCTCCTCGAGATCTTCAAAACCGGAACCCACTACCTGATGGTTCATTCGCTGGGCCTGATCCTGTTCGGCCTTTTCAAACCCGAGAAGACCTGGCCTGCAGCGGCTTTCGTGATCGGCTCGGTGATCTTCACCGGAAGCCTTTACGGGATCACCTTCACCGGCATCCGCAGCTTGGGGATGATCACCCCGATCGGAGGCGTCTTGTTCATCGCCGGATGGATCGGCTTCGGCATGCAAGCCCGCAAGAGGATCGGCTGATGGAATCAACGCCGCTGCCGTGGATTGCGGAGATTTCACGACTGGTCACCAAAGTGACCGACCGGATCACCGGAGACCGGTCCGAGTTCCCTCTTCTGGTTGCGGCTGTGACAGCCGAAAGCCTTCGCCACTGTGGCATCATGGCCAACGTGTTTTACGGTTCAGCGGCCTGGATCGAAGTGATGGAGAACCAGTCCGTGATGTGGGCGGGATGCTGGGGTGCCCACACCCATTTCTGGGCCGTGACCCCCTTTGGCGAAGTCGTGGACCTCAATACTAGTGTCTCCTATCGCAAGAAGGCACACGGCAACCCGGACCATCAGCCCAAATACTCCCCGCCTTTGCTCTGGTCAAAAGAAGTACCCGGCTTTTACCGTTACCTTCCGGAGGGAATCGCCGAAATCGAACTCGACTCGGAACGGGACCGGCGGTGGTTCGAGACCTGCGTCACCGAGATCAAGGCGAAGCTCGCCGACCCGGCAGGACTCCTGAATCTACCGGAAGATAGCCTCGATTTTCCGGACGAACCCATCTTGTGCCCGAACCGCCGCCTGCTCGATGATGCGGCACAAAGCTTCAGGCATTTCGATCGGGCACTCATGGTCCAAGGCATTCCACAAAAGCCCTTCTGACCCCCCTTGTCGAGTCAAGGTTTTGTCTGGTTCATTTTGGGCTTCATTCCGCTTTTTCGAGGGTGTTACACTTTTTGGAAATGAAACGAATGACTTTTGCCCTGACCGCACTCTTGTTTCTGATGCAATCGAGCACACCGGCCCGTGCTGCGATCCAGAGTATCAACGTTCAGACTTACAATCCTTCGACCTCTGACCGGTTTGTGATCCTCGAGGACGGCTTCCGCTCGGAATGGCCGCGGAAGAATCTGTTTTATTTCGGGATGAACTACAATTTTTTCAATGACCCGCTTCCGATCCTCGACGCCACACAAACCACCCGCATCGGAACCCTGATCGACTCGGTCCAGACCATCGATCTGTTTGCCGGGATCAAGCTCTCGAACAACTTCGGCCTCTTTATCGGCGCCCCCGTTCATTTCGCCCGTTTTCCGGTCGGCACCGCCACCGCAGGAGACCAGACCTCCATGGGTGACTTCAAAATCATGGGGAAACTCAGGGTCACCGACGACACCAGCAACACCCACATCGCCCTCATTCCAGAAGTGCGCCTCTCGACGGGGGCCACTCAGTACCTGCTTTCGGACGCCTCGCCCTACCTCGGCTTACGGCTGGCACTCGAGCGCCAGTTCGAAAATTGGATCTTCGTGGCCAACATCGGTTACGTGTCGTCCGACAATTCGATTTACACACCGAACGGGTACACCCCCATCAACTTCCGGAACCGCCTGATCACAGGAGTCGGTGGTTACCTGCCCTTCAGCGATGAGTTCGGGATGAGTGTGGAAATCAACAGCATCAATATGATTCCTTTCGACAGCGCACTGAACCCCATGGACGCCTACGCAGGCATTCGATACTCCCCGTTCGAGGGAATGGCGCTCACGGCTGGTGGTTCATTCGGTCGTATTGGCGGGCAACTCAGCTCGACTTACCGGATGATCGCGGGGATTCGCTACACCATCGGCGACGACGCTCCCCAGGCCCCGGTTCCCCTCACACCGAAGAAGAAGTGAGTCTCAGTCCCGGATCCAGTCGTAATTGAAGCTCACACTGATGCGCTCGACCGGGCTCCTGTTGGGCGGAACTTCGTGCTTCATCCAGCTCTCGAAAAGGATGATTTCACCGGCCTTTGGCTTCAAGTCGATCTGCATCGGTCGTGGAGGACATGCCATGAACAGGCCCGAACGCGGATCTTCCAAGCGAAGAGGGCTTGCCCCTTTCGGAACCGACACATAAAAGGTGCCACTCACGATCGAGTTCGGATGAAGGTGGAAGGCATGGTAGCAATCGGATGGCATCAGGTTCGCCCAAAGCGACGAGAGTCTCAACTCGCCTTTCGGGAAACTGATCCCGATCTTCTTTGCGTATGCGGACGCCTCCCGGTCGAGGTGCCGTTTCAATTCATCGAAGATGCTGAACTGCCGGTGCAGATCGGACATGGACCCATAAGAGGTGTAGCCGCCGGGGTAGTTCTTCCGACACCATCGAACACCCGCTTCATCGACACGTGGCAAGGCCCTGATGGTCTGCTCGAGGGTTTTCAGTGAGCGAGCCGGGAAGGGAATCCGTTTCTGCTCGACCAGGGTCGGAAAAACCGACTTCACTTGGTACTCCGTGGAGGGATCTCGTGAGAGATCGCCAAC
Source organism: Bdellovibrionales bacterium (assembly GCA_947462765.1). Taxonomy (GTDB): domain Bacteria; phylum Bdellovibrionota; class UBA1018; order UBA1018; family CAIMNF01; genus CAIMNF01. The sequence goes on from CANHQK010000046.1 coordinate 5,474, forward strand.
TCGAGTCCCTTTTTGAACTTCAGCCAGTATTCTTTGGCTTTGGTGTGATTCGCCGTCGGAAGCTCGAGTGTGATCGTTGGAATGCCGAGATCCTTGCCGGTGTAATTCCCGAGCGATCCAGGATAAAAGCCAGTCGACTTGGCATTCAACTTCTCGCGCAGCTCCTGACACTTCTCGACGTATTCCTCGCTGAAGCGGAAGAGCTTCACATGGTCGGGTCCGTCGTAGTCGAGCACATTGAGCGGGGAGTGGATCGAAATGATCTTATGCGGCTTGAACTTTTCGATCAGGCCTTTTTGAAACAGCGTCTCAGGCTCGGAGTCCGGCTTGTAGCCCGGGAAGCGGCGCTTATCGGAGTGGAAGCGCTTTTTCCATTGTGACAGCGCTTCTTTTTGCCAGTCACGAGTGGAAAAGTTACGGTTGCAATCGACGCCATGGGCATTGGTCCGAGTCTTCGGATAGCCGAAAAATCCATCCGGGTTGATGAGGGGCGCAATCACCAATCGCGCGTTCGGATAGCGCTTCATGTTCTCTTCTGCCCACTGGGAGATCTGGAAACCGAGATAAAGGGGAGTGATCTCGTCACCGTGAACCATGGAAAGAATCAGTGTGGTGTTGGTCGAGTTTTCCGGACCGAAAACCAGATAGATCAAGGGACGCCCCTGCACGGAAGTGGCTTCGAACTTCCAAGAAAGGTTGGCGCAAGGATTCTTACCCCAGGCACGCCTTTGAAACGCCTTGTCGAGTGCGCCACACAGGGAAGGCAGATCCGTCTCGATTTCTTCGGCCCATGCCGGGGAGGCCCCCATGACGGTCAACAGCGCGATTCCGGAAAAGATCCGTTTCAGACCGGAAGACATCTCAGATTTCTCCTTTTGGCTTGCGACTCTTCAACCAGTGCTTGACCACGAAGAACAGGATGACCGCGAGGATGAGCCCGACAATGCCACCTTCCACTTTCTTGATCCAAGCGATGACATGATGAAGCATGTCCCCGAAATAATAAACCGAATAAATGATGGCGGGAACGCTGATGAGGGCGGCTCCTCCGTCGTAAATCAAAAGCTTCCGGAATGGAAAATGGAGGGTTCCTGAAGCGAAAAAAATGGTCGACCGCACACCGGGCATGAATCGGGCCGAGAACAGGAGCTTCCCGCCGTGATTGATCAGCCGCTCACGGATCGCCTCGATCTTGTCCTCATCGAGGAACATGCGGAAGGGCCATTTTTTCATCAGCTTGCGACCGAAATGATGGCCCAGCCAATACATGAAGGAGTCACCGATCATGACTCCCGCGAGACCGATTCCAATCATGATCCAGACATCGCAAATGCCGTAATAGGCAAGGATCCCGCCCGCAATGAGCGTGATATCTTCGGGGATCGGTATACCGAGACCGCAAGCGAGCAAAATCGTGAAAATCGCCGCGTACGGTATCGGACCATAGTAGTCGATCAGAAAGTCGACAATCAGATTGAAGTCCATTGGGGTTCACCCATTAGACACGAAGATTCATTTTTTTGAAAGGGGATGGGCGGAACGGTAGGCGTCTTGAACCTCGGCAAGATCGAGATGGGTATAACGCTGCGTCGTAGACAATCGGGAATGCCCTAACAACTCCTGGATACTCCGCAGATCAGCGCCTGCCGAGAGAAGATGAGTCGCAAAACTGTGACGGAGTGCGTGGGGCGAAACCTTACGGTTTTCCTCGATCCACTGCGGTGAGAGCGATGCGGCACGCAAGAACTGGCGGGCGAGAATCCGGGCAATGCTTCTTGCGGTGAGTCGCCCTCCCCTGAAGTTCACAAAGACCGCCTCAGGGTCTGAGCTGGCGGGGCGTGTGTCGAAGTATTCCCGGAGCGCCTCCTCGGTCGGTCCGGTCAACGGAACAAACCGTTCTTTATCACCCTTCCCTCTGACCCGGACCCATCCCGGTCGCTCATTCAGGTTCTCGCGACTGAGCATCTCGACCTCTCCGACACGCAGTCCGCATCCGTACATGAGCTCGAGCAAAGCGCGATCGCGCAGGCCCATCCAAGTGCCTGTATCGGGGGCTCGTAGAAGCTCTAGCGCTTCCTCGATCTTCAAGACCTCGGGAAGCTTCTTGCCGACCTTCGGCGCGGGAATGAGCGCAAGCCAGTTCTTACTGACCACTCCCTTGCGTTTCAAATAGCGGAAGAAGGTCCGGAGAGTGCTCATCTTCCGGGCAACCGAGATGTTTTCGTTCTGCTCCATCAATGAGCCCGCAAAGGAACGAAAATGCAAGGAAGCGAGCGCTCCGAGGCTCGCGGCATCGGTCAAATCGAAACGGGACTCCAAGTGGTCGGCGAACTGGAACAGGTCCGACCGGTAGGCGCGGAGAGTCTCCTGCGACCAATTGCATTCGTTCCGTCCGTGATCCATGAAGGCCTCGATCCAGCCCTTTATGCTTGATGTCATCCCTCGATTAGTTTAATTCAAAAGTATGCAAAAAGTGCACATAATCGGCGCAGGTTTGGCCGGATCCGAAGCCGCCTGGTTTCTGGCGCAACGGGGGGTCGAGGTGGTGTTGCACGAGATGCGCCCCGAGCGGACGACCCCTGCCCACCATACCGGACTTTGCGCGGAGCTGGTTTGTTCGAACTCCTTGAAGTCGAAGTCTCCGGTGTCCGCACCCGGCATCATGAAAGCTGAAATGCGCCAGGCGGGCTCGCTGATCCTGGAGTCGGGCGAAGCAGCGGAAGTCCCGGCCGGTGAGGCGCTCGCAGTCGACCGTGACCGTTTTTCCGGACTCATCACTGACAAACTCCGGAACCATCCGAACATCCGCTTGCAGGCCGGAGAAATCACGACCCCTTTCACGGGCGAGAATGAAATCACCCTGATCGCCTCCGGTCCGCTCACTTCCGACGGCCTGGCCAACTGGATTGCGAAGGCAACCGGCTCCGAGGATCTGTATTTCTATGATGCGATCGCTCCGATCATCGAGGCTTCGACGATCGACATGGAAAGCGCATTCACCGCCAATCGCTACGATAAAGGGGGCGAAGAGGCCTATATCAACTGCCCGATGAGCGAAGAAGAATACCATGCATTCATCGATGCGATCCTGACTGGCGAGATGGTACCGACCAAGAACTTCGAGAAAGAGAAGTACTTCCAGGGCTGCCAGCCCATCGAGGCGATCGCCGCCACAGGCCGGGATTCCCTCCGCTTCGGCCCGATGAAGCCGGTCGGACTGACGGATCCGAAAACCGGCAGGCGCCCGTACGCCGCCGTCCAACTGCGGCCGGAGAATCGTTCTCGCACGGCGTACAACATTGTCGGCTTCCAGACACGCCTCAAATACGGCGCACAACAAAAAGCACTCCGCATGATTCCGGCTCTGAAGAACGCCGAGTTTCTTCGTATGGGATCGATGCATCGAAACACCTACGTGTGCGGCCCCAGGGTGCTCCGCCCCGACCTTTCTTTGAAGGGCCATCCCAAGGTTTATTTTGCCGGGCAAATCACCGGGGTCGAAGGCTATCTCGAGTCGGCCGCATGCGGACTCCTCGCCGCGATGTTCATTCTGGCCAGGATCCGTGGCCTGCCCCATTCGGCCCCCCCCACGAACACGGCACTGGGCGCCCTGCTGGCACACATTACGGCATCCGATCCGAAGAACTATCAGCCCAACAACATTCAATTCGCACTCTTTGACCCGAAGTTCTTCGAAGGAACGGAGGGACTCAAGAAGGACGCCCTCCGTGAAACCCTATCGAAACAAGCCCCGCTCAACTTCCGTGACTGGATGAAATCATGCGCCACGCTCTTTTCGTAATTCTGGGCGCCGGCCTGTGGGCGACCGACACCCTGTTCCGGCATCCACTCTCGAAGGACCTCTCGCCCGTGACGATCGTTTACTTCGAACATCTGTTCGCAGTGGTGATTTCGCTCGCGTGGGTGTTGATCAGTGACCGGAAATCCATCTTTCCGGGATGGAAAGCACTCGGAGGCTCGGCCTTCATCGGGATTTTCGGATCAGCCTGGGCTACCGTCCTGTTCACTTTGTCCTTCCGGTACCTGAACCCGACCGTGGCCATCCTGATTCAAAAGATCCAACCCTTGATCGTGATCGGAATTTCAGCGGTTTTTCTCGGTGAGAAACCGGGACCCGGTTTCTTACTGTGGGGCGCGCTGGCCATGGTCTCGGCTTTTTTTGTGAGCTTCCCGGAAGGAGTCGACTGGCACCTGCTCCGGAACGCGTCCACCCCCGGGGCTTTTCTGGCTTTTCTGGCAGCCGGACTCTGGGCACTTTCGACCGTTGCGGGAAAAATCGTCCTGAAGCGCACACCGGTGAGCGTGCTTTCTTTCTGGAGATTCGCGTTCGGACTCATGAGCCTGCATTTGCTCTCATGGAAGTTCGATCAGGTCGGCATCGAAATGCCCTTTGTCGTTCATGAGTCCAAAGTTCTCGGGTCACTCTTTTTCATGGCTGTGATTCCCGGTTTTCTCGGAGTCATGCTGTACTACAAGGGTCTGAGTCGGGTGCACGCAGCTCGTGCCACCCTTCTGGAGCTCGCCTTCCCGCTCTCCGCACTCTGGATCAATTCGACCTTTTTGGGACTTCACCTGAAGCAGGCCCAGCTTTTTGCCGCCGGGGCGCTCCTCGTTTCGATGGTGGGCGTGAGTCTCGATCAGATCAAGGCTCGATCGCGAAACTGATATCGACTTCAAGACGGAGGGTTTGACGGGCACCCTCGATAGTCGGGGCGGCACCGCGGGCCATACCCTTGTCTGCAAAAGCCATCGACTCGGCAACCATCGGCATCGGGCCAGGCATTGCGGCACCCCGCTCCTGGATTTGAAGAACCGCTCCGAGTCTGGCTCCAAGGGTTTTCACCAGATGCTCGGCTTTTTCGCGAGCATTCTTGGCGGCGCCCTCGAGACACTTCTTTTTTTCTTCGAGCATTTTCTGCTCTGACAGATAGGTCTGCAAGCCCTGGGTGTTCCGGATTCCGGCATCACCGGCCATTGCGAGGACCTCACCCAGAGCCGGTATTTCCGGGGTCACCACTTTGAGACCGATCCTGCAAGTGTAGCCCTTGCTCACCTGACGGTTGTTCTCCCATTGGAACTGCTCGTGCACATTGTACTCACTGGTCGAAAGCTCGAGACCCTTCAGCTTGGACCGCTTGAGCTCTGATCGCAATTTCTCGTGCTGCTCGGTGGCTTTGCGAATGGCGGATTTCGCATCGGAAGCGGTGTTCTCGGCAACCAGGACCACCGAACCCCGATCGGGCTCGACTTCGAGTGTGCACTCACCGGCAACCGAGACCTTGCGCTCAGGTGCAGCCAGGGCCGGTTGCAAGGAGGAGTACAGGAGGACCGTACCAACGAAACCGATTGCCAACAGGTTGTTCATTAACGACTCCTCAAACGTTGAAGCGGAAGTGCATGATGTCGCCATCCCGGACGACATATTCTTTACCTTCGACACGAAGAAGCCCGGCATCCCGGATTTTAGCCTCAGACTGATGCTTCATCAGATCTTCGTAATGGTAAACCTCGGCACGGATAAATCCCCGCTCAAAGTCACTGTGAATCACTCCGGCCGCCTGAGGCGCCTTCCAACCCTTGTGGAAGGTCCATGCGCGGACCTCGGTTTCACCCGCAGTGAAATAAGTCTCAAGACCGAGCAAAGTATAGCCGGCACGGATCACACGATTCAGGCCGGGCTCGTCCATGCCCATGTCGGCCAGGAATCCTTTTTTATCCTCCTCGGCGAGCTCGGCAATCTCGGACTCGATCTTGCCGCAAATCGGCACCACCGGCGCATTCTCTTTTTTGGCGTGCTCGACGACTTTCTTGACGTACTCATTCGCAAAAGGATCGGCCAAAGAGGCTTCATCGACATTGGCGATGTACATGACCGGCTTGATGGTCAGGAAATGCATTTCGTACACGATCGCTTTTTCTTCTTCGGTGAGTCCGCAAGCCCGCACGGTCTTGCCCTGGTCGAGCATGGGCTTCAGTTTCTCGAGCACATTGGCCAAAGCGGCGGACTTTTTGTCGCCCGACTTGGCCTGCTTCTGGGTATTCGGAAGTTTTTTCAGAACCGCCTCGAGATCACAGAGGACGAGCTCGGTGTCGATGGTGTCGATGTCACGGAGCGGATCCACCGATCCCTCGACGTGAACAATGTTCGAATCGTTGAAGCAGCGGACGACGTGAGCAATCGCATCGGTTTCACGGATGTGACCGAGGAACTGGTTTCCGAGCCCCTCACCCTTCGAGGCACCCCGGACAAGGCCGGCGATATCCACAAAGGTCATGATGGCCGGGACCAGCTTCTGGGGCGGAATGTATTTTGAAATGTCATCGAGCCTCGGATCGGGGACCTTGACGATCCCGGTGTTCGGCTCAATGGTGCAGAACGGATAGTTGGCCGCTTCGGCCTTGGCGCTCGTGAGCGCGTTGAAAATGGTGCTCTTCCCGACGTTCGGGAGACCGACGATACCGCATTGTAATCCCATAGTTCCGTTTATTTATCCTGAGGGTCCTTGCGGCGTCCATGGAATTTATTCATCGCCTCCTGGATCCGCCCCTTGAGGACCATGCGGATGCCCTGTTCCGCCTTCTCGAACAGCTCGGGTAAGCCATCCCACTCGGAATCCGGTATCCTTCCAAGCACATAGTCGGCGACATCCATTCGCATCTGGAATTTGCGCGGGTGGCCAATTCCAAGTCGAACCCGGTGATACGCGGTATTCAGGGCACCGAGACACTCATCGATCGACTTGAGACCATTGTGACCGCCGGCCGAACCGCCCGTTTTAAAGCGGATTTCAAGGGGGTCGATGTCGAGTTCATCGTGCAGGACGATCACATCCGCAGGGGTGCACTTGTAGAACTGGAAGAAGGGGGAGACCGATCGCCCCGAAAGGTTCATGAACGTCTGGGGCTTGATGAGCAGAAACTGCTCGCCCTCGATGGACCCCTGATAGACCTCGGCCTGATGCTTGATCACCGGACCCTGTGCGCGCCAGGCTTCGGCCAGATGATCGAGGCAAAGAAACCCGATGTTGTGGCGGGTGGTTTCGTAGCGGGGTCCGGGGTTTCCCAATCCGACAATCAGCTTCATCGGGTACCCTCAGCGGAAAAGCGAGCTCACCGAATCGTAGTGGTGAATCCGCTGGATCGCCTCGGCAAGGAGTTGGTCGACCGAAAGCTGAACCACCTTCGAGCATGCCGCTCCGGCCGGGCTCAGGGGAATGGTGTCGGTCACGATCACCTTCTCGATTCTGGAGGCCTGGATCCTTTCGATCGCCGGCCCGGAAAGCACTCCGTGAGTCGCCGTTGCAAAAACCTGAACCGCTCCATGATCGAGTACGGCATTTGCCGCCTCAGTGAGGGTTCCCGCAGTGTCAATCATGTCATCGAGGATGATCGCGGACTTTCCGGAAACATCACCGACGATGTTCATGGCCTTGGCCACATTCGGTGCGGTCCGGCGTTTATCGATCATGGCCACCGTGGCGTCGAGACGCTTGGCGAGGGCCCGCGCCCGCTCCACTCCGCCCGCATCGGGACTCACGACCACGAGCCCGCGTCCGGCAGCGCGGATTCCGGGCAATACGGTTTCTTCGAGGTAGCGCTGAACCACGGGCATGGCAAAAAGGTTGTCGAAGGGAATATTGAAAAACCCCTGAATCTGACCTGCGTGCAGATCAACCGAGACCACACGCGTGGCTCCTGCAACCGTGAGAAGATCGGCGGTGAGCTTGGCACTGATCGGAGTTCGCGGAGCGACCTTGCGATCCTGCCTGGCGTACCCGTAATAGGGCATCACGAGGTTGATCTCTTTCGCACTCGCCCGCTTGAGCGCATCCATGATGATCAGGAGCTCCATCATGGTTTCATTGGCGGGAGCACAGGTGCTCTGAATCAGATACACAGCCCGTCCACGTACGTTCTCACCGATCTCGACGAAGATCTCGCCATCACTGAAGCGCCGGATTTCGACCTTGCCCAGGGGACGCCCGAGATGCCCCGAGATTTTTGCCGCAAGGGCCGGATTCGAGCTACCGGCCAATAAAACCCATTCGCGCAATCGGCTCATGGTTTGAAGCTAACACGCGCCTCTCCTGCGGGCAACGATCAGATCCCGAGGGCGGTTACTTTCGCGGGAACCATCCCCTTGCGGGCCTGATACCAGTACCGGTTCCTGAGAATGGAGCCCACATACTCCCGAGTCTCGCGATAGGGGATGGACTCGATGAAGTGGATCATGGTCCAGTCCGGCTTCATCTCCTTTTTCCACTTGGCCACACGGTGCGGTCCGGCATTGTAGGCGGCGAGCGCATAGGGGAGATTGCCTGAGTATTTCTCGAGCAGGGTTTGCAGGTACTTCGATCCGATCCCGATATTGGTAGCCGGATCCCGCAGTTTGCCGAGCATCAAATCTTTTTTCACATCCAGTGCGGTGAAGGGCATCAACTGCATGAGTCCAAGCGCTCCCGATACCGAGATCGCACCAGCTTTGAATCCCGACTCCTGCTTGATCAGACTGGTGATCGTCACGGGATCGATTCCGGTTCTCTCGGCCTCGGCGATGATTTCCTTTTCGAAACGGTCGGGGAAGATCATCTCAAGCACCGAGGCGCTCAATATTCCGTCGTATTTGCGCTGAATGAGCTCGTTGGCGGCTTTGAACACAGTTAAGTTCTGATCTGCCAGAGTCCCGAGTCGCATCAGCGCAAGAATCAGGTGGTTCGAATAATTTCTGAAGCGGGTCAAGGAATCAAGCTCGATTCCCAGCTCTTCGAAATGCTTCCGAGCAAAAAGCGCCTTGGCGCGATCGAGGGTCCGCATTTCATAAGGTCCGAGACCGAGGTGCTCGAGATCGACATCGGGCGGGTGGCTCACTATGGCTTCCTTGAGAGAAACCCCGACCCTCTCCGAAGCAACCACCGCGTAATAACTGAGCGGGATCTGCTCGATGATCGACCGGTAAATCGGAGCGGCCTCTTTCTCCCGCCGGTTGCGATAATGGGTCTCGGCCATCATGAATTGGGCACGGAACCGGTGGTAGGACTTCGGGTATTCACCGATAAAATGCTTGGCGGACTTCATGAGATCGGAATCCCGCCCGGCCAGAAAATCATCGAGAACCACCAGAAAGGCATCCTCGTCTTTCTCGTATTTCTCGGTGTAGGTCTGCGAGATCCTTTCACCGCCCACCTCAGCGCCATTCCCTGATTCGGGAGCGGGCAATTCCCTGAGGGGCTTCATCTCGTTCGCCACCTTCGGGAACACGTCAAGCAATCGCCTGGCGAGGAGCAGACACTCCTCATCCCGCGCCTTTTTTTTCCCCGGAATACAAATTGATGCCAATGCATTCGATGCGTCGAGATTCCAATAGAGCACCCACTTGAAAGTACCGAGCCCATTCAAGCCACGATGAAAGGCGGATAAGGCTTGTTTTCGCTTTCCCTGCTTGGCGAGCAAAGTGCCCCGTCTCAACTCGAGAATATGAAAGTGATCCTCGAGCTCTTTGAGCAAATTCCGGGTTTCCGCCTCACGGGGCGCCAACAGAAGCTCCTGACTGACCCGATCGAGGGTGGCCAGGGACGCCCGCCCCTCAACGAGCGCTTTGGCCTTCAGGTAGGGCGGGTATTCCGGAGGAAGGGGGAGGCGGTCCCACCGCTCCACCTGCTTCTTGTCGCCTTTCCCTTTGACCAGAAACAAGTCTGGCAAGGGCGCTGCAAACGACACCGACGAGAACCCCAACCACACGGGCAAGATCATGAAAATGCGTGTTTTCTCCGCCATTTGGGCCATGAAATTTAGTATAGACAACGAAAACCTTTTCCGTTACTTAAATTAGTACGTTTCAGGAGTAGCTCAGTGGTAGAGCAATCGGCTGTTAACCGATTGGTCGGGGGTTCGAATCCCTCCTCCTGAGCCATTTTTCGTGTACGTTTAGCGTTGGCCGACTATTACAACTCTAGCGTCATCATCCAACCTAGAACCCCGATTCAAGAGAGATTGCCTTAACCGCATTACAATTGAGTCGGGGTTTTTTTATTTTTTAAATGGATTCAGAGTGGCTTTGTAATCGACGCGCTTCGACGCGCGCAACTGTTCCTGGTGGACCTTTTTGCCGTCGACGATCAGACCCGCTCCAAATGCCAGGAAGAAGATGGAGGCGAACAGACTCATTTTCTCGATGGATCCGAGGATATTCATCCGGAAACTCCTTGTTCACATTCTCCCACGAAAGCCCGCGCGCCCGGGCGGTAAAATTTTCCCACTTTCATGAAGCCCCCGGCGCAGGAACGCCCTTCATGTTCCAAGGAATGGTGTCGACCTCGGGCAAGAGAACCCGGATCACCACACGCCTGTTCCTGGCCAGGGCCTCCTCGTTCCAAGAACCGTCAGGATTCCGACTCTCGGCTATGGGCTGGGTATCGGCATAACCGATGGCCAGAAGGTTCGTGGCCTTGAAACCCTCTTCTATGAACATGCGGATCACCCGTGTGGCCCGTGCGCTCGAGAGCTCCCAATTGGTGGGAAAAGGTCCGCCGACCACAGATTGATGATCGGTATGCCCCTCGACCACGAACTTGTATTCCTTGCCGAGCAATTTTTGTTTTTCCATGATCGCAAGCAGGATCCGGTCGAGGATCAACTTGCCCTCCGGAGAAACCTCGGCACTCAGGCTCCGGAACAGCAAGGTCGAGTGAAAAGCGAGACTCACACTGACTCCATCGCTCGTGATGGTGACATCCTTGGCAATTCCGTTCTCCTGGATGATCTGGGTGACAAACTTACCGAGGTCCTCAGTCGGGGACTCGTATCGGGTTCCAAAGTGCTCGGAAACCTCTTTCTTCACCTTCTCGAACTCGGGGGTGTTCACCTTCGACATGCTGAAAAGCATGATGTAGAAAACGCACAACAGAGTCATCATGTCGGCATAGCTGATCAGCCAATTGGCCTCGTCGTGTTCCTTTGAGTAGGATTTCTTTCGCGGTTTCTGGGTCGAGACATCCTGATGTTGCTGGGCTCTTTCGAGCTTTCTGATGA
>CANHQK010000047.1 GCA_947462765.1 Bdellovibrionales bacterium
CGGTAAGGGCCCTCACGAACCCCATCTTTTTCACACCACTCTCCGAGGGCGTCATCCTCGGTTGCTTCCTCCACGCGATTCGCTCCCTGAGGACAAGTGACAGGCTCCTTCGAAGAGCCAAGTGGTTGAGAAAACGTCGCAATGGGGAGGGCTGCCACCCATGCGGTGATCCACCATCCGAAAATCCGGTACATAGAAAACAGGATACAACGTTTTTACTTCAGCGATAGTGTGTCCATCAAGACAGTTGAGCCGGTTGCCGGTCGCCTTTATAATGAGACGACGTTCTTAAATAAGGAGAGGTCATGATCTGGATCGGTATTTTGGTGTTCCTGGTGTTGGTAGCGGGGATTTTGGTCACGGTTGTGATTTCGGTCTATAACGGGATTGTCGCGCTGAAGAATCAAGTCGACCGGGCATGGGCCAACATCGATGTGATTCTCAAACAACGCTACGACGAGATCCCCCAATTGGTGCAGGTGCTCGAACAGGCGGCCCAGTATGAAAAATCGGTGATCCAAAAGGTAATGGATGCCCGAAGTCGTTATGGTTCAGCGCGGAATCCCGATCAGAAAGTGAAGGCTTCTCAGGAGATGTCGCTGGCGTTAAGCGGGGTGTTCGCGATCGGTGAGGCTTACCCTGAGCTGAAGTCGAATGCCAACTTCATGCACCTCCAGACCCGGTTGAGTACTCTCGAGGAGCAGCTCACCGATCGGCGCGAGGTTTACAACGAAGCGGTCACGAACTGGAATACCCGGATCGCCCAGTTTCCGGAGATTTTGTTCCGCTCTTTTATGACCCTCGAAGAACGCGTTCTCTTCCAGGTGACGGAGCAAGAAAAAGCACGTCCGAACCTGAAAATGAATCTCGGGACCTGATGTATGGCCCGGGACAATCTTCTGGAACTGGCAATCTTCGGGGTGTTCACCGGCACTGCCCTGTTGGTGCGCGGATACCGGAAGTTCAGGGTGCGGCGTAAGATCGAGGATTTGCCCACCAGCAAGATCGGCCTGGCTGCTCAGGGTTTGGTCGAATTCCAAGGGAAAGCGCGCGCCTATGGGGATCGGGTTTTCCAATCAATGGATGGTTTACCGGCACTTTATTCGAGGATCACGATTGAGCAGTACCGTTCCGGGAAGAACTCCCGCTGGGAGGTTCGCTGGCAGTATGATCTCGGTGAGCGGTTTTTGATCGAAGACGGCACGGGTGTCGCACATGTGATGGTGAAAGGTGCCGAACTCCACCTCCAGCGCGAAACCCGGCTTTGGAACCTGTTGGATTCTGCTCGGCAACAGGCGTTTTTGTCGGCATCGGCAGGGAAAATCAGCTCTCCCAGTTCGATGAGTCTCGGTGAGTGGCGCATCACCGAGGAGAAAGTGACTCTCGATGAGGACCTTCTCGTGATTGGCAATTTCAGGACACGCCGAAGTGAACCCGAAGTGGTGATTCGCAGTCCTCATCACCACGAGCCTGAACGGAAGATGAAGTCCTCAGGGGGGCTCATGCGAGATCCGGTGCATCCCTTGGTTTTGGCGGATGGGACACAGCAGGAGGTTTTGGCTCGGGTGAATCACGGAGTCTGGACCATGATCGGGGGGGCGGCCGCCCTCAGTGTGGGCGTGCTGTGCGCGATCCTGAAGATCTGGGGCAAGGACTGACCTTGACAAGGTGCGCAGATCGAGGCACGGTTTTGCCATGCAAAGCCGAATGCTTGCGATCCTGACTGTTTCGTTTCTTTTTCTAGGCGGAGTGGCTGTTGCCTCTCCCCGTGAAGACGCGACTGCTTTGCTCGATCAGCACCGCTCGGTAACCTCGGTGGTGGAACGCTTGAAGGTGTTTTCGTCGGAATTCCTCGGGCTTCCTTATGGGTCAACCGGTCCGCTCGGTGAGGGGCTTTCCGGCAGGTACGATCAAGACCCGCTCTACCGGTTTGACACCTTTGATTGCACCACCTTCGTCGAGACAGTGGCTTCACTAGCGGTTTCGGACGGAGTAGATGCTTTCGAGATCGCCATGAATCGGATCCGGTACGAAGGAGGTGAGGTCGAGTTCCTGAAGCGCAATCATTTTCCGAGCCTTCAATGGATTCCAAACAACCTCGCGAACGGGATCTTTGAAGAGGCCAATTCCAGGGTTCTTCCCGAAGATGAGCAGGCCTTGGCCGAGGCTTTGATCGATGTCGGGGGTTGGCTCCGGAAGTCAGGACCTGCTCTCATTCAGGTCCCTGCATTGAGTGCTTCCGAGAGATCCGAACGGGGATTGGAATTGCAGAGTCAGGCGGATCGTTTCACTCCCGTCACGGCCAAGCTCAAGTACCTTCCGATCTCGCGCTTGCTGAGGGACCCTTCCTTGCTCCGCCGCATCCCGGACGGGGCGGTCATCAATTTTGTGCGGCCGAACTGGGATCTGACCGCCTCGATCGGAACCCGGATGAATGTGTCCCATCAAGGGCTTGTGTTTCAAACCTCGAGGGGTGTCCGGCTCCGTCATGCCAGTGTCGGGGGAGAGAAAAAAGTGATGGATGTGAGTCTTCTCGAGTACTTGAGAGCCTTCGACCATCATCCCACGATGAAGGGCATCCACCTCCTCACGTTAAGGCCCTGAACTCAACGAAATGCATTGTGGTTAAAGTCCGGGAAAAGCTGGGGCTTTTAATTAAATTGTAACGCAATGTGTTATTTGGGCTAAAATCGAAGTAAGGGGTCAAGATCTATGGGAATTACCCCGATCATGACAAGGGGGGTATTTCGACTGATCTGGCGGGGTTTGGGGTTCTTGGCATTGCTCGTTCTGACTGGGGCCCAAGTAGGTTGCGGTCGGGTTTGGCCCGGGCGCTTTGATGATGCAGGCGGAATCGGTTCGATTCGGCAGGGGGCTCCGTTCACGGCGGTGTTACAAGTGTCGGGCCCGGTGATCGCTGATGGATCCGACTCTACGACTATTTCGGTCACTCTGACGGATGCCAATGGGGCTTCCTTAGTCGGGGTCACGCCCACTCTCAATGTTTCGGGTACAGGAAACGCCGTGACCTGCGGAGCCACGAACGGGTCCGGGGTGGCGAATTGTACCTTAAGAACAAGCGAGGCCGGAGCCAAGCTCGTCACGCTCGCAAGCCCGGACGCGAACGCCCTGGCCATCAGCGTTCAGGCCCTTAGCACTTTGTCCTTTCGATACACCTGGAACGCTCCGCAGGGTGCAGCGACGGCAACTCTGCCCTTGGTAGCGGGAGCAGGTTACGACTTCATGGTCTACTGGGGCGATGGTACCAGCGAGCATGTGGTGCAGGATGGGGGCACTCCGGTGATCCATAATTATTCCACAGCAGGATCCAAATCCATTCTGATTCATGGCGCATTCACGGAGCTGAGTTTTGGAACCCATGGCGAACGTGTGCTCGATGTGACTTACTGGGGGTCCCAGGCTTGGACCTCGATGCGCCTCATGTTCGAGAATTGCGTGAATCTAGCCGGTTTCACCGCCCCGGATCGTCCGAATCTCAGTCGGGTTACGAATATGAGCGGGATGTTCAAGGGTGCTTCGATCTTCAATCACCCGATTGGTGATTGGGATGTATCGAATGTGCAGGATTTTTCGGAGATGTTCTGTGCGCGCGAAATCCCCGTGTCTCCGGCCTTGAACCAGGCGCGGCCTGCAAATCCGATGACCTTCAATCAGAATATTGGGAGTTGGAACACGGCGAGTGCCACGAATTTCAGAAGAATGTTTGCAGGCGCAGTTGAATTTAATCAGCACCTCGGCGACTGGGAAACATCAAGCGTAACCGATATGTCGATGATGTTTTATTATGCTGAAAAATTTAACAAACCTCTGAATACAGTCGGTCCCAAGTGGGACGTTTCGGAGGTGACGAACATGAGCCAGATGTTCATGAGAGCCGCCAACTTTGATGAAACACTGAATGATTGGACCCCAGTCAAACTGCTCACGATGGAAAAGATGTTCGCCTATGCCACGGTCTTCAACCATCCACTCGCGTGGGGAGGTAACACCCCGGCTTTGACTTCACTCGCAGAAACCTTTTATTATGCGAGCGCCTTCGATAGCGCTGTTTATCTTGATGTCAGCAGTGTGATTTCGTTCTACAGGGCCTTTAGCAATGCCGCAAATTTTAATCAACCACTCGAATCCACTCCCGGTAATAATTGGACTCCAGGAGTAAACGTCGGACCAGCAGTGAACATCAGTTTCGCTTCGATGTTTAATGGGGCGGAAAAATTCAATCAACCAATCGGGACTTGGAATATGTCCCGTGCCCGGACCATAGAATACATGTTTGCTTGGGCCACAGATTTCAATCAGCACTTAAGCTCCTGGGATACTTCCAATGTTACGAACATGAGCAATGCCTTTCTAAGAGCCTACTCATTCAATAACGGAGGACCGAATACGGGTGGCGCCCCCGGGCCCCCTTTGCTATGGGACACGTCCTCCGTGACGACCATGGAGGATATGTTCAGTAGTGCAGTAGCGTTCAATGCAGAGATCCGAAACACCGGTAATATTTGGAATACTGCCTCTGTAACGACGCTTAAAGACATGTTCAGTGGAGCGACGGTGTTCAACAATGGGGCAGTACCTGGAACGGTTGGTCCTTCATTGAATTGGAATACCGGTAATGTGACCCGGATGGACGGAACCTTCGCCAATGCCCAAGCGTTCAATTGCCCTCTACCTTGGAACACCAGCAAAGTCACGACGCTCTATACGATGTTTTTAGGGGCCACCGATTTTGATCAGGAATTAGCAACGAGCGGGTCGACCTGGAACGTATCGAAGGTTACGAACATGGCTTCTGTTTTTTATAATGCTGCTAATTTCAATCGAAACTTGAGCACTTGGAACACGAGTGGGGCGACCACCCTATCTAGAATGTTTTTAGGAGCGTCCAAATTTAACAATGGCCAGCTTCACGGAAGCCCCCCATCGACCCAGTTGGCTTGGGATACCTCAAAGGTCACGAATATGGCCCGGATGTTTGATGGTGCGACCTTATTCAATCAGGAGGTCAGGTTCGATACACTCAGGGTGAGTGACATGTATAATATGTTCAATGACGCCAGAAGTTTTAATACTCCATTAACACCCGCTGGGAATATCTGGAACACCTCCTCTGTCACCAAAATGAACGGTATGTTTTTCAATGCCCAGGCCTTCGATCAAAACATTTCAGGTTGGGCCGTGAGCGCCGTTTCGGAGCGGATCAACTTTTCTGGAGGTTTGAATGCCGCAGGATGGGAGGAAAGTGAAAAACCGAATTGGCCGGGGACGCCTTCCCTCCCTTTCCGGAAAATATTTCTGACTTCGGCATCTTTTAATGGCGCTCAAATTGGCGGGATCAGCGGCGCTGATGCTAAGTGCATGACGGACCTCCAGTCGAGTGGAGGGATCTATAAGGCCTTGTTGTCGAATGCAACGAGGTATGTGAATGCATCGAACGGCGATGAGTTTGATTGGCCCTTGAGTGCTTATACGCAGTATGGAAGGCATGATGGAAACGCGGTGGTGGCAACAGATGGTACGAAAAGATTTCCAGTAGGGATCTACACCAACCCTATTCAGGTGGGTGGCGGAGATCACTGGACGGGCTTGATGTCGGATATGTGGTACATTACGACCTCAAGTGCGGGACGTTGTTCGGATTGGATTTCTGCGAGCCCCTCTCAAACCAGTCTGATCAGTTCGAATTCTGCCTTCTCCAGTACGGCCATCTCTTGTGCGACGTCTTTGCCGCTCTTGTGTATTGAGCAGTGATCAGTTTGGCCAAATGAGTTCATGTCCGCTCACTTTTGGTTCGAAAGGGCTTTCAAAAATTCTGAACAATCCGGATCTGCCCGGAACGCGGCACATGTCGTTCCATCCGATCGGCTGGAGAGCAATTGTCTGGCAAAGTACTCCCGACACAGAATCAAGGCGGCGGCTGGACTCGGCTTCTTTTCCCTGATTGAATGGATCAGGTCATCTGCACAGAGGGTTTTTTCATCCGTGCCATAGGGCTCCCCGGTCATCAGGGTGAGTGGAATATTGCCTCCCGGATCGTTCTGCAGCAGGACACAGTCTCCGAAACAAGAATGCCCCGTGATTCGGGTGGTGCAGGGTGCGGGACGAGCGGGCCTTACACTCCCTGATGTCTTCAGAAAGTCGGAACTGAATAAACCCCCGAGCGTGGACTTCTTCGAGAGCTTGAATCTCGAGTCGTAAGGCGAGTAAATGACCCCTTTCGATGCACAGGAGGGAGTCTCCTGCATGGACCAGGTTCCAGAAGAAGCCGATTTGAATCGGGAATCTTTGACTCGACTCAAGTCCAGGCATTGTTTTTCCGCCTGATTCAAGCACTCGCGCTCGGCCCATGCCGAAAAAATTGAACCGAAGGAACTCAGTGTGATGAAGGTCTGCGCGATGTATCCGTCACCCGGTCGGAGCCCCTGTTCTTCAGGGTTGAAGGTCCGGATCACTGTGGTTTCCACCGGGTTCGATTTGCCGTCGCATGTGGTTTGGCATTGGAGGGTAGTTTCAAATGCATACTGCGATACCGAATCCGCCGTACCCGAAAACTCGCAATGCGCACGGTTGTGACGTTTGCCGACAATACGATTGGCCCAGCCTTTTGGATCATACATGCCGCCAGCTCGGACGAGGGTTTCGCCCAAGCAGGGTGCGTCAGGGAACCATAGCGTAATCATTAAAATCCACCATCTCACCCCGACAGGATAGCACGAATGACAATCACGAATGATCACAAGGGGTTGCTCTGCTATCGCTCGACCAGGGGTCGCGGGGGTGAATCAAGTTTTTGCCAGGAATTCCGAAGAGTTAACGAAGGAGTGGGCGCTTATCCTGCATCGATCTTACCTGATCAGTCTTGTGATTTTTGTTCTGACCCAGACTGGCTGTGGCCGTGTTTGGCCCGGGCGTTTTTCAGATTTGAGCGGAAACGCTCTGTCTTCATCCCCCACGCCGATACCCTCACCGACGCCTCCTCCGAATGCTGTTCTAGCAGTGAGTGGCCCGATACTCGCCAACGGGAGTGACGTGGCGGTGGTTTCGATCACCTTGACTGACTGGCAAGGTAACCCCATGAGTGGAGTCACGCCGACGCTCAGTGTTTCGGGCAATGCCAATTCGGTCAGTTGTGGCGCATCCGATGGCTCCGGAGTGGCGACTTGTAGTGTGACTTCCAGCTTTGATGAGACCAAGCTGGTCAACATCACTTCTCCGCCCGCACAGGCGTTGGCTGTGCCCCTCGAGGTCCTGAGTACTGCGGCATTCCGGTACACTTGGAGCATACCCGTGGCGGGCGATACCGCCACCCTGCCACTGGTTCCATCAAGTTCCTATGACATTAAGGTTTATTGGGGTGATGGCCAAATGGATATCATCACTGATCCGGCTGATTTGAACCGGATTCACTATTTCACCACGGCGGGGGTCAAGACCATTCTGATTCATGGGCTGTTCGACGAGTTGGCCTTTTCAGCCCATCCCGAACGGCTACTCGATGTGAAGTACTGGGGCACCCAGAACTGGGGGTCCATGAAGGATATGTTTAAAAACTGCACGTCGCTCACCACCTTCAGTGCGACGGATTTACCGTCCACGGCTTATGTAACAGACTTTTCAGGAGCCTTCGAGGGCGCAAACAATTTTATCGGGGACATCTCCGCATGGAATACGCAGTCCTCGACGACCATGGCGCGGATGTTCAAAGGGGCGGTCAAATTCAATGCCCCGATCGGGTCTTGGAACGTGTCGAACGTGAGTGACTTCTCGGAGATGTTCAGTTCTCAGGGTTTTCCCGCTATGCCATCATCACCCCCTTTAACCCAGGCTCGTCCAACAGACCCGATGATCTTCAATCAGCCATTGGGAAGTTGGAACATGGCAAAAGCCAATAATCTGAGTAGGATGTTTGCAGGCGCAGTCGAATTCAATCAGGACATCAGCAGTTGGAATACTGTCGATGTAACTAATATGTCGATGATGTTTTTCTATGCGGAGAAGTTTAACCAGCCGCTCAATCAGTCCGGTTTATCCTGGAATGTTTCGAAAGTTACTGACATGGCTCAGATGTTCCAAAAAGCGATCGCCTTTAACGGAACCCTGAACAATTGGACTCCGATTGCTTTGACTACCATGGAAAGGATGTTTGCCTATGCAAGTGTATTCAATCAGCCTCTCGCATGGAGTGGGGGCACTCCGGCCTTGCTGAATCTCCAGGAAACCTTCTGGAGTGCAAGTAGTTTTAACAGTGCCGTGGATCTTGATGTCCGTAGGGTGAGAACATTTTACAGGACTTTCGCTTATGCCACCAGTTTCAATGACTCATCGGTTAGCACATGGACTCCCGGTTCCACCTCGGGGGTGACGAATATCACGATGAGCGGAATGTTCACAGGTGCTACCGTATTTGATCAGCCTCTGGACTCATGGGGCCCTTACATTGTGAGGGTGAACACGCTGTCCCACATGTTCAATGGCGCCACCAAGTTCAATCAGCCTATTCCAAACTGGGTCACTCCGAACGTGACTCGGATGGAGAGCATGTTCAGAAATGCAAAGTTTTTCAATCAGACCCTGAGCCCGGATGTTGGGGGCCGTTGGGATGTCGGGAAGGTCACGAATTTCGATACTCTATTTCAAGACGCGGAGGCATTCAACAACGGGCAGGTTGACCCAAACTTGCCGGGGCCAGACTTGAATTGGAATACAATCAATGTGACCACTATGGTCGGAACCTTCTGGGGGTCCAAGAGTTTTAATTCTCCGATTGATTCGTGGAACACCGCTAAGGTTAGGTCCTTTTATGCGATGTTTTTCGGAGCGGAGAAGTTCAATCAGCCGATCAATTCATGGAACACCGCGGAGGTCACGAATTTCGCCTCGATGTTTTATGGCGCTTCGAACTTTAATCAGAGCGTGGTAAACTGGTTGACGCCCAAGGCAACAACCATGACTCGGATGTTTATTGGTGCTAGCAAATTCAATAACGGTTTTTCCTGTGGATTTGAGGGTGGTGTTTTTGGCAGTGCAGGGACTCGTTGGAAGACTTCGCTAGTTACGGACATGAGTCGCATGTTCGAAGACGCCGTATGCTTTAACGGGCACCTGGTGTTTGATACCGTAAGCGTGCGGAACATGTACAATATGTTCCAAGGTGCCAGCACTTACAATCGACCTATGGCTCCCACTCCGGGTTATTGGGATGTCTCTGGCGTGACGGACATGAGAGGGATTTTCAATAGAGCGTATGCCTTCAATCAGGACATTAGTGCTTGGCAGGTCCAATCGGTGCAGGATTTTTCTTATGCGTTCTTCGATGCGAATGCCTTCAATCAGAATATCAGCGGATGGGTTACCTCGAGTGCTAAAAAAATGTATCAGATGTTCGCCGGTGCAAATGTATTTAATCAAGTTCTTAATTCTTGGGATGTATCCGCCGTGACCGATATTTCTGCCTCAGGAAGTCCCTCCTATCCCGAGTTTTCAGCGGGGGCTGATGCGTTTTTAGATGGGAACAAGCCGAATTTTAGTGGTTCTCCTGCTGCCGGCAATTTGCGAGTTTTCATTACGAATGCGACCATTACTGGCGACTTAGGAGGGGTTGGGGGTGCTGATCAGATGTGTGCGAATGATCTCAATAAGCCTTCTGGTGGAGGGACCTTTCGTGCGCTATTGGGGAGCATAGGGCCTCTGCGAGCTCCCCCGAACTCAGATTGGCCACTCCGTGCGAATACGACCTACTACCAGAAAAATGGAACCACCCCGGCCGTGAGTACGGATTCCGTAGGTCAGTTCAATAGCCCTTTCTCTTCTGTTCTAGATCCCGATTACCCTAGTGTGAATTACTGGGTCGGCCTGAGACAGGATTGGCTCCATTCGGGTAGTGATTGCAACGCTTGGACAAGTAGTCAAGACACTGATTTCGCGACTGTCAGTGTGGGTAATGCATGGGTGATTGTATTCGATCAAGATTGCAGCACTCCCCGTCACCTTCTTTGCATCGAGCAATAGAGTATTTTCAAAGTCTCTGCCCTGTGCCATTCTCAATCCAGTGCGAAGATCTCTGTACTTAAAATGGATCGCTGGCTGCTCCATCGTTTTGATGGTCGTGCTCCCTTATGCTCAGGGCGTGAAGAATACCCCCCGCGGGTCTGTTGAATCGGATCTAGAGTCTGAGGACCGCGAGGATGGTCTTCCTGGGCCAGAGCTCCTTGATGCCACTTTTGTTTATGATGCGAACGTCGGTCCGGGTGGAGTGCAGGTTACCGTACATAACCCCGTAGTCGAGAATGCTAATGCTTCCAATTTGAGGCGAATGACCGAGATTTCGTCTGCCTCTTTCGGGATCAGTGCCCAACCCTGGACCCGCCCGCCGAAGACTTTCTCGGAGTCCCTTCATTACCTCGAGGGGATTTCCCCGACACTGAA
Organism: Bdellovibrionales bacterium; assembly: GCA_947462765.1. GTDB lineage: Bacteria > Bdellovibrionota > UBA1018 > UBA1018 > CAIMNF01 > CAIMNF01. The sequence goes on from CANHQK010000047.1 coordinate 10,447, forward strand.
GAAAGATGAAAAACTGCTATTACTTTCGATGGCCGGCGAAAAGCTAGGTAAAGGATATGATCAGAGCTTACCGAATGGCGAGACTTCTCTTGACCAGTTGTTTTTCAATGCCCAGACCGGTGGAGTCAGGGGAGGAGTTTGCCGGGACATTCACGCCTATCTGTCTGAATATGCCGAGGCACTTGGATTCAAGAATACGGGAATGTTCAATTTCGCAATCGATGACGAAACCCGGCACCAGGTTTCCTATTACCAGGATCCTGCCACGGGGGAGTACCTGATCCAGGATTACTACCGGATCATCAACACCGGAAAAACGACCATGCTCGAGGCGCTTGATATCGCCACATCGGTTGAGGGTGTGTTGACCGAGATCACCTATATCGGTACTAAAGCCGGTGTCCGTGCCTACACGCCGAGTCCGACCCGTTGGATCACAAAACACATGAAGGAAGCCTCGCGACTCGATCAGCGATCGATGGTGTCGCTCAATGTAGGGAGAAACGAAAGAACCTTCCAGCTTGCCCTCTCGAGCAGTAAAGATGCCGTGTTAAGAGCCAAGGGGTTCTATCTCCATTCAGACTTCCAGGCGGAGGAAGGCATGTATCGACTCGATATGTTCGGAGTGGCTGGGGGGATCGATACGAAGATTCTTCTCGATAATCCGATCATCAGTGAGGTGGGATTGAATGCAACCGCCATGGGCGGTCGGATTATTTTCCAGAATCCACTTTACCTGGCCCAACTCCCCAGTTCGAGCGGCGAGCCCATCCACCAAAGCAACATGGCGCGCTTCGGGCTCAAGGGTTACGCCCGGGTCGATCGTTTGACCGGGTCTTTGATCGTGGAGGGCTCCACGGTCGAGAATACAGGTGGCCCGATGAACGCGCCTTATACCCATCAAATCCGACCCCAATTGACGTACCAGACTTTCATTCCCTCTTTTCTGATCGAGGTCGCGCGCTCGCTCCAATTGCTTCCAAAGTCCATGCTCGAGCCCGGTTATGCGCTGAAGACCGTATACGATCAGGTGAGCGTGGTGATCGACGGCCGGAACGACAGGCGGAATGCCTACCTTTACTTCAGAGGCGATTACTACTTGTTTGACGGGGTCACCGGGATGAGTGCTGAGGGGGTGAAAGGCGTCCTCCGTGCGGCTATTCCCTCTGAAACGATAGGTGAGTTTGCCGTCGTGCTTGAAACCTCTAAGATGCTGAATAACAGGATTCAGGACCCGTACTACGAGGCTCTTCCGTATGCCGAAGCGGGAATTGAGTGGATGAAACGTGTCGGGAAGAGTATTGAGGTCGGCTCCGGGGTTTCGGTTGGTAATGGAAGACGGCCATCTCCGCTATTTGAAAGTGCAGCCGATGCGATACCGACCGTGACCGGGACCCGCCCGGTATTGAACGGGGATCTCTGGATCCGCTTCAAGCTCTAAGGGAGTTTGCCGAGGTCCAAGAATAAAAGTCCCGATGGACCTGGAGGGAATAGGCGCTTCCCCAAGCTTTGTTCAGTGATTCTTCCTTGGGTTTCTATCTTCGCTTTAACGTCGAATTCCCCTTTGATGGAGGGTAAATAGGCTGAGGCCAGGACTTGCGGGAGCAGGTTCCACGAGCGCAAGTCCGGTGCGTTAGCCGCATCGATTGCTCGTTTAGCTATGAAGTACCCCGCAAGGATGGCCAATTTTTTGAGGCCGGCACCTTCCCCCTCGGCTGACCGGTAGGCCTTGATGGCAGGAATCAGGATGGCCAGGTACTGAAGTCCGATCTTGAGTGCCCGTCCCGCAAACTCCTTCTTTCGGCGTGCCTTGAGCTCGGTATGCAAAAGTTCATGCAAAGGCGCAACCAGGGCCAAGGGTACGCTTTTTAGCTGCCCATCGGGAGATCTGAGTTCGAGTGTCAAATCAAGACTCTCCGTTGGAGTGGGCAAGGCAGGAAACGAAATCAGGAATCCAAGACCTCGATCCGAAGCATCAGTGAGGTGTCGAGGTCCGTCCTCGGCCTCGCTTGCAATCGCTCCAGCCATAGCGCCAGTGAAGGCGACGAGACCGAACTCAGGGGCATAGTGGAGCAAAATCCGGAATCCGATATCCTCGAGTTGGGCGCGGAGCAGGGGGTCCTCAATACTCTGGAACAACGTCGAAAGGCCGAGGTAGGTATTCTGCGCTTTATAGGGACTCATCACCCCCGCTTGAAGGAGAACCAGGGTCCCGGTTTCAGTATCCGACTGGATCTGATTCTCAAGGCCCTCGCTCAGGGCTCGGATGGAATCAGAGGCATGGTTGAATCCCTTAACGCGGATCTGTTCTTTTTCGAGAATCTTCAGAGCCTGAGCGAGTAAAATCTGAGCGGTTTTTTTCTCTGCCCGCTGCGAAGACTGGGCGTGGAGGTAGGAGGCGAGAATCCTCGCCCAAGTGTCTTCTTGATAGTAATCCGAATGACCGTAGCTTCTCTTCAGATTCTCAAGATGGGTATCCCAGGCAAGCAGCTCCGCCCGTGCTTTGGTTCTGAAGTCAGCGATCTCCCGAGGAGTGTAGGTCCGGGCCGGATGCTGTTCCGCTTGCACCTGGATCCGGCCTTTTTCATCACGGATTTCCGGGGTTTCCCAAGCAGGTGTTTTGCCCTCGTCCGATAGAAGTGTGTAGGCGAGCACCAGGTACTGGTGCAAGTACGAGTATTCGATTGGATTCCCGCCATAGGATTTGTCGTACCAGGAAAACACCCCCTGATCCGAGCGAACACTGTTCGAGATCTCCCGACTCTTATTCAGAAAAAAAATCGCCTTCTCGTATTGGCCACTCGAGAAGGCGATCGATGAAAGCATCATCATGTGTTGAAGCCTGCTCTCAGTCCGCTTCAGCACCTCGGCGGTATAAAGAGAGGCTTCTGCCTTCGGGTAGTTTCGATCGACAAACGCATTCCTCGCATCCTTGATCCTGAGCTGGTCCCCCCCGGCGCAGCCGGTGAGCCAAAAGATCAGGAGGAGGAAGGCCGATCTCACCACTTCCCGCCACCCTCACTGTACTTGTTGATTTTTTCCCGGACTCGGCAGACCTCCTCAGAGCTTTGGATGTCGGTCAAACGGAGGTTCACAGTGTAGGTCTTAATGGTCTTACCGTTTCGAGTTTCGGGCTTCATGTTGATGTCCCCGAAAATCATCGCATCGGCCCCGGACTGCTTTCCGACCTTCTTGGCCTGTGCGGGATCCACCATGCCGTCATTCTGGTAGGTGATTTCCTTAAGGAGCGCATCACGCCGAGAAGCGTCGATCAGAGTGAATTGGTCCGAGTTCGAAATCTTCTCGAGAAGCGCATCCTCGAGATCCTTCACCGGGAAATAAGCCTCCGAGGTGTTGTTGCGGATTTCACCGACAAAAAGCTTGATGCGTTTACCCGAATATTTAATCGAATACTCGTTAAAGCGCTTGTGCGCATACACTTGCTTCATGCCACCATCGATCACCCGGATCGTATCGCCATCCACCCAGTTGTCCGTGATCTCCATTGCTTTTTCGTCCGCTTTTGAGTCATCCACCCGCTCGGCCTTGAAGCTCGAGCAGGCGGGGCTCAGAGCCAGGAGAGAGACTGTCATGGGAATCAGCATTGTATGGGTCATCTTCATATCTTGGCCTTTCTCTGGTGCCAGCGCTTAGCGGGCTTCCATGTACTGGTTGTATTCTTTTTTGATGTCTTCGATCTTGCCTTCAACTTTCGCCTTCAGGGCAGGATCGTTTTTGAAGCGGAGATTCTGGGCACGGGTGATCATGTCTTCGACCTGCTTTTTGCTGATTTTCGCGAGAACCCAGCAGTAGAAGATCGACCTCGCGCCACCCGACTGCGAGAAATCGCGTTGTTCCCAGTATTGCTTGTTCTTTTCGACCCCAGAGATCAACGCTTTGGAAAGCTGGGAGGAGATTTTCGAAGTCTCGGTTTGGCTCGCAGAGACCGAGCTCACTCCGTTCGAATCGGTACCCGTGGAGTCCGTGCTCGCGCGTGCAAGGGTGGTGTCCACAAACGAGCTCACTTGCCTGGCGATATCATCAATCGCGTCTGCGTTTGCTTTTTCACAGGTCATGCGTTTGTCCGCACCCTGTGACTCTCCAACGTAGTAGTAGAACCTCTCGGTATCCAGTCCCTCTTTTTTGGCCCAAAAATTCGGGTTATCGAGCCAAGCTTCGCGCCCCCCGGGAGCGGCGTCCGTTACTTTGAACTGGGGAGCCTCCACGGTGACTTCTTTTACGGGTGCACCACCACAAGCAGACAGGATTCCGGCCAAACCAACAGACAGTATAAGTTTTTTCATGTTTATTCCTTTCAAGCGGTTGAATGGATTCAAGGACTCATTTCCCCGATCCGGTTGAAGATCTGATCGCAAAGATTTTTCGCAAGCTTGTCCGATACCGCTTCGAGGACCGCGCTTCGGCTTCTGGCAGTTTCGGTTTCGGTGGTCTGCGCTTGGTATTTCTTGCCCGTTGGCTCGATGATTGCCGCGGACAAGTCAAAACGGATTTTCGTCCAGCCTTCCATGCTCATGTGCTGGGGGCGCTCAGTAATGGTGATTTGGATCTTGCTCGCAGACTCAGGGGCTTTGGATGTGTCGAACACCTGGCCTCCGCGATCATTCAGACAAGATTCAATGTCCCGAGCAAAAAACGCGTCTCCGGATTTAATTTCAACCGTAAACGCTTTCTTTGAGTTGCGGCCCCGCATTCCGGACTCGACCCGTTCAAATCGGGAGCGGGAGGGGGAGGTCTCGAAAAGAGCGCTCATTCCAAGCACGGCCGCCTCGCTTTGCAGGGTTTCGAGTTGCTGTAGAAGACCTTCTGCTTTTTGAAATGACTTATTGTTGAATCGTTCCTCCAGTGAGTCCAGTTCAAGGTTTAAGGCACTTTGAAGACGATTTGCTTCCATCAATAGGCCGGATCGGGCCGACAATTTGTCGAGTGCGATGAGCGCGTAGGTCACACTGCCGACTGCTGCGATTTCCTTGATTTCGGCTCCGCGCAAGTGGGTCGAGGTTTCAAAAGTGACTTCGTTGGCCATATTTTGGCTGGAATCACCCGTAACCGAGCCTTGGGTGTTCTGGTTCAAGGAGGATTGAGCGGTGATCTTGCTCTGACTCTGAACTTTTACAATAAAGCTTTCCGCCAATTGACGTTTGGCATCGAGAATCGCGTCTTCTCGATTTCTACCTCCACCCACGGCACTGAGAAAACGGGTTTGCGGATAAAGAAGCTCAGGGCGGTTGACCCATTCCGGTGTACCGTCTTTTTTGACTTCTGGCGCTGAAGAACAGGCATTCAGTAGGAGCGCGAGTGTGAACAATACAGCATGGATTGGCATGCCTTCATTTTAGAATGGGGATGGAGCAAAGCAAAAAGGATTCGTTCCATTCCGGTTGTTTTTTGATTTCGCCCTGCAGGAGTCAAGACTTTTGCAACACTGTGCGCCCCTTGCTGCAGGAGGTTGCAACACTCTGTTTACTGATTCGGATCGAAGGGTGCATTCGGCACAATTAAAACATTCCGTACCGTCTGCGATATCCTGATTTCATCCACGGCACCGTTGAGTGGGCGCATCACTGCATTGGTTGGACCCCTACCGATTTGAAGAGCTCCGCCCGATGTGGCCAGGGCAGCAGTCGATGTTCCGAGAGTGAATGTTCCCCTTAGAGTGGTCGCCTGACCGGGAGCGTTGCCGAAGTAGATCCTCAAGACTCCTTGGGAGTAGGTGATCGCAAAGTAAACCCAAACTCCCGAGATGGCTCCAATGCTTTGTGGTGTGCTACTGGTCATTGTTCCGCTTGCCGAGCTCAATTTAGTTACCACATCAATGAAGTAATTGTTGTTGTTATTTCCGCGCCTCAATCGTACCTCATAACTCAAGTCCGTTGCAGAGGAGCCTTTGTAAACTAGTGTGTAGTAATCATTTCTCGCAGCAAGGTTGTTGAGTCTGAAAAATCCTTCGATGGTGAGCTGACTGGTTCCGAGGTTCAGTGAGGCGTTTTGAGCGACAGACAGGAATTGACTCGAATTCGATGTAAACTGAGC
>CANHQK010000048.1 GCA_947462765.1 Bdellovibrionales bacterium
GAGGATGAGCCAAACTCCGAAGAATCCGAGCCAAATACGATTGATGTCGATCTTTTTCCGAAGGCTCACCAGGACTTGAATGTCTCCCTGCCTTTGAATTTAGCACGGGTCCCCAGGGCTTGTTCAAGACGAATCAGCTGATTGTACTTCGCAAGACGATCGGTCCTCGAAGCGGAGCCGGTCTTGATCTGACCCGCATCAGTCGCCACCGCGAGATCCGCAATGAAGCTGTCCTCGCTCTCTCCACTCCGGTGCGAAATCACCGTGGTGTAGTTCGCATGATGAGCCATCCGCATCGCCTCAAGCGTCTCGGTGACCGTTCCAATCTGGTTCAGCTTCACCAGGAGTGAATTGGCCACGCCTCGCTCGATGCCTTTTTTCAGATATTCGGGGTTGGTCACAAAGAGATCATCCCCCACGAGCTGGACCCGGTTCCCGAGGCGGGTGGTGAGCAATTTCCAGCCCTCCCAATCGTGCTCGGCAAGACCGTCCTCGATCGAGAGAATCGGATACTGGGATACCCACTTTTCATAGAGTTGAACCATGTCCACAGAAGAGCGTGGCGCTCCTTCGAACTGGTACACACAGCCCGCTCCGTCTTTCTTGGAGAATTCGCTCGAGGCACAATCGAGCGCCAAAGCGATCTGGGATCCGGCCCGATAGCCCGCAGTTTCGATCGCATCAAGGAGGAGGGTCAGGACTTTCTCATGGGATCCGGGACCCGCCTCAGCCTCGACCCCCAGCTTGGGAGCGAAACCTCCCTCGTCGCCAACCGCAGTGGTCAAACCCCGCTTGTGCAAAATCTTCTTCAGAGAGTGGAACACTTCCACTCCGGCTCTCAAGGACTCGGAAAAACGATCGAATCCTACCGGAATGATCATGAACTCCTGGATGGCGATTCCATTGTCTGCATGCTTGCCACCGTTAAAAACATTCATGAGCGGGACCGGCAGGGTGACGCCACGGGTTCCGAAAAGCCCGGCCAAGTGCTCGGTCAAAGCCAGGGGGTGGATCCGGCTGGCATCGAGATTGAGGGCATGGAGCCGCGCAAAAGCCATACTCACCGGCAAAATGGAATTCGCTCCCAGTTTGGATTTGTTCGGCGTTCCGTCGAGATCCCGAAGCAGGTCATCAAAAATAGCCTGATTGTGGAATTCCCGGCCTACAATCGCAGGGGCGATCTCACGGTCCACGTGGGCCAGCGCCTTCAAGACCCCTTTGCCGAGGTAACGCTTGGCATCTCCGTCCCGGAGCTCGAGAGCCTCACCCTCTCCGGTCGAAGCGCCGGACGGCACAATGGCCGAGGACCGGATGGAGCCAGAAATGAGCTCGACTTCTACAGTGGGAAATCCGCGGGAATCCAAAACTTCACGAGAAACGACCTGATCGATTTTAAGCATCATGACACTCCTGACTGAGATCCGATTGTTCCAGAGGAACACCGGAATCGCAAGACAACCCGCCTCAATTTGACACAACCGGTCACCATCTGATGACTTGCAGAATCCAAGGGACTCGGTTAGGGTTCATAGCATTCGATCACCGTTGTGGGGGTATAGCTCAGTTGGTAGAGCGTTTCCATGGCATGGAAAAGGTCCTCGGTTCGAATCCGTGTACCTCCACCAATTCTCCAGGCGCGTTTGCCCGCCCCGCCTTTCCAAAGTTGAGAATTCCCTCTAAAATGCGCCCCCATGGCCGTGTTCGGTTCTCCGAGACAGACTCTGGAAGCTTTGATCCAAGAACAACAACACGGGTTTCAACTCTCGAAACCCCATCTGGAACTGCTTCTCGAAGTGGTGTTGGGAGTCGTGGGATACCGAGAAGAGGGATCAGGAAAAGCCCCTGATGTGTTCCTCCTACTGGACCTCGGAGAGATCGAGAGCCATCTGAAGGGAGCAGACCCCATCTCCATCGGTCAGGGCCCCTTCCAATCGCTGACTGTGAAAAAGGCTCTCAAGTCTTGCGGTCCCCTGACCCGCGATCGGGACTGGGCGGTTTACATGCTTTTGGAACCCTCCCGGATTCAATACGGGATCTTCCGGAACGCTCCGGCCCCCCTGAGCGAACCGAGTTTTCACCGGCTCAGGACCTTAGGAAGCCCTTCACCGCTCCTGATCGGGGTCCAGCGCTCGGGCGAATCGGTTGTCGAAATCAGGTCTTCGGGTGGCCCGGCGATTTACTTCGACACCTCCGGAAAAAAAGAAAAACGGGATTATCCGGCACTCCTGGTCCAGTCCATCACAAAGGCCATGACCCGCGATGTTCCGCCACCCATTCGAAGCAGGCTCCGGCGTTTTTACGAAAAAATCATGGAAGACCTGTTCACCGGGCCCCACGGGAGCCTGATCGCAGTCCTCGAGGCGGGGCATCCCCCTCCGGACTTGCTGAGAGACGGTATCCACCTGCACCCACCGCTGGACACCTCTTCAGTGCTCCGAACTCACCTGAGAAAAAAAACCGCAGAATCAACCAGTGCATTGTTCGCCCACTCCAACCTGATCCGGAACATGCTGGAAACCGATGGAGTGACGATCTTCGATACTCGCGCGAGTATCATCAGTTACCACGCGTTCGTGCTCGATCCGGGGGTGAGCGTCTCACACCTCGATCTGACTGGTGGCGCCCGAAGCCGTGCCTACGTGAGAATGAAATCGGCCCTCGGAAACAGACTCCATGCCGTCCTGTACAAGTCACAGGACGGTGACGGTGAGTTCGAGGTGCATCACGCCTCAGGCTGAACCCTCGTGATCCTCATCCGGAAATTCGTCGATCATGCTCTCCCGGATTTCCTCGAGCTCTCGGAGACGCTTCCTCAGGCGGAGCTGAATCCCCAGACGCTGAACCAAAGGCAAGAGTCGCTCAGCCAAACGCTCTTCCTTGACGATCAAAAAATGAGGAAGTCTTTTTTGCTGCTCGATCGACCCGAGCACCGCCTCGGCGGTTTCCTGCTCGGGACTGGCGTGGGCCTCGAGTGTCACCAGGCCCAGCAAACCCGACCCGCGCTCGGCGACCGCGGCACACTGAACAAACACCTCTTGGTTCCCCTGAAAGCGCGTGGCGGGCAGAAAGAACGGAGAAGCCTCCCACACCCCTTCCTGGGGTAACTTGGCAGCCTGGATCCTCTGGATCCGGGACTCCTGCACCTCAATCGGATCAAAGCGTGAAAACACCTCTTCGGGGAACTCCTTCACCTCGGCTCTCCAGGTTCCGGCGACCTTCCAAAGGTGGTAGCAATAATCCTCGGTTTCACCGAGAACGGGAACTTTCTCATCATCCAAGCGCCCCACCAGGAAGTTGATCCCGTCGAGGACCTCGAAAAGGAGCTGTTTTTCGTCGAGACGGAGCGGCTCAGGAGGAAGCCCCGGGCGGCAGGACTCGTAGCTTTCGACTTGATCCTCGACAATCTCAACCCGGATCCCGTCTGTGGTGGCGAAATCGAGGCCGAACTCGGGAATCCAATCCCCGCTACGGTACCCGAGGTAACGCTGGGCCGGATCGGAACCCCGTAAAATCAACATGCGAAAATCGGCTTCTTGATCCTCACCGAAAAGGATGCAAACACTCTGCTCGCCAATCTCCATCCAGATCCCCGTCCATTCGTCGAAACGGGTCCAGGGAGCAAGGTCGTGAAAACGGTCCAGGATCTGATCGGGACTCATGATGCCCTTGAGAATAGCTCACAGCGGGGTGGACTGAGAAGGCCGAAATCGGTAAAACCATGCCATGTTCAAGATCCCCGTGCCGGTTCTGATCCTCCAGCATCCCCAGGAGCCTTCGAGAAAAGACAAAGAAGCCGGCTCAGCGGCTTTACTCACCTCCCTGCTCGACCCCTGCCACGTGGCAACAGGGCTTTCGTGGAGGAGTCTCGGGCAGGCCCTGAAAGGATGGTCTGGCATTGAAACCCACGCGGAGCTTTCCCGCCCGGCCCTGTGGCATACCTTGTACCTCGGCACAAAAAAGCATTCAGAGGCTGCAGGAAAGCTCGAACCGGGGATCTACTATCTGGATAAGAAGGGCAACCCGAAGGACCCTCCTGAATCACCTGAGATCGGCGGGTTGATCCTCCTCGACGGAACCTGGGCACAGGCCAAGACACTCTGGTGGCGAAACCCCTGGCTCCTGAAAACGAAACGGATCTACATCATGCCGAAAGAGCGATCCCTTTACGGAAACATCAGAAAAGAACCCCGCCCCGAGTGTGTCTCCACGCTCGAAGCAGCTGCCGAAACCTTGTCATTCGTCGGCCTTGATCCTGAGATCGAGACCACTCTTAAGACGAGATTCAACGAGGCCCTGAGAAAATTAGCGACGCCCCTTTGAACCCTGCTGCATCTTTGCCAGCATATCCATGGCGGCTTTCATCTGAGCTTGCATCTGGGGGTTGTTCATCTGCCCCATCAATGCGCCCAGGTTCGGAGGCATGCCACCGGCGCCGCTCATCATTTTTTGCATCTGACTCACGGCTTCGCCCATGTTCTTCGTTCCGGGGAAAGCCATTTTCATCATTTGCTCAGAAGCCTTCTTCAGCTTGAGAAACACGAAAACATTGACCGCGGTCAGAATCGCCACAAACACCCAACTGATGATCACCCAAGTCGTCATAGTTCCGCGAGCGTAGCCAAGTTCGAGAATCCCCGTCAAGGCCAAAAGACCCCGGGAACTCCCTTGTTTCGCCCTCCGTCAAAACACGATTTCGCCTCATACTCCGTCATGAGTGCCCCGCGAATCTGACCCTGCTCCGGATAAAACAAGGAAAATACCCAGGTCAGCAGCCAGGCCTCGAGATCCCGCGACGCACGGAGTGTTCGGGGAGGAGGAACCGGAAAACGGATTCTCGGACGCGGCGTGAGAAAATCCCAATCAAACCAAGAACGGGTCTTCGGATCCAGACTCAGTGAGAGCACCTCTATGCCTCCGGAAGGCTCGGTCTCGGCATGGAAATAAATCTCACGGGGCAAAGGAATTCGCGGGAGAACCCGGCCAAGACAAGAGGAATGAGCCTCGGACTCCGGCTCGTAGACCAATTCGAGTTCCGCACCTTTTTTCAGACGGTACGCCGCTAAACCGGTTTTTATACCGTTCAGACACTCCCGGATCGGGCCGTCCTCCGCTAGCAAACCAGACCATAAATTCTCTGGCCGGACACATATCCTGTTTTCATCACGCCGAGGAGACTCGTCCAGATCGCCCGGCGAGACGGGCTCGAGCGAAGGGCGGAAAAAACGAACCCTCGTCAGGTCCACCCGCCGGATTTCGTAGAACTGCGACTTTCCTTCCTTCACCACGGGTCCGGAACAGGACCAACCCCCAACCAGCAAAGTAAGAATCAAATACCCCCACGGGACCTTGGTCTCAGCTCCGCGCATCGAGCTCCCCGGCCTGCTGATTCACTCTGCGGAATTCCTCCACCATTCGGGCATGGATGTCATGAATCAAGGGAGCCAGATCCTTGCCTTTCCAATCCGTGGTTTGCACCGCAGGCAAAATCGAGACGACCACGTGTCCCCCACCGAGCTCGAAAGTCTCCCAGATTCCTTTACCCCTCAAACTCGAACAAACCACCGGAACGATGGGGAGACCATTCTCCGCTGCAATCTGAAAAGCCCCTTTCTTGAACGGCAGAAACTCACCGGACTTGCTCCGTGTGCCTTCTGGGAAAATAGCCAGATTGAGGCGATGACGAACCAATCGGTCCCTCACCGACGCCAAACGGGCTAGAGAACCGGAACGGTCTTTCCGGTCGATCAGAAGATTGCCTGCCAACCAGAAAAACCACCCGAACAGGGGAATTCGTATCAGCTCACGTTTGGCGACAATCAATACGCCTTCAGGACAGGCCTGGCTGATCAGGGCGAAATCCAATCCGGTCTGATGATTCCCGATCATGACCGAGGGGCGCGGAATCGAGGCCTTCTGGGCTGGATCGATCACCAGCTTGAGTCCGACCACCGCACGCGAAAAAATGCTGAACGGCCGGATGAACACCTCGTTCAGCCGGTAACGGAGCGAAGGAGCGACCCATAGAAAAGGTAGCGCCACCACCCCGAAGAGAAGCGCAAGAATGCCGAACCCGATGAATCCGACTAGAAGTAAAAAGGCTTTCAGGAATCCCATACCGAATTCCGCGTACAATTCGCGAGATAGGCCTGAAGGGCTCGGGAGACCGGGCGCTCGTATCCCATCACCTGACTGAGACGGGCCCCGGTTTCGCAAAGAGCCCGGTAGTCGACTCCTGTCTCCATTCCGTTTTCTTTCAGGAAGTACACCAGATCCTCGGTGGCGAGATTCCCGCTCGCTCCGGGAGCGAAGGGACACCCGCCGAGACCCGAAACCGACGAATCAAAGGTCCGGATACCAAGCTCGAGCGCTCTCACCGCATTAGACAGGGCTGTTCCGCGAGTGTCATGGAAATGGGCCGCATAGCGGTGGGCTCCTCCATTGGCAATCAAGGGTCCAAACACCTCTGAGACCTGCTTCGGGGCTGCGACTCCGATGGTATCACCGACCGAAACCTCTTCAACCGGCAGTGCGGCCATCCGCTCGATCGCTCCGATAGCGAGCTTCGGATCGATTCGCCCCTGGAAGGGGCAGCCGAACACCGTCGAAACATAGCCCCGCACTCGGATGCCTTGCATTCTGGCCTCGGTCACTACGGCTTCGATTTCACGGAAGGAGTCATCGACCCCCATTCCGATGTTTTTCCGGTTGAACTCCTCGCTCACCGCTGTGAACACCGCAATATGCTTCACACCCTTCTCGATCGCCCGGGCCAGCCCCTTACGGTTGGGCACCAAAAAATAAAACTCCCCCGTCAAGCCCGAGGAGCGCAACCCGTCTTGCACGGCATCGCTATCTGCCATCTGGGGAACACGATCGGCGCGAACAAAGGCACCGGCTTCGATCCTGGTGAGTCCAGCCCCCATCAGGGAACGGATCAACTCAAGTTTTTCATTAAGTGGAAGAATACGAGATTCATTCTGCAGCCCATCCCGGGGCCCGACCTCGAAGAGAGTGACCTTCGCATCACTCATGCTTGCTTTCCTCGAAATCGAGTAGTTTCTGCCCGGGAGCCAGGATCGCTCCCTCCTCGACATGGATCCGGGTCACCGTCCCCGGGCCTCCCGCCTTGATGGCGAACTCCATCTTCATCGCCTCCACCATGATCAGAGCAGTGCCTGCGGAAACGATCTCGGTCTCTCTGACCAGGATCTTCCGAACCTTGCCGGGAAACTGGGCCGTGTAGTCGGAAGCGGAATCGCTCGCGGAACTCCCCCTCGACTGCTCCACCCGCTCGCCGTAAAAATCATGCGAAACCCCGTCCGTGAATTTTGCAAAAAAACGCTTCCGGTCCCGCGAGTAGAAGAATCGCTTCCGTTCGATCAAACCGTCCGATCCAGTCCGGCTGGCGAGAATCCACCCGCCCGGACGGACTTCGAAAGACCAAGAGCTGTCGAAGGATTCAGGTGACTCGATCTTCTGACCGGAAATTCTCAATAGAGTTTTCATAGACGGGTTTTGCTCCACAATTCGCGAGTGAAGGCCCCGGCATCCGTGGACCCTGCCGCCGTTCCGCGGGAAGCCCCGCCACCGGAACGGAATACCTCCGAGTGTTCGAACGCCTCGATGAGATCAAGTGCACCATCCTCGACCAGCGGAGCGAAGGTTTTGAACTCCCGATCGAGCAACAGGGTACTGACCTTCCCGGTGACCACACGCGGATCATGAGCGATCGCATTCAGATATTCGAGATTGGTTCCGATACCGCTGATCACGGTTTCACGAAGCACGTACTGCATCCGCTTCACTGCGAGTTCCCGGCTCGGGGCTTTGACAATCAGCTTGGCGCACATGGAATCGAACTGGGTGCCCATCTCCTGACCGACTTCGACCCCGCGATCGATTCGGATCCCCGGACCGCTTGGCCAGATCAGGTGATCCACCCTTCCGGTGCTCGGAATAAAGCCTTGTGCCGCGTCTTCTGCATAGACCCGCACCTCGATCGAATGGCCATCGGTTCCGCGGAGTTCGGGAAGACGGTAAGCAGGATCGATGGCCAGACGGATCTGCTCGTGGACGAGATCCACACCGGTGACCGATTCGGTGACCGGATGTTCGACCTGCAAACGGGTATTCATCTCGATGAAAAAGAAATCCCGCACGGTTCCATCAGCGAGGGTCTCGACCAGGAACTCGATCGTGCCCGCAGAACGGTAACGGGTATGGGCCACGAGCTTCAATGCGCTCTCGAACAAGCCCTGGCGGATCTTCTCGGGCAGGTGCGGAGCTGGCGCTTCTTCCCACACTTTTTGATGCCGGCGTTGGAGCGAGCACTCCCGTTCGAACAGGTGAATGCCCCCGCCTTTGCCATCACCGAAAACCTGCACCTCGATGTGCCTCGGATTCTGAACGTAGCGTTCGAAAAACAGGGTCCCGTCACCGAAGGAGGAAAGCGCCTCTCGGGCGGCGCTTTCGGCCTCGGACTTCAAGGACTCGAAATCCTCCACCCGTCGCATGCCTTTACCGCCGCCACCGGCATGGGCCTTGATCAAGATCGGAAATCCGATCGCCTCGGCAGTCTTGCGGAGATCGGCATCACTCGTGCAGGTCAAATCGAGCTTCGCCCAAGGGACGGTCGGCACTCCGAGCTTCTCGGCTAATTCTTTCGCAGCGATTTTTCCTCCCATCGCCTCCATGGTCTCGGGAAGTGGCCCGAGGAATTCGATTCCGGCTTCGAGTACGGCCTTCACAAAGTGGGGGCGTTCGGACAAAAAACCGTAACCCGGATGGATGAGCGTCACGCCATGGGCTTGGGCCACCGATACGAGAGCCTCGACATCAAGGTAAGAAGCAACGGGCCAGGCCTCGTCGGCAAGCGTCACATGACGTGCCCCTTCGTCACCCGGGGCATACACGGCCAGGGTCGGAATCCCGAGTTCATAAGCCGCCTGGAAAATACGACAAGCGATCTCGGACCGGTTCGCCACCATCAGTTTGTGTGATTTCATGACTGGATCCACCGGGGTTTGCGTTTTTCAAGAAAGGCCGTGACTCCCTCTTGGGCCTCGGGGCGGACCCGGAGCTCAGCCAGGGTCCGGGCCACATGCTCGATGCAATCCGGAATGCGGGCGCGTTTTTCGGGCCAGGTGAGATCGAGTACCAACTGTTTGGCCACCGCCATGGCAGTCGGTCCGCACTCGAGCAAATTGCCGAGCAGGGTTTTCAGATGGGCATCCAGTTCGGCGCGGGACCCGAACACCTCGTGGACCAATCCCGCTTCTTTGGCTTTCTCGGCCTTGAACCGCTCGGCACTGATGAAAAGCGCCCGGGCCCTCGATGCTCCGATCTTGGAAGTGACGAAGGGTCCGATGCAAGCAGGCACCACTCCGAGGCGCACCTCGCTCAAACTGAACACCGTCTCCTTCTCAGCTAAAACGATGTCACAGACCGAAACCAAGCCGACCCCACCACCGATCGCGGCTCCATGAACCACCCCGACCAATGGCTTCGGAAACTCGTTCATCGTCTCGAACATCCGGGTGAGGGTCAGCGTGTCCTCGAGATTCCCTTCGAGAGTCAACTCGATCGACTTCCGCATCCAATTCAAATCCCCGCCCGCACAGAACACGCTGCCGTTCCCTCTCAGTACGACGGCTCGGACCATCGGATCCATGGCCTCGTTGCGGAACACCCGCGACAACTCATCGATCATTTTTTCATTGAATGCATTCCGGATCTCGGGACGATTCAAAGCAATTTCGAGAATTCCCGGCATCGGGGTCGAACAACTGAGCGTTTCGTATGACATGGCGGTAGTTTACCGAAAACGCCTGGAAAGGCACCGGAAATTCATGCCAAAATTTAACGCTCGATCCGGTGCATAAAAGAAAGTGAAAAGGTCCGTGCCAAGGTGGTGTTGTAAGCCGGTCCGAACAGAGTCTGATCCGCGTACCCGAGGATGAGCGTGTCATCCTCTCCCCGCAGCCAAGCCAGATTCGCCCCGGCGGTCCAGACCAGCCTTCCCGCTCCAGCACTATCCAGGCCCCCACCCGAAACCGCCAGGGCCGAAAGCGCGTCGACCCCGATCGTTCCTCCCAGCCGGAATCGTTCCGCGAACGAAACTCCGGCTCCGAGATTGAAGGCCCCCGACCAAGCCGAGCGCGTCGAAATCCCCGAATCGAATCCACGGCCGAACACGCGACCCAAACGGATCACCGAGCTCGCATCCCAGACGGACCAACGCTTCAAGGCCACGAACCCGGCCGATAGCGCGACATGACCGAGTCCGGTCACGTCAACCGCTGCGGGATCAGTTGACTCAAGAATGGACCGACCTGTCGGAAGGGTCAGCTGCAAAAAAGTGAATCCTCGCGGTTTCCAGACCGAGTAGTCCCATTCCGGAAGCGTCTCATGCCCGAGGGTCAATGAGACATCACCCGCTGCCACCCGACTCGAATCCCTAGATCCGCTACCGATCCGGTTCCACTGCAAAGGAACCGAGATGCCGGCCTGCAAGCGATCCCCGTCCAAAAGCGCAGCAGCATTCAGCAACAAGACCGAACGGCTCTCACGGGTCGAGAGCGCATCCCGGAATACCGGCACGCCTCCACCGGCTGCGGGGGCATCCCCGATCACCGACCCGTTCAGGATACTGGCCCCCAGGCTGATTCGCTCATCCCCCGTGATCAAGGAGGGGACACTCCCTGTCTGGGCACAACAGGGTGCCGCCCGAGCCGTCAGGGCCGGAAAAACCAACAGGGCAAAAGAGATGAGCGCCGGAAGCACCATCAACCCGCCTGATACGGAAGCACGGACTGATCCACCGGTGCGCCAGTTTCGTTTTTCAGGATCACCCGGATCTCCCAGGCTCCCGGCATCACAAAATGAACGTCCTCAGCCCGGTACAATCCGGCTTCAGGTGTACCGGATGCGCCTTCCGGACGCACCACTTTGACCGGGCTCGAGCCGTGGCCCATGTCAGGCATCCACAGCTTGACGGTGACCTTGAGTCCGGATGGCGCGTCGGCGGGAACGGTCACACCGTTCTCGAATCGCCGGAAGCGAAGAAGGAACACACCGGTCTCCTCTTCGGACGGGATCCGGACCCACTCCAACCCGGCGCACATCCCGAGTCGCTCGAAGCGGAGAGTGCAGGACTCTGGCGCGTCACCTTCCACGGAAGAGGTTCGGGCTCGATCCCGGTCGGGACTCCGGTGATTCAACAAAGGAGATGCGCCACAGGCGAACTCGGGCAGGATCAACAAAACAACACTTGCGAACTTGAGAATCTTGGAACGGTTCATGATTTCCTCACCTTTGAATCGCACAACCGAGTGCTCGTGCCCGTGAAACCTCAACAGGCTTACCGTTTTGGAGAGCCACCAAGGCATCTTCCAGAAAATGCTTCTTGGCGCGGGCTCCATCGGCCGAATCGTCCACGCCTCCCTGGAAAACCACCTCGGCCCCCTTCAGAACAAATACGTGGGGAGTTTTGAGCGCACGGAACTCATCTGCGATCTTGGCACCCCGGTCCTCGATCACCGGGAAAGGCAGGGCCGCTTCCTTGAAATGCTTCTTCGATTCTGTGACGGTCTCATCCTGGTTGGAATGCACGCCGATGAACTCGAAACCGGCACTCGAAAACCGCGCATGCAAGCGCTTCAACTCGGATTCATGACTCTGGGAGCACGGGCAACGGGCAGAAAGAAAAACCAGGACCGGAGTCCGGTCTGCCTTGGAAGGAAAGCGCACCTCACGACCCGTCAAAAGGTCCCTTCCTGTGCGCACCGTCACAGCCCAAGAGTCGGTCGGGCACATCGAGATCCCGGACAGGAACCCGATCCACAGCGCAAAGATCGTTTTCATGGTGCACACGGTATGCTATCCTCGCCCTGCGGTCAAAATTTTAGCGTTGGTCCTGTAGTTAAATGGATATAACGGCCCTTTCCTAAAGGGCTGTTGCAGGTTCGATTCCTGCCGGGACCGCCACTTCCACTTGAACCCCGGTGAGGTTTCAGGCTCTAATGAATTCATGACCCTACAGAGCCAACCTCAGTTCGCCCCGTTTTTGAACGCGTTCATCCAAGCTACAGAATTGACCCTGCAGGACCTTTGCCGGATTCCGATCCGCGGTCATCGGCGAATGAAACCCGGCGAGCTCACGGGAAAAGAGATTTCGGTGGCCGGGTTGATCGGCATCACCTCCAACTCGATTCAGGGATCCATGAGCATCCAGTTCCCCCGCTCCACTTTTCTCGACGTCATGAACGGAATGCTCGGAGAAGAGATGACCGAGCTCGAGCCGGGCATGGAGGACGGAGCAGCCGAACTCACCAACATCATTTTCGGGAACGCCAAAGTCTCGTTGAATGAGAACGGTTTCGGCATCCAAATGGCCATCCCCACACTCCTGACCGGTACCAGCATCCAGAGCATCGCCTCTGATGGAGCCGAAGGAATCGAATTCAAGACGGATGGCGAATCGTTCTATGTCGTGTTCGATCTGAGGAATAAAACCACCGACGTCGCACCGCCACCCGCAACTTCCGCGAAAAAAATCGACTGGAGTGCCGACATGTTGCTCGAGTTCGTCCGAGCGGTGCGAAAGACGCTCGAGGTCCAGTTCAACGCCCAGACCGAGATCGGAAGCCCCTTTAAGAAAACCCCGGATCAGAATTTTCTCTTCGATGTCGGATCGGTCATTGGTGTCAATGAATCGGGCTTCTCAGGTTACTTCGGGCTCTTCTATGAATCAGCGCCCTTCCTGAATCTGATGAGTGGGCTTCTCGGTTGCGAGTTCAAGGAGTTGAATGCCGAAGTCCAAGACGGCGCGAGTGAGATTACCAATATCTGTTTCGGGGTCGCCAAACAGGTTCTGAACTCCAACGGTCATGCTATCACCATGGCCCTCCCGAACCTGATCCTCGGCAAGGACATCCGGTCTTCGTCACAGGGAGTGGGGCGAAGCACCATCGTCGTTCCCCTCAAAATACCGAGCGGGCGCTTCTGGATTGAGTTCAGTTACGGTGAAACATCCGGCTCTTGACACGCCGCAAAAGTTTCGATAGACCCCCTCCATGGCAAAATGGATGTTCGGCCTGGTGGCGTGCTGGGTGGCTTTCGGTCCGGCTTCGGTCCTGGCCGCAAAGTTTACCGTAGTGGAATTCAACACCTGGGGAGTCCCCTTAGCGGTCAAAGATACCTATCGATACGCCTTTGCCATGGAACGCCTGGAAGGGCTTGATCCGGATTTCATCGTACTCAGTGAAGTCTTCACCGCGCGAGGCAAGCGGGCGTTTCATAGCGCGAAATATCCTTATTGGGTCGATGGTCCGAAGGCGTTTCCGAAGCTGGTCTCTTCTGGACTCCGGATCCTTTCGAAGCACCCTGTTCTCCGGGCCTCGAAAATCGAATTCTGCAAGTGCAAGGGAGACGATTGCCTCTCAAGGAAAGGCGCCGTGCTCGCTTTGATCCGAATGCCCGACGGAACCAAGTTGAACCTGCTCGGAACCCATTTGAACGCCCGAGGGGGCGACCCCGTCCGGGTGGATCAATTGGAGCAAATCCGGGACCTCATCCGTCGTGAGGCCGACCCGGAGGCTCCGCTCATCCTTGCAGGAGACCTGAACTTCACTCCTGACAGCGAGCCTTACTTGTGGCTCAGACGGGAGCTTTCTCTCGAAGACACCTGGTTGCAGACCCATCCTGCGTCCGAGCCGGGCTACACCTACGACGCGTTTGAAAACGCCTACGCCAGGGATTACGCCATTCGCACGAACTTTCCGCTGACCCGTGAACGGATTGACTACATCCTTTACAAGGACGGGAAATCTGCGAAGGTCAGCCCCGAATCCAGTCGCCTGATCTTCAATGAGCGCCCGTGGTATTCCGATCATTACGGGCTCAGTACGACCTTCAACACCCTTTGAGAAATGGCGCGCCCGCCGCGATTCATGTCGGCCCTCCATGGCCTCCATCCTTCGGACGATGCCATGGACGGTTCCGGTTCCATTTGTGGAGTCAGTGATGGGGATGGATGTAAGAGATGGGTTTGAAATGGCGCGCCCGCCGCGATTCGAACACGGGACCCTCGCATTAGAAATGCGATGCTCTATCCAGCTGAGCTACGGGCGCTTATCCTCATCCTATCACAGGGATCAGGGATTCTCAAAATCACCGGGTGACAGATTCACGTTCAACGCCTTCAGAAACACCTCTTCACCGGCACCCGTGACACTCAATTCCTTGAAAATAGCAGGAAAAATCTTCTCCTCCGGCTGAGTCCGGATTGCCGCTTCGATCTGTTCGAGTGCAAGCGCAGCCTCAGCTTGTTTCCAATGATAAAATGCCGTCAGCAAGGATCTTTTGGCTGCACTTGATGGTGAGCCCTCCAGGGCATCGGCCACCTTTTTGATCAAGGACGGCTCGAAACCACGAGTTTCCAAAGCCAATTCCATATTCTTCTGATCCTGGGGAGCCACACCGAGCTCCTTGGCCCGGACAAAGATCCCTTTCATCTCTTCCCAGAACCTGGCCTGATCCGGATAAGACAGGTTCTCCCGGTAAACCTTCCACAGATTGACCCGGGCCATAAACAACACCTTCTGGGTCAGGGCCATTCCCGGGTACTTCCGCTCGAGTCGCTCAGCCACTTCACGGATTTCACCGAACGGCGGCGTGGCACCTCGGCCCGCGGGCACCAAAGAAGAAGCCAGAAGAATATCGGCCAGCTCCTCCTTCTCAAGATGATCGAGTTGGGCCGGCTCCGCCAGAATGTGCCGGGTCACCGCCGCCCGGGTCCAAACCAGGGCCCGAAGACAACGGGCATCCGGGGCCGCCAATGAAGAGGGATTTCCAGCAAAACATGCCTCGAAATAATGCTGGTTGACCCACTTCAAATCCGGATCGGTCAACTCACACTCCCCCGACAAACGGGGGAGATCCTTCACGAACAGATAGTGAGGACCGCCCTTCTGGTCGAATCCGTTCAGTTCGAGACCTGAAAGGGCTTCGAAAAAAACCTTACAAGGCGGAAGCACCACTGAAGTCTGCAGCATGGCGAGCGTCTTGGGTTTCCGAGCGTACACCAACGGAGTGATCCTCCGGACTTCGCCCCCCGTAACCATCACATCCAACCCTGTTTTTTTTCCAAAATGACGGGCCACTTCCGAAGCGATCCACTCACCCGGGCCAAGACCCCTTGTTTTTTTCAGGTAATAGGTCCCGCCTGCAAGTGTCAAGGCCAGGAGAAGCAGGACTCTGGTCATGATGGCCACACCTGCGACCAATCCCGTACCAACCTGACTTCGGGAACCTTCGATGCCCGCCCGGTCACCAATTCCACCATCGAGGTCGGCGTGTAATCACGGTGCCGGTAAAAGATCCCCCACTTGAATTCGAGTTTCTTCTGGCGTTTCAGACGAATCGGAAGCGATAGATCCAGACAGAAAACATCTCCGATCACCGCATCCGGATTCAACTCCAGTAAGGCGGATTCGTAAAATGGACGATCGGTATCGACCTGCACAGTGAGGTCTCCGTGCTGTCCCACATCGATGGTCTGCGGGCGGTTACCGAGACCGAACTTCCTGGCCCCACCTCGCACGGTCGGGCGCTTCTCGGCCGGGAATCCGGCTTGATCCAAAAACTCCTGAATCTTGTCGGTGGCAGAATTCGAGACGATGAACACCTCGTGTCCGCGATCGATCGCTTCAAGCACCCAGGCCTTGGCAGCAGGATCGGGGGCCTTCTTCAGATGCAACTGGTGGAAGGCCCACTCGGACAGCTGGCCGTAGCTCGGGATCTTCTCCCTGGCTCTCAATTCACCGAGAACCTTCTTGGCACGGGCATCCCCTTCCGCCACCAATCCATCCATGAAATCAGCGAGACCGATATTGCGAATGAACGGATCCTCGAAGGTGAATGCAGAAATCCGCCCTTCACTCCTCCAACCGTACTCGAAGGGACAAGAGGCTTGCCTGGCTCGCAATTCTCCCAACCATGAATCCACTTTCTCCTCAGAATCCAGAGCCAGTTCCTTCAGGTTGAGTGAAACAATTTTGTTCCGGAACTGCCGGGAACAGGCATCCCCTTCGTGGCTCGGATCGGTGAAGACCCCGTCGAAATCCATGACTATTCGCATAATGGCCCATTTTAGCCAAATAGGTCTTGCAGATCAACGGATAAAGTCCGAGAACTAGGGAAATGAAAGTCTACTTCCATGAGATCAAAGACCAGGATC
>CANHQK010000049.1 GCA_947462765.1 Bdellovibrionales bacterium
AGTCTGGAGCTCTCGAATTTTATTCCGGATGGAACTGATGGACTTCTCTTCGATAAAGATCCAAGAAGTCTGTTTTTTCAGCTCTTGAAGGTAGGAAGGATCCACGGCGCTGTCTTTAGAGGCGAACAGTCGGAGACCATGGTGCTGATCCTCCACGAAGACGTCGAAGGGGTGGGTCTTCAGGTGTGAGTAGTCCGAGATCGGAATTTCAATATAGCCGGGGTGCAGGGTTCGCGAAGTGATTTTGCTCAAAACGCCCGAAAGATCGAACCCTGCTCCGGTATTGAGAGGCTTCAGGAAGTCAGAAAAACTCTCATTGCCACGAAACACGGCCTTCACGTTCATGTGTTTCAAAAAAGACAGCGGACGATCCGGGCTCATTTCGTTCTGGGAGTCGATCAAGAACACCGGAGTCGAGGGACGCTGGATGAGGCAGACTTCGAGAAACCGGAGGGCGCTGTAATGGGGATCGTTAGGGTTCACATAGATCGCAAGGAGGGCGATTTCGGGATGGGTGACCCACTGAACGGCTTGGAGCATGGAGGAGCAAGCAATGACCTGTTCCCCTCCCTCGTTCTTGATTCGACTCAGGAATTCCAGATCCGGATGGATGAACAGAGTCTGCTTCATTGTGAACAATGATATTTTCTTCACAATCAGGCAGCAAGCGCAAAGATTTCAAGGAATTCCATTTGAGCTAGACACAAAGCGTGATAATGCAGGCGCATGAGACCTTGGGGCGTATCCGATTCCTTGAAACTGTACCAAATCGAGAACTGGGGTAACCAGTATTTCAACATCAACCCGGCCGGAAATTTGACGGTCCATCCCCGTCAGGGGCAGGGGCCCGGCATTGATCTGACGAAGGTCGTGGAAGAGGTCACCTCGCGAGGACTCGAGCTTCCTCTCCTGATTCGCTTCCAGGACATCATCCGGCACCGGGTGATCCAACTGAACGAGGCCTTCAAAAAGGCGATCGAAGAGGCCGGGTACAAAGGCGTCTACCGCGGGGTGTATCCCATCAAAGTGAACCAGATGCGCGAAGTCGTCGAGGAAGTGGTCGACGCCGGTCGTGAATACGCCTACGGCCTCGAGGCCGGCTCCAAGGCCGAACTTACGGCCGTGTTGTCTCAAGATCTCCATCCAGACGCACTCACCATCGTGAACGGCTACAAAGACACCTCGGTCATCAAGCTGGCCCTCATGGGTGTGAAGCTCGGTAAAAAAGTGATCATTGTGATCGAAAAGCTCTCCGAGGTTCACCAGATCGTCCAGATCGCAAAAGAAATGAACGTCACCCCTTTGCTCGGGATCCGCTGCAAACTGAACTCGAAAGGTTCCGGCAAGTGGGAAGGATCGGGCGGTGAGTTAGCCAAGTTCGGACTCACCACCCCGGAGATGCTCTACACGATCAACTACCTGAAGGAAAACGGCTTCGAAGAGAGCGTGAAGCTGCTCCACTTCCATATCGGCTCCCAGGTCACAAACATCCGGACCATCAAAGAGGCAGTCAAAGAGGCCACACGCTTCTATGCCGAGCTTTACAAAATGGGGTTCAAGCTCGAGTACCTCGATGTCGGGGGCGGTCTCGGGGTCGATTACGACGGATCCCGGACTGATTTCGAGAGCTCCACGAATTACTCCTTGCCGGAATACTGTTCGGACGTGGTGTATTCCATCCAGGAGATCTGCCTGCATGAAGAAGTGCCGAATCCCACCATCGTCTCGGAGAGCGGTCGCGCTATCGCAGCCCATCACTCGGTCCTGATCGTCAATATTTTCGGCTCCATCGAAGTGGGAACGACTCCTATCGATCTGCCCGAGACCGATGACGAGCACAACGTAGTGAAGGAAATGCGTTACGCCTTCCAGAACATCAACTACAAAAACCTCATGGAGAGTCTGAACGAGGCGATCCAGCGTAAAGAAGAGGCCCTCTCGATGTTCAAGCTCGGTCTTCTGAGTATTCAGGATCGTGCCAAAATCGAGCATTTGTTCTGGCAACTGTGCCGGAAGGTCCAGCAGTGGGCTCCGGATATGCGTTACATTCCGGAAGAAGTGGAAAAGATCACCAAGGCGCTGGCCGACCAGTACCTCTGCAACTTCTCCATCTTCCAGTCGATGCCCGATCACTGGGCCATCCAGCAGTTGTTCCCGGTCATGCCGGTCCACCGGCTCGACGAGGAGCCGAACCGTACTGCCACCCTGGTCGACATCACCTGTGATTCCGACGGCAAGGTCTGTAAGTTCGTCGACCTGCGTGATGTGAAGGATACGCTCAAGCTCCACAGTCTGAAGGACGGCGAGTCCTACCACATCGGTTTCTTCCTGACCGGTGCCTACCAGGACATCATGGGCGACCTCCACAATCTCTTCGGGAAAGTGAATGAGGTTCACGTGTTCCTCGATGAGACCGAACCGGGAGGCTACTACGTCGAAGAGGTGATCCGTGGGAACAATATCGCTTCGGTTCTCTCCTGGATCCAGTACTCGCCGGCACACATCGAAAAAGAGGTCAAAGGACTGATTGATCGACGGGTGCGTGACGGGACGATCAAGCCCAGAGAAGGGGTTGAGCTTCAGAACTTCTACGAGGCTGTGCTGCAAGGGTATACTTATATCGACAATTTGAAGCCGAACTTGCAAAAGACCCTTCCGGCCGAGACCGGTCAGAATCCGTTCTACGGGGACATCCTGCAATGAAACTCTTGAACCAGGGTTTCGACCATGTCGAGTTCGTCGTTACGGATCTCTCCGTTCACGAGCAGATGTGGGAGAAAATGGGATTCGAAAAGACCGCAGATGTACGGGTTGTTTCAAAAGGATGCCGGCAGGTGGTCATGTCCCAAGGGTTCGTCCGAATCCTGCTGACAACCTACGATGCTTCCCCCGAAGCCGACAAACAGCCGGGAAGTGTCTTCCATCGTCTGCACGGTGACGGAATCTGTGTGTTGGCTGCCGAGGTCGAGGATGCTGCCGGGACCTATGCCGATCTCGTATCGAAAGGCGCAAGGCCCGCTCTCGAGCCTACCGTTTTTGAGTCCCCCGAAGGGACCCTGATTCTGGCAGAGGTTTACTCACCGGCCGATTTCCGTTATCGCTTCGTCCAGCGCCGGTCTTCGTCGGATCTGTCACTGCCGGCACCCCTGATCGACGGGGTCATCGTTGCCCGTCTCGAAAGTCCCTCACCGACCGGGATTTTCCGGATCGATCACCTCACCAACAACATTGACATGGGCCAGTTCGACCTCTGGCTCAAGTTCTACACCGAGATTTTTGGATTCAAGGCAGTCCGCAGGTTCAATATCAAAACCGGCCGTACCGGGCTTCTTTCGGATGTGGTCCAGTCTCCCTGTGGGAAAATCAAGGTACCGATCAATGAGGCGACCGAGCCCGAGAGTCAGGTCCAAGAGTTTGTGAACCGGTTCAAGGGGGCCGGAGTCCAACACCTCGCCTTCCAGACCCGGGATATCATCGGCGGGCTTCGTGGATATCGCGCCCGGGGGCTCAAGTTCCTGGCTGTACCCTCGACTTATTACCAGATGGTGCCGACCCGCGTTCCCGGTGTCACCGAAGATTTGAAAGTGCTTGAGGAACTCGGAATCCTTCTCGATGGTGAGGGGGGCGGGTATCTCATGCAGATTTTCACCCAGGAGCTGGTGGGGCCCTTTTTCGTCGAGTTTATCGAACGTAAAGGCAATGACGGGTTCGGAGAGGGTAACTTCCGGGCGCTGTTCGAGGCCATCGAGCGTGACCAGATCGAGCGAGGGGCGCTGAAGGCGTAACCCTCCATGCTCAAATCGACCGTTCCCGGCGTTCACCGAGAAAGAAGACAGCGGCTTTCCGACAGTGCGCCTGATGCCTGTTTTATTTTTTTCGGTGCCAAAGAAGTGGTCCGGAGCAACAGTACCCATTATCCCTTCCGGCAGGATTCAGACTTCCTGTATTTGACGGGTTTCGATGAGCCGGAAGCCATTCTGGTGCTCGTGGGTGGAAAGTCGCATCTTTTTGTTCAAGAACGGGACGAGAGCCGGGAGATCTGGGACGGTGAACGATACGGCCTCGATCGGGCCAGGGTTGTCTTCGGCGTGGATGAGACTCACGCCGTGCACGAGTTTTATTCCTGTTTGGATACCCTTCTGACCGATGCGACCTCGGTTCGGACCACGCTCGGATGGGATGCTGACCGCGACCGCTCTCTCCTGAAGGCTCTTCACGGGGCCTCACGTTTTCGAGGGAAGGGAAGATTCGGGCACTTGCCCGTCCATTCTCCCTTGCCGGAGTTGTCTGAACTCCGCTCGGTCAAGGACGAGGTCGAGCTGGGGCTGATCCGCAAGGCTTGCAAGGCAACGGTCAAGGCGCACTCCGATGTCCTCCGGAAAGTCCGTTCGGGCATGACCGAGTTCGATGCCTTCATCGAGTTCCAGTACAGTTTGCTCCGGCATGGCTGTGGCGAGCTCGGTTATGGACCCATTTTCGCCTCGGGATTCAATGCCACCACCCTGCATTACACTCGCAATAACGAGCTCCTGAAGGAGGGCGATCTTTTCTTGATCGATGCTGCCGGGGAGGTCGAGGGCTACACGGCGGATTTGACCCAGACCTTTCCGGTGTCCCGCCAGTTCCAACCCGCACAATCCCGTGTTTATGAGCAGGTTCTCGGTGTGAACCGCGAGATCACCGCCATGATCAAGCCGGGAGTCAGCTACCGGGAGCTCCATTCGAAATCGGTAGAATTGCTCACGGAGTCTTTGCTGTCTCTCGGAGTTCTAGAAGGCGATCCGAAGGAGCTTGTATTGACCGGAGCCTATCGAAAATATTATCCCCATGGGGTGGGTCATTATCTCGGGCTCGATGTTCACGATGCCGGAATTTATCACGAGCGTGGCCGGGACTTTTTGCTGAAGCCGGGGATGGTCCTCACCAATGAACCCGGGCTCTACTTTCGCGAGCCAGGGCCTTACTTCGGGATCGGAATCAGGATCGAAGATGACATCCTGGTGACCGGAATGGGATCCGAAGTCTTGACGGCCGGATTGCCCCGGACTGTCGCAGAAATTGAAAACGTCCGGAGCGGGGGAGTGTGGTCATGATCCGTCTCGGGCCCCTTCAGGTCGATCATCCATTTTTGCTGGCCCCGATGGCGGGGATCACCAATTCGCCTTTCCGTCGACTCATGCGCCAATACGGAAGCTCGGTGGTGATCAGCGAGCTGGTCTCTGCGAACGGCATCGAACACGCCTCACATCGGACGCTCGAGCTTCTCAAGTTCGTCGAAGGTGAGCGCCCGGTGGGGCTCCAGATTTTCGGTGAAGACGAAGAAAATCTGGTGAAGGCCTGCCAGGTGGTGGAGCGGATGGGAGCCGACTTCGTCGACCTCAACATGGGTTGCCCAGTTCCTAAGGTGGTCAAAAAAGGCGGTGGGGCTGCCATGTGCCGGAATCCCGCTCAGCTTGCCCCGGTACTGGCCGCAATGGTGAAGTCCGTAAAGATCCCGGTCACGATCAAGATCCGCACCGGTTGGGACTCGGGGCTTCGTAACGCGCACGAGATCGTGAAAGTCGCTACTGATGCGGGCGTCGCTTGGGTGGCCATTCATGGCAGGACTCGCGCCCAGGGCTACAGCGGGCTTGCCGATTGGGATTTCATCGGTGAAGTGAAGGCCAAGAGCGCCTTGCCGATCATCGGCAACGGCGACGTGAACACGCCCGATCAGGCCGTGAGTCGGTACCGGACTTACGGAGTCGATGCCGTGATGATCGGACGAGGAGCGCTCCGGAATCCGTTTTTGTTCGAGCAAAGTCGGGATCTACTGGCCGGCCGCGAGCTTCGACCGGTCACCGCCGAGCGGATCATCACCCTCCTGAACACCCAAAGGGCCTACCTGTCCGAGTGCTTCGAGGGACGTTCTGTCATGCTCCATGCCCGGAAGTTCCTGGCTTGGTATTCGAGCGGCTATCCCGGCGCAGCCGAGTTCCGGAAAAAGGTTTTCCACATTCCCGAAGAAGAGGAACTCTGGAGCGAAGCCATCCGTTTTTTCGAGATCTCTTTGAAAAAGCGGGACATGAGTTTCCTCGAAGAACCCTTCCTTATGGGGGGACACGGTTGAGGGCTCAGCCCATGAAGATCGCTCGCAGGTCCTGCATTGACTTCATGAGGGAGTCGGATTGGCTCTTCATGGTATTCGCCTCCTGATTCGAGTTCTGGGCGAGCTTGGTGTTCTCGGTGGTTGCTAGATTGACCTGGGTGATGGCTTGGTTGATTTCCCGGATTCCCCTTGTCTGCTCCTGGTAGGCATTTGCCATCTCTTCCAGCAAAAGGTTCACCGTTTCAGCTTTGGTGCGGATCTCATCGAAAATATCGGCGCAGCGAGTGCTGATTCCCACCCCCTGGTCGACCTTGGACTTTCCTGCGATCACCAGCTTTTCCACCTTTGAAGTGCTTTCTGCGACAATGGAGCTGACTCGTTCCGAACTCATCTGGAGTTTTTCAAATATCTCATGGGCGGCGTTGCCACTCATTTCGGCCAGTTTGCCCACTTCTTCGGCAACCACGGCAAAGCCCTTCCCGGCCTCTCCCGCCCTTGCGGCTTCGACCGATGCGTTGAAAGAGAGCAGCTTGGTCTGGAAAACGATGTCGTTGATGACCTTGGTTTTTTCAGCAATCTCCTGAATGAGCTCGGTGATTTTGCCGATTTCGCGGTTACCGCTCTGGATCTGCCGGATGATCGCCTCCTGGGAGGCCGAAATCTCGAGCATGGCTTCCTTCATCATGGCGATCGACTCTTGCCCATCGTGAGCCGTGCCACGGCTCTCTTTCGAGAGCTGTTTAGACTTTTCACTGTGGTCGGCATTTCGCTCGATCATGGAACGGATTTCCTCGATCGCACTCGCAGTTTCGGTGATGGCAGCGGATTGTTCGGTCGAGCTGGCCGAGAGGCTGTCACTGGTGCGTGAGAGTGAGCTGGCCGAATCTCCGACTGATTGGGCCACATGGTCCACGCGTGTGAAGACCGAAAAGGCCGATTTGATGCTGCTCAGAGTGATTCCGAGAACTCCTCCGATTCCGATCAGCGTGGCCAAGGCGAGGAAAAGCACCATCCGGATTCCGTTTGCCTGCTTCTCTGATTCGATCGCGGTCAGAATGGCCTCGGATCTACGATCGACGAGTTCCTTCAGTTTGATGAAGTTTTTGTTTTGAATCTCCCTCGCAGGCGCGTATTTCTCGCGATAAACCTTTTGGGCATCGGGGCTTTTTTTCTGGATCAGGACGACCACTTCATCTTCAGCCGCATCCAATACCTTCTCGTCAAAGTCTGCCATGGACCGGTTCAGTGCTTGGGCTTCTGCATCCCCTTCGAGCAGTTTTCCAATTTCTTCGGCGCCTTTGGCATAGGCCACATCCGCGGCTTCTTTCCGTTCAGCCTCGGAGGCTTGGTCCGGATTCAGGAGATAACCTCTGAGTGCCTCGGACATCGTCACCATATGGAGCTCCCCCTCGCGCATCAGGCGGCTCATGCGAATCGCCCGATCCGCGCGGACATCCGTCTGGTGGGAGGTCAGGTAGATATGCCAAGAAACCCAACCCGAGCACAGAACGAGCGGTAGGGTGGAGAAAGAGACCTTTTGGGTGAGAGAAAGTTTCATGATTTCTTAAGTTTAGGATAGCCCCCTTCCTGCGACAACCGCAGAGACTTGACGGGGGTGTCAGGGCTTTGATTTACCCCCCGTTTCAGCTAAACTCCTCGATCATGACTGATTCAAACCGCCATGTGATCGAGTGGCTCCGTAAAGTCCAAGTCGAGTGGGAATTACCAGTGGATCAACTGGCCCGCCTTTGCCACTGTCCGGTGGACGTCCTCGAAAAACACCTCGCGCTTTCTGCGGACCAAATCCATGCACTCCCGACCGTTCCGGCCGGTTTCGATGCGGCGGTCACTCTCATCGGAATCTTCAAAAACATCCGGGCCACTTATCCGGAGTCCCGGGATCAGAACGGATGGCTTCAGAAAGAAAACAGCGTCTTCGAGGGGCACCGTCCGATCGATGTGATGGCGATGTCCCCCGAACATTTGGCCTTTGTGGGTTATACGGTCGAGAGCGGGCTTCGCTTGACCGCTCAGGATTGAGGTTGAGTATGAGAAAGTGGTTTGTCACGGTCGGTTGGGTGGAGGGTCTCTCCCTCCTGGCTTTGTTTCTCTATGCGATGCCGATGAAGTACCTGGCCGGAGATCCGCTCCCCGTCCGGATCGTAGGTTCCGCTCACGGCGCGCTTTTCATGGCCTATGTTGCCCTGGCTTTTCTGCTGTATGACCGCGAAAAGTGGTCCCCCAGGGTCCTGATGGCCGCACTGGTTCTTTCTTCGGTTCCCTTCGGAACCTGGATTTTTGAGCGGAAGATCATGCCTTCGCCAGAAGGATCGTCTTCCCCTCGATCGTGATGATGAACCCCCTTTCGTCAGTTTCGATGTGACGAAGGAGTTCATGATAGGCATTGGATAAGAATCGGGCTTCCTCATGGGTGCCCTCGTTTGGATGGGACACCGAACAGGTGAGGCGTCCCGGTGAATATTTAAGCGTGGTCGGATCGAGCTCCAGTGTCCTGCCGTCATTCAAACGTAGACTGAAGCCGAGCTCGGGCATTCCGTCGATGGATTGAACAAAGTAGATCGTGTCTTCGACATGAACGGTTTTTCGTTCTTTGCCGATCCGGATCTCGAACCCCTCGGGACAGCGATACAGGTTTCTCGAAAAGGCCTCCAGGGTTCGCTCGTGGGCGATCGGCTCACCGTTGGACAGCCAAACGCCGTTTCGGGTGAGAATCAGGTCCTCGAATAGCCCGAAGAGGCTGGTATCGGATTGGGCACTCATGGCTTTTGGCGTTGTTCCTCGAGCTTGAGCTCTTGGGCCAGTTTCACCCTTGAGGCGCGACGAAGGCCGGCGGCCTGATTCCGGCGTTTTTCAGCCTCGGAAACGGGGGCAACTGGCGGAACGGGAAGAGGTTTTCCGTCTGATCCGACTGCGACAAAAGTGAGGTATGCGCTGACATTGTGAAATCGCTCCCCGGTCTTCGGGTCTTCCGAGTCCACTCGAACGCCCACCTCCATGGAGGATTTGCCGGTGGCATTCACACTGGCTTTGAGCTCCACAAAGTGTCCCAAGCGGATCGGAGCGATGAAGTGGAGGGCATCGATCGAGGCCGTGACCACCGACGTCCGGGCGTGCTTTCCGGCCGAAATGGCCCCGGCAATGTCGATCCATGACATCACGGTGCCCCCGAAGATGGTCCCGAGCGCATTGGTGTGCTGGGGGAGGACGATTTCCGTCATGGTGACCGCTGATTCCGAAGGCGCTTTGGGGGCAAGGTTCATGCCTTCATTCAAACAAAAAAATGCCAAATATTCAGTTGCAAATTTTTTCAACGCGGGTGGATACTTGATTCGGGAATGAGCCGCACCATGGATTTGAGGCGCGGAGTTCACTGGAGGAACGATGGAAAAAGAGCAGGGCAGCTCGATCAAAACGGTTCAACCGGATGGGGCAGCGGTATTGCAGGAAGTGGTACAGATGACCGGTCTCCCCGAGGACATTCTCGGACCCCAGATCGCCCAGCTGCTCGGCACCCCGGGTGAGGGCGTCAGTCAGTTGACGCTCGATCAGCTTCGTTCTGTTTTGCTGAGCTACCTTGAAACCATCAATGACGAGATGGTCGAATCCGAGTCTGCCCAGAGCAAGCATTGAGATTCTTCCCGCTGCTCGTGGCCTTGGTTTTATCTCCTTTGAGCTCCCTCGCAGAAGTGAGGGGAATCCAAGGGGTGTTCACGCAGCCCTTTCAGTTTTTTCTCCAACCTGGCGTTGAGACCGGGCTCGGGATCGGGGACTTGACGGGCAGTATGGGATTCCATTTGAGTCCGAAGGTCTACACTCGGCTCAAAATCGAGCTCGACGGGATGTACTTCGCTCCGGATATCGGTCTAGGGGTCATGACGGGACTCAACTCGAGCTATCCGTCTTTTCTGAGTGCGGGATTCATTGCGGGGTTCAGGGAGCCCCCTCCGAGCGTCGGGTTCTATGGTGGGCTCATCACGGATTCTTTTTTCGGGGCCGAGCAACCGACGGGTATCTCGGGGCGCGTCGGAATCGACATCGACTACCGGGTGAGCGGAGCGCAGTTTTTTACGGAGCTCCGAGTCGGGACCTTCTTTCACAATCCGGGCGGGGTTGCGGCACGCTACCTCCTCTTCGGTATTCACGCAGGTCTTCAATTTTTAATTGAAATTTAGATAAAAAATGACGCGTGCTTCCGTCGGGTGATGGTTTTATTTTCTTGAGTGATCCCTTATGATGGCCGATAGGCTTTCAAAGGAGAAACCGAACCTCATGCTGATTCTTCCCTCTCGCCCCAAGATTCCTTCCAGTCTCATTCAGCCCGATGTGGTGGGATTCAGCCCCGAGCTCTCTCCTCAGGGTTACATTCCCAATCCCATCGTCGTGGAACAGACCGCACGAGGTGAGCGACAGTATGATATTTACTCGCGTCTTCTCATCGACCGGATCATTTTTCTCGGGACCGAGGTGAACGATACGGTGGCGAATCTTTTGATCGCCCAGATGTTCTTTCTCGAGTCGAACGATCCTGACAAAGACATCCATTTTTACATCAATTCTCCGGGCGGATCCGTTTATGCCGGCCTCGGGATTTATGACATCATGAACTTCATCCAGTGTGATGTGGCCACCTATTGCATCGGAATGGCTGCATCCATGGGAGCCTTCCTGCTTTCTGCCGGCGCCAAGGGTAAGCGCTATTCGCTGCCGAGTGCCCGGATCATGATCCACCAGCCTCTTGGCGGGGCTCGCGGCCAGGCCTCCGACATCGAGATCCAGGCAAAAGAGATTCTGTACCTGAAAAAACGTCTGAACGAGGCGCTGGCCCGTCACACCGGGCGTCCGATCGAGCAGATCGAGAAGGACACCGATCGGGATAATTACCTGAGCGCCCATGAGGCGGCTGAATACGGTTTGATCGACAAAGTGGTCGAAAAGAGAGGGGCTTGATCGATGGATACACCCAAATACGGCAGCAGTTCCGGAAATCTCACTTGTTCTTTTTGCGGGAAGAGCCAGCGAGACGTAAAGAAACTCATCGCGGGTCCCACTGTTTACATTTGCGACGAGTGCATCGACCTGTGTAATGACATCATCCGGGAAGAAGGTCAGAAGACGGGGACTGCAGCTCCCGGAACCGGCCCGGCGTCAGGAAGTCTTCCCAAGCCGGCCGAGATCAAAGCCTTCTTGGACGAGTATGTGATCGGACAAGAGAAAGCCAAGCGCATCCTGTCGGTTGCCGTGTACAACCATTACAAGCGGATCAATCATCAGGCGAATCTGAAAAAAGGCGACAAGGGCGGAGTCGAACTCGCGAAGAGTAACATCCTCCTCGTCGGTCCGACCGGATCCGGGAAAACCCTCCTGGCCGAGTCTCTCGCGCGGGTCTTGAACGTACCTTTCGCGATTGCCGATGCCACCACGCTGACCGAAGCTGGTTATGTGGGTGAGGACGTCGAGAATATCGTTCTCAATCTCTTGCAGAATGCCGAGAATAACGTGGAGAAAGCCCAGCGTGGGATCATCTACGTCGACGAGATTGACAAGATTTCCCGCAAAAGCGAGAACCCTTCCATCACCCGCGACGTGAGTGGTGAGGGGGTCCAGCAAGCGCTGCTCAAGCTCATGGAAGGCACCATCGCCAACATCCCGCCGAAAGGCGGCCGGAAGCATCCGCAGCAGGAATTTATCCAGGTCGACACCCGGAACATCCTGTTCATTGTGGGTGGGGCCTTTGTCGGACTCGACAAGCTCGTAGCTCAGCGGAGCGGCAAGCGTTCACTCGGTTTCAATGCCAACATCACCAACAAAGAAGATCTCTCGCTCTCCAAGTTGTTCGCCAAGGCGGAGCCTGAGGATCTGGTCAAGTTTGGAATGATTCCCGAATTCATCGGTCGCGTGCCGGTCATTGCCACCCTCGAGGAGCTCGATGAGGCAGCCCTGGTGAACATTCTCACCCAGCCAAAGAACGCGCTCACCAAACAGTACACCAAGCTTTTGGAGTACGACGGGGTGACACTCGAGTTCGAGCCCGACGCCCTCGATGCGATTGCAAAAGAGGCCATCAAACGGAACACCGGTGCCCGCGGGCTTCGAGCGATTGTCGAACAGGCAATGCTCGACGTGATGTACGACCTTCCGGGCGATCAGACGATCAAAAAGTGCGTGATCACCAAGAATTCGATCGTGAAGGGAGAAAAGCCTCTCCTCGTCACGGGCGAAAAACGCGAGACCGCCTGATCAGGCCCGAGCCATTTCGGCTTTTGGCCGCATGCCGAACAGAACCCAGGCCGCTGAGGCAAGGGTTACGGTTCCGAGTGTTGCCATCCAGAAGGTTCCAAATTCGTGAGTCACGATCACGCTTCCTAGCAGGGTTGCGCTGATGGCAATCCGGCCGATCTCACCCATGCGAGCCCAGGTCTTCGATTCGAGGATGGCGGCCCAAAGGGTGATGCCGAGCCAGAGTGAGAGTCCGATCAACACCCGCTCCAATACGGTGAGCGGCGAGTCGTTCCGGATGATCAGGATCAGGATGCTCATCGACAGGATCATCTGGAGGGTCAGGTAAATGGAAGAGTTCGGCAAAGCCTTCGATACATACTTGATCTGATCCTTGGCGTTGGTGTGGGGGCTTTTGTTCTCGTAAGGTCCGAGATTGCGCGGGCGCCATCCCGGAGGCATGAACCAGATTTTGATCTTGTCCACGAAGTGTGTGGCTTGCTTCATGTCGCTCCAGAGCACCATGAACCAGTGGAAATTGAGATAAGTCGGATCCCAAGCTTTCGGGTGGATGGTGATGCCGTAGTACACTTCTTCAACCTGATCCTGGTAGGTGCCGAACATCTTGTCCCAAATGATGAAGGTTCCGCCGTAGTTTTTATCCCAGTAAACGCGGTTCGCCCCGTGATGGACCTGATGGTGGTAGGGGGTGTTCAGCCAAGCGTCGATCCACTTTGGAAAGCGGCCGATCACCCGGGTGTGAGGAAGGAACTGGAATACGAGGTTGCCGGCCACGACCGGGATGATGATCTCGGGGCCGAATCCCATGACGGCGAGAGGCCAGTAAAACAAGAATGAAGCCGCGCGCTGGGTGAAACTGGTCCGGAGGGCCACCGCATAATTGAGTTCTTCAGCCGAATGGTGAGTGGCGTGTGCGGCCCAGAGGAAGTTGATCCGATGACCGGCACGGTGGAACCAGTAGAACAAGAAGTCCACTCCCACATAACAGATGACCAGATTGAGGACTGTGGGCTCGAGCTTCGTGATGGCGAAGTGATCGTAAATCCACCCGTAGCTCATCATGACCAGGACCGAGACGAGGACGTTCACGCATTGAGCGATGATCATGGTCCCCATTCCCATGATGCTGTCTTGAAAGGAGTAGTAACCGTTCTTCTTCCAGATGCAGTAGGCGAATTCGATCAGGACCAGAGCGAGGACTGCCGGAGCGACCAGAGCATAAATATTGAGAGCGTTCATGGATCCTGGTTTTAGCAAAAAAATGGCAAAAATGACACCCCGAATTGCACCTGCTGATTGGTAGTCAAGGGTTTGAAATCAGATCGGTTTCAAAAAAAGGGACGTTCGGTACCGGTACGCCCCGGGCATCGACTTCAACTCCCGGACTGGCTTCGATCCGGGTGGCGGTGGTCGGCCAGGCCAGGGGTTGGGGCCCTCCCGAAGCCAGGAGGTCCGAGGTCTCCCGGATCCATTGATCCATTCTCTCGGG
Source organism: Bdellovibrionales bacterium (assembly GCA_947462765.1). Taxonomy (GTDB): domain Bacteria; phylum Bdellovibrionota; class UBA1018; order UBA1018; family CAIMNF01; genus CAIMNF01. The sequence goes on from CANHQK010000049.1 coordinate 13,836, forward strand.
GTCCCAAAAATCCAAGCCGAAACCGCCCTGAGAAGGATTGGCATCCCAGCCAGCGCTGAAAGCAAACAGGAGCTTCCAGATCCGGACGCGCTTGCCAGTCAGAGGGCCACCCACAAATTTCCGGGGCACCACCAGACGGGTCTTCCACTGATCCTCAAATACCGGGGCCTGAAGACCGAGGATCTCTAAAAAGCTGACGCCAAAAGCTGTGCATCCGGCGCTTTCACCCCGGAGAGGGCGGGCATTGAGTCCGGCATAGACTCGGTCAAAGCCACGGAATTGGTATTCGATCCAGTAATGAATGGCCCTCTGGCAGGCGGCCGGAGAGATCAGGAAGCGGATAAACGAGCTCCGTCCCGATGAGAAGTTCGATTGGAGATCTGCCGCCACCTCGGCCGGGGCATCGAGCTTCCCTTGGTAATTCTTAAACAGCACCCCCAGGCCATACCCCTCCTTGAACAAGGCCCTGCGCTCCTCGGTGTTGCCGGTCGAAGTGGCGCCAGTGAGGATCCGGGTTTGACCGCAGTTCAATTCGACATACAGGTGGCCGATTCCGTGTCGTTTCAGGCCCTCATGTCCAACCAGTTCGTTCCGGATGGCGGAGAGGGCGAGCTTCCGGGGAGTGCGCCAGTCGGTCCGGGTCGGGGCTGGGATCAAATGCAGCACCAACTCGTCAGCCCGGACGGGCGACGGAGTCAGGAGGTTCCAGATCAAGGCCAGCATCAACATGGTTGTGACACCCTACATCATTCCCGTTTGAAATCGAAATCAAAAGTAAAGAAAAAATGCATGACACCCGGATCAATGTCCCTTTCCGTGTCGTCCAACCGTCATGACACCGTCATCCCACGAATTTCCGGCATCCTGACTGTCCTTTCTCCTTTATTTCGCGCCAGCGCTTGTGTTGAACTAAGGAACAGGAAGGAGTCGTAGGGAAGGACTCACCCGCCCTACGCAGTCTCAACATGAGCAAGCAAGCGAAAACTGAGAAAATCACGGTACCGGTGCTCCCGCTCCGCGAAGTGATCGTGTTCCCCCACATGGTGGTTCCGCTTTTCGTCGGACGCGAAAAGTCCATCCGCGCACTCGAGGAATGCGTCGAGAAAAAGAAGGAACTGTTCCTGGTTGCCCAGCGGGCCGCCACGACCGTGAATCCGGGTGATAAAGACATTTTCCAGATCGGAACCCTCGGGACCATCCTTCAGATCCTGCGACTCCCCGATAACACGGTGAAGGTCCTCATTGAAGGCAAGCGTCGCGCGAAGATGCTGAAGTTCATGGACGGCGAAGCCATGATCGAGGCTGATGTCGAAGTGATCACCGAGGCTACCGACAAAGGCGTCGAGGCCGAAGCGCTGGTCCGCTCGCTCAAGGCCACCTTCGAAAACTACGTCAAACTCAACAAGCGCATTCCGCCCGAAATGCTCATGAGCGTGAACGGGATCGAAGATCCTTCCCGCCTCGGAGACGTGATCGTCGCGCACTTGAATCTTCGTTTCGAAGACAAGCAGGGCGTGCTCGAAATCACCGATCCGACCAAGCGTCTGGAACGGCTGCTTGAACTCATGCAGGGCGAGATCGAGATCCTCCAGGTCGAGCGTCGCATCCGCACTCGGGTGAAGAAGCAGATGGAGAAGTCTCAAAAGGAGTACTATCTCAACGAGCAGATGCAGGCCATCCAGAAGGAACTCGGCGAAAAAGACGAGTTCAAGGCCGAAATCATGGCGATCGAAAAGCAGATCAAGTCCAAGGCCATGAGCAAGGAAGCCAAAGAGAAGGCCATCAAGGAAGTCAAAAAGCTGAAGATGATGTCGCCGATGTCGGCCGAGGCCACCGTGGTCCGGAACTACATCGACTGGCTCATCAACCTGCCTTGGGGTGAGTACACCGAAGACAGTCACGATCTGAAAGTGGCCGAAGACATCCTGAACGAAGACCACTACGGTCTCGAAGACGTCAAAGAACGTCTCCTCGAGTACCTCGCGGTCCGGACCCTGACCGAGAACTCCAAAGGCCAGATCCTTTGTTTCCTCGGGCCTCCGGGGGTCGGTAAGACCTCGCTCGCCCGCTCCATTGCCAAGGCGCTCAACAAAAAGATG
>CANHQK010000050.1 GCA_947462765.1 Bdellovibrionales bacterium
TCCCTGATCCCCACTTGAACGAAGCGGGTGATGCCGGGGATTTGTTCGGCCGCATTGCGCATGATCGATGCATGAGAGTGACGGAAACCCATGTAGGCCGAACGGGTATCGGAATGGGCATCGAAATGAAGGATCCCGAAACTCCCTTTGCATTCCGCGGCTGCCTGAAACGCACCATAAGGAACAGAGTGTTCCCCCCCGATGATTCCCGGGATCTTCCCGTCACTGAGGATTTTTGCTGTTTCAATTCGGACCTTCGAATTCAGTTCGTCTGATGCACGGTTCACCCGTTCGAGTTCGATTGCGAGTTCGGGACGATCGTGTGGGACCCCGCCCGCCTCCTTGATAGCGAGTGCCCGGGTCGATGCATCCGAGTTCATCGCCGAGATTCCCGGGATTTCAGGTGCCCAGAAGAGCCCGTGCAGGTAGGGCTTCAAGATTTCAAGATCGAAGAGATCGAGCTGAGCGCTGGCGGCCAGGATGGCCTCAGGACCGTGTACCGTCCCTCCACCATAAGAAGTGGTGGCTTCCCAGGGAACCGGCAGGTATACGACCTTTGCCGTTTCGTAGGATCCCGGAACGCCGAAAACCCCCGCAGAAGCGTCTGCGGGGGCGTTCGGATTGTAGTCAGGAAGATTCGGATGCTCAGTTGCCATCGGTCAGGTTCTGGATCTCGCCAGTGGCGTAGAGGAACAAGTCCACCGAGTTCAGCTGGTAGCGAGTCGTGGTCGGTGAAGTCCAGGTGATTTGAAGCTGGGCCGCGGCGATCGGATCATCTTCCGTTCCGAAATTGAGCGGCTCGAGCAATTCAGCCTTCACATCCAGAGAGCGATCGGTGTGCAGGCGGACATTGGCGGGTACGAAGGAAATCTGTCCGATGTACTTGCCTTTGCCATTGAAGCTTCCACCGTAGACGAAGGTGATCCGGTAATCGAAGCTTCCCGCGACTTTTCCGTAGATGTTCTTGAACTCCACCCGGTAGACCTTCGAGATGGGCTTGGACCAGCCACGAAGCTGAGTCCAGCTGCTGATCCCCGCCGGCACGACCGAGGCCTTCAGTGCCTGGTAGGTGGTGGTGGGTTTGTTGTTGATCACGAAATCCCACACTTTGCTTCCGAGGGTGATCAAGTGATCCAGGGTCACCTGATTGGGATTCGGCGGGGTGGTGTTGGGATAAGGGTAAGGATTATTCGGATTCGGGTTATTGGGGTTATTCGGGTCAGAGCCAGGGAACGGAGGCAACTGATCCACGTAAGGGGTGGGGGTCGCATAGCCGCCAGTGTTGGGCTTGGTTCCCGGGTTCGGGGCCGGGGTCGGATAGATCGAAGCCCTTCCTTCGTTCCGGGCATACTCACCCGTCACTTCGCGAACCGACACGGATAGAGGGGCATTGGAGTGCTGTCCGCTTCTGGACTGCGCATTTGCGCTTTGGCTGATGGTGAGCGTGGTCAAAAGAACTAACAGTGACACTTTCATCTCAATCCCCTCTCTAGGTGACATTTGCCATACCGGCGGTTTGACGCATTCCTAACGAGAAAATGGAAAAAGATCAATTCTTAAATGACGCAACGATACAAAAATCGTTACAAAAGTCATGGATGAGTGGACGGGTGCAGGTGCCGCAAAGACTCGATCATTCCTCGGATCGAGACATCCTTCGAGAAATTGCTGAAGACCACACGCCCCGGGCTCGAGCAAAAACCCTTTAATAACAGAGTTCTGGCCTCTATCAGCGCCTCGGAATAAAGAGGAATTGCCGAAGTCCACCGCGTGGTTTCCCAATGCAAGAGCTGCCCGCGAAGCCCGAGCAGAGACCCTAATTCCCGAGTGATTAGATTCACTACTTCATCGTCTGCAAGATCCAAGGCTCCGGGGTCGGTTGTTCCGCCGAGCATGACCGTCATGGAGACCGTGTCCGGATTGAGCACTCTCTCCGGAAAGCTGCTGGAATTGAACAACACCCCGAGTATTCGAAGCCCCTCATTGCGCGGAATCAGGACCCCCACTCCCCGAGGAGGGCCATTTTTGAAATCCTCTTTTCGTGCGAAAGCGGTCACGCTCACCAAGGGGGACGCTTTCAACGCCTTCAACGCAAGTGCAGAAGAGGGATCGGTTGGTTCGATCAAGCGGGCGAGTTCGAGAGGTGGCACGGAAACAATCAGATTGGGGGTGTCGGGAAGCGTCTCGATCCTGTGATTTAGAACCAGATCAGAACCCAGATGATCAGCGAGTTTCGAGATCACCGAGCCGAGACCTTTTTCCGGTGTCATCATGGTCGGACGGGCGTTTTCTTGAATCCCCCGCATCTTTCGGGAAGCCCGGAGATTCCAGAATAAAGAACGTCGCGGATCGACTGGAATCAGTGTGGGAAACGCGATCGATAAACACAATTCCTCGGGGGTTGCCGCGTAGACGCCCGTAACGAATGGAGCGAGTAGATTCCGGAGAACCGCCTCGCCGAGGTATGCGCGGGTCCAATCCGCCAGCGAGGCCCGGTTCGGATCGATCAGGGTGGTGGGCCTTGAAAACAAGCGACGGAGTGTGACCAGAGATTCCCACCAAGTGAGGGGATTGCGGCGCATCTTTCCGTTCCGGTAAATGTAGCGTGCTGTCGAACCCTGACTGACAGGAACCAGCTTCACCCCCAGATCCGAGAAGAATCTTGAGACACTCTGATTCACCATGAGGCTATGGGCGGCCGTTTCAGCAGGCCCGAAAAGCGTGGCGCGGGTTCTGATCAATCCTCCCGGGCGTGAGGCAGAATCGAAAACCCTGACCTTGAACCCCTGCCTTTTCAGAGTGTATGCAGCCATCAGTCCGCTGATGCCGGCTCCGATGACCGTTGCTTCACGATGGCGGTGATCCAGATTCCCGATCATGCGCGCTCCCTCAAACCGTACTCGAAAAAAGCCGGGTTCCCGGTGCTTTCCTGTCCAGACGTGCATCGAACGCCATGCAGATGTTCCTGAGAAAAGGCCGTCCCGCTTCCAGTACCTGGCAATGATTACCCGAGACCCTGAGCAAACCATCTTTCTCCAGCTCGCATAACCTTGCCGGAACCGATTCAAGATACGGCGTTCGCATTGCGGAGTCCTCCCAAGAGGTCTCCATCCTTGTCATCAGATTCAGGATGTGTTTTCTCAGTACAAGATCCTCTGGATCAAGCATGTGCCCGCGCGAAAGTGGGATTTCGCCCTTTTCAACCCGTTCACAATAAGTCTCGAGGAGTTTCTCATTTTGGGCGAATGCCGTCCAGGCGTCCCCGATTGCCGAGACCCCGAGAGCGAGGATCGGATTCACATTACGGGAAGTGTATCCCATGAAGTTCCGATGAAGGCCGCCCGTAACCGTGGAGGTGTAAAGAGAGTCGGTCTTGAGGGCGAAATGATCCATTCCGATCTCGACATAGCCCTCTTGTTCGAGCAATTCACGCCCCCGCTCATACAGGCGGCGTTTCTCCTCACCGTCCGGGAGGTCGAGCTCCGTGAAACGACGTTGACCCGCGCGGATCCAGGGAACATGGGCGTAAGAGTAGAATGCGATCCGATCCGGGCGAAGTGACGAAATCGCTTTGATAGTGCCTTCCACGCTGGCGACTGTCTGGAACGGAAGACCGTAAATTAAGTCGTAGTTCACACTATCAAACCCGAGCTTGCGTGCTGTGGTGGTGACCTGTTCGACTTGCTCCACCGATTGGATCCGGTGGACCATCTCCTGCACCTTGGGATCGAAATCCTGGATGCCGAGGCTGATCCTCCGGAAGCCGAACTCTCTGAGTGTGGCGAGGTGGGCTGTTGAAGTCACGCGTGGATCGACCTCGATCGAGAACTCATGATCGCTCACCCGTTCGCAATGCTCGAGAATTCCCTTGAGCAGGATGCTCAATTCCTCGGGAGCCAGGAATGTCGGCGTTCCGCCTCCCAGGTGGAGTTCACCGAGGGGAATCTTACCCTTCAGGCCCAAGGCATCACGGTAAAGCGAAAACTCCTTGAGGAGCGTCATCACATAAGGCATGCCCACCGAGCGATTGCGCGTGATCCGGTTGTTGCATCCGCAGTAAGTGCAAAGGGATTCGCAAAATGGAATGTGGATGTACATCGCCGCTCTTTCAGATACGAGAAGCGATTCACGGAGAGAGCCGATCCACTCTTCTGTAGAGGGATGGCGTTCCCAGTAGGGCACGGTCGGGTAGCTCGTGTACCGCGGACCGGGAACATTATATTTTTCGAGAAGAGCCCGTGTCATGCCGGGAAAAGCTCCCGTTGGTAGCGCAGGAAGTTCCTCACATTCTGCTCAGGGGTCCACTGGATCACTCCGTGTCCCAGTCCGCAGATCCAGCCCTTCAGAGTCGAGCGCGGAAGGGCCACGATCGGCTCGAAGAATTTCTCGATTTCCTTCATGCAGGCCCCCGGTTCGAGAAGCATCAGGTTCGGGTCGAAGTTGCCCTGGATCGCCCAGGTGGATCCGAATTCACGGAGAACAGACGACAAATCTGGATGCCAGTCGATACCGAGACAATCGAACGGGAGTCCCTGCAGATGTTGCCAGTGGGCTCGATCGGTTTTCTTGGAGTAATACACCACAGGCTTGTCAGGATGCCTGAGCTTGAAGCCTTCCATCACCTCTCTCAGGGCCGGGATGATCGCCTCTCGGTATGTATCAGGATCGATTTCGCCCGCACAAGTATCCATGATGGCTACGGCATCCGCTCCGTTCCGCGCCTGAAGGCTCATGTTTTCGATCAAAAACGGTACAATTTGCTTCAGAAATCCGTCGTAACGGCCATCTGTAATTCCCCGCTTGGCAAGCTCAAGTCCGCCCTGATGGGAGCCTTCCACTGCATAAAAGAAGAGTGTGAGAGGGCCTCCCACGAATCCCAGCAAGGACTTGGATGGAGCCAGGCCCGCCCGGATGAGCTTCAGGGCTTCGCCCTGATAGGATAGGCCGCTGACCAGTTCCTGAGTGGTTTTTCCCTCAAGGTTCAGTTTTTTCAGATCCGACTTTTCGTGCAAATGCCATCCCAACTTTGGCCCCGGTGAGTACTCGAGTCCCATCCCCAGCACCTCCAGCGGAAAGAGCAGGTCCGAGAATAGAATCGCAGCATCGAAATCAAAATCACGAATCGGTCCGAATGTGGTCTCAGCAGCCAGTTCCGGTATCTTGCAAAGCTCCATGAAGGAGTGATTCTTTTTCAGATTCTGGTAATGGGAGTGGTAGCGACCGGCTTGGCGCATGAACCAGACGGGAGGGCGGGAATGATTGTTTCGTGCCACGGCGGATGCGTACAAAGTAGGATTCATTTCGTTTTCTCCATCAGATAGCCGACCCCGCGGACACTCCGGATGACGGTGGGGTTTTCAGGGTCGGGTTCCACCATTTTTCTGAGTCTCATCACAAAATTGTCGATGGTCCTGGGTGTCGGATATTCGTCTTCGCTCCAAACCAAATCGAGGATCTCATCCCGGCTGACCACCGATCCACGCTTGTCGTGCAGGAGTTTCAAGAGGGTGCATTCTTTGTGCGAAAGACGGTGAGTTTGCCCCGATTCTTCGAGCAGATATTCCTGGAAGTGGACCCGGGCCCGGCCGATGCCTACCGATCCCGGTGCCGGCTCCCGCACCTCACGGATGTATTCCATCCGCTTCAGCACATTTCTGATCCTGAGGAGCAGCTCCTTGGTATGGAAAGGCTTGACGATGTAATCTTCCGCACCGAGCTCGAGTCCGTGAATCCGATCCTCGGGTGTTCCGGCTGCGGTGAGAAAGACGATCGCGGTTCGGGGTGAGCGCGAGCGAAGGTTCCGGGCAACGTCAAAACCGCTTCCATCTGGAAGCTGTACATCGAGGATGGCAAGGTCAGGATGATCGGACTCAATGGCACTCAAGGCCTCGGCGGCCGAACTGCACCAACGGGTCTCATAACCCTCGAGCTTCATCCGCTCGGCCAGGGTGGAGCCCACATTCAATTCGTCCTCCAAGAGCAGGATCTTATGCCCCATGGGTTTCGCTCCCGGGATCGATCTTGAACTCCAAACGGGTCAGGAACGTCGTCTCTGCTGGCCGGAATTCGGCAGTACCTCCGCATTTCAACATCAGGGTCTTGATCAAATACAAGCCGACCCCTGCCCCCTGGGACTCGGGGCCCCGATAAAATAGTTTGCCGAGCTGGTCCGCGCTCCCGGAAAAAGAAGAGTTCCGGTGAAGGATGTCCAGGCTGAAAACGGACTGGTGGGAACGGCCTTTGATCTCAAGCACCGTGGGAACGTTCCGTGTGTACTTGATCGCATTATCGAGAGTGTTCCTCAGGATCACCATCAATGCCGAGGGATCGGCTTGAACGAAGGCCTCCTCCATTTCGACCGTCAGCCTCATCCTACTCTCGTTCAATGTGTAGTGGGGTAGAATCCGGGTCTGGATGAAATTCCGGATTCGAACGGATTGTAGTGTAAGGCCCCCCCCGCCCTCGATCCTGGCCAGTTCGAGAGTCTGCTGCACTTGCCCCTCGAGCCGTCCGACGTCCTCGAGGAGTCGGTTGAGAAACGGGGTGTGCTTGGGATTGTCCTCGATGTCCTGGAGCGCCTCAGCTTGTAAGCGGATACTGGTCAGCGGAGTCCTGAGCTCGTGGGTCACCGAAGCGAAGAAAGCCTCGAGGCTCCGGGAACGACGGGTATCGCGAGCGAAGAAAAACAGGAGTACGCCATTGGTGATCAGGATGAGGAGGATGAAAGCTCCTGATTCAGCTGCGATCATCCGGGTGGTCCGGTCGAGCCGTGACTGGACTTTGTGGGATGGGAGGCCGAGTTGTGATTCCAGATTGGCGATCTCCTCTCCCTGTTGCCAGAGTAAGGTCCCCCACCAGAGAGCCAGGATCAAGAGCGTGGTCATCCAGAGCCCCTGGGTCAACACCAGGAGCTTGAATCTCCGATCCGGCTTCTTGACGAAGTCGCCCTGACCCATGCCCGCCTCAACCCCGTACTTTTTTGAAGGCCTTTTCGGCCGCAGCCATCGTGAAATCCAGGTCTTTTCCGGTGTGAGCCGTACTCAGGAATCCGACCTCGTACCCACTTGGTGCGAAGTACACCCCTTCATCGAGCAGGGCATGGAAAATCTTGGCATAGTTGGCTTTCTGTTCCGCGGGAATCGATTCGATTCGCCGGACCGGTCCCGTTTCCCCGCACACCATCCACGAAATGGATCCGAACGAAGCAATCGAAACAGGGAAGGGCAGATGTTGATTGGCGAGCTTTTGGAGGCCGCCCACCAGGCACTCTCCCATTGAGGCAAGATGCGGATAAGGGTTCTCGCGCTGGATCTTTCTCAGCATCGCATGTCCGGCCTGCATGGCCACCGGATTCGCCGACAGGGTTCCTGCCTGGTAGACCGGACCAGAGGGGGCGACCATCTCCATGATTTCTTTTTTGCCGCCATAGGCTCCGACCGGCATGCCACCCCCGATGATTTTCCCGTAGGTCACGAGATCGGGACTGATGCCGGTGATCTCGGCCATCCCGCCAAGAGCGGTCCTGAATCCCGAGATCACTTCATCGAAAATCAGCAGAGCGCCGTGTTTCTTGCAGAGAGAGGCGAGCTTCTGCAAGAACTCCTTGCGTTGGAGAAGTAGACCGTTGTTGGCCGGCAGTGGCTCGATGATGGCCGCCGCAATCTTCGAACCGTGCAACTCGAACGCGTGCTCCAGAGCCGATTCGTCATCAAGAGGAAGGACAAGTGTCTCAGACGCCGTCGCAGCAGAGATTCCCGCACTATCAGGAGAGGCCATTTCTGCCAACCCCGAGCCCGCACGGACCAGAAGGGAGTCCACATGACCATGATAGCAACCGTCGAACTTCAGGATCCAATCGCGCCGGCTGAATCCGCGTGCCAAGCGGATGGCTGACATCACCGCCTCGGTCCCGGAACTCACAAAGCGCACCATTTGAAGATGCGGAATCGCCCGGATCAGATCTTCTGCGAATTCGAGAGAATAACGCTCGGCGGTCCCATAAGACCATCCACGCGACAAGGCTCCTTCGATGGCTTGCTTGATCTCCGGATCCTGGTGTCCGAAGAGCAGAGGCCCCCAGCTCATGCAGAAGTCGAGGTAGGAGTTGCCGTCTTCGTCGCGGAGCCAAGCGCCTTTGGCCGACTCGACAAATACCGGGGCTCCACCCACACCGCGGAAACCACGCACGGGTGAATGGACTCCGCCCGGGGCCGTGAGTTTAGCGCGTTCGAACAAGGCTTGTGATTGATCGTGTTTCATTTGTTCTCCATCCAATCCCGCGCATGGCGCGCGCCATAGGTGATGATCATGTTCGCTCCAGCACGGAAAAACGCCGTCCAGGATTCTAGGTGGGCCCTTCGCCCGTCGATGAGCCCCTTCTCAGCCATGAGTTCGATGGCGGCGTATTCACCACTGACCTCGTAAACCGCCCAAGGAAGTGGAATACGGTCCGACAGATCGCGAATGACATCGAGGTAAGGCAGGCCGGGCTTTACCATCAGAATGTCAGCGCCCTCTTCCATGTCTCGTAGGCTCGACAGGTAAGCATCGGAAGGGTTCGCCGGGTCGATCTGGTAGGTGGCGCGGTCCTTGATCTTCATCTCGCCCTTGGGTGCGGAGTCCGCGGCGGCGCGGAAGGGCCCGTAAAATCCGGAATGGAACTTGGCTGAGTAGCTCATGATCAGGGTCCGGTGAAATCCGTTCTGATCCAGCTTTTCACGGATGGCGGCAATCCGGTGGTCCATCATGTCGCTCGGAGCGACGCAGTCGGCACCTGCCCGGGCAAAGGCGAGTGCGGCATCAGCGAGGGCCTCGACCGTCTCATGGTTCATGACATGATCGAGGGAGTCGTTCAGGATTCCGCAGTGTCCATGGGTCGTGTAGGAGCACAAGCACACATCGACCGCGAGGAACACTTCCTGTCCGAAGCGCTTCTTGATCGCCGCGATCTGGCTGGCAGTGAAAGTGGAATCGAAGTGACGGTCCGCCTTCGAGCCGGGGACGCCGAAGAGCAAAAAGCTCTTTACGCCTTTTTCGAGATCGCGCTCGATCTGCTTGATCAAAGTGAAGGGCGTCTCACGGTAGACTCCCGTGAGACCGGGTACCGGCTCCTTGTTGGGGATCCCTTCCACCACGAAAAGCGGCTGGATCAGTTTCAGCGGATCGAGCATCACTTCCCGGGTCAGATTACGGAGCGCGGGACTTTGTCGGATCCGGCGATGGCCTTCAGGGAACATGCAATTACTCCACGGAAAGAATGACCGGTTCCATCCCGATTTCGGCCAATTTTTCCTTGATCAATTGAGCGGTCCGTCCGGGACCGCAAGCGTGGATCTTACCTTTGAAGACGTCCGGACCCACCCTACTCCAAAGTTCCTGAAAGGGTAAGCCGGAACTCCAGTAAAGGCGGTCTTTTTCAATGAAGGTACGGGGAACCTCCCGGAAGCGGTGGGAGTAGGTCGGTAACAAAACCGTGCCGGGCCCGGGAGGACTTTGTGTGTGGCTGAGAAAGGTGAAGTCCTTGTCTTCAAAATCGAGCAAGGCCTTCCGAATGAAAGGTCCCATGGACTCGAACCCTTGGCCGTCGAGTGAGCCCTCGATCCAAAGTCCTTGCCGCGCCAGTTTGAACCAGCTCTGTGTCCCGGAAACCCAGATCCTGCGTCCCGCCGTTCTCAAGGCATCCGGGCAATCGAGGTGATCGAAGGCGCGGCTGTGGGCGATGAATACGGGAGATTCGTGATCGAGAAGCGCTTTTTCTTGAGGACCGGTGGGTTTCAACTCGAAATCGAACACATCCCCGGCCTCGATCCGTACGAAGTCGGTTTCTTGCGGACGAGGGCTGCCGCGGGTTTCGTCGACCCGGGTTCCGTCAGGCTTGACGCCCTTGATGAAGAGCACACCGGATGGCATCCGGCTTGCGCCGAGCTTCTGGTGGCAACCGCCTCCCCATTCTTCCAGGATCCCGCGTTCGGCGCGAACGGCTTCCAGGGTTCCGGGATGATGCAGGCGCTCGATACAGGCGATCACATCGGCCCGGTCACTCCGGGCCTCAATGGCCAGCGCCCCTTGAGCGGGAGCCGAAGGACAGGTTTTCAGTGGCAGGACCATCATCCGGGTGTTCCGGAGCAGTCGGCGGAGCTCGATCGAGGCAGTCGTGTCTTGAGCCAGGCGTTCGAGTCCTGCAAAGGCCAGGACCACTCCGTCCAGTTTTCTCTCATGTCCTTCCGGTTCGTGCACCCGCGAGAGTCTCGTGTTCACATTGCCCCGGATTTCGATGAATTGGACGGTCGGATCGGAATCCAGCCCGAATCGTGGAAGCGCCGATTTCAGGAATTCAGGAACCAAAGTCAGTCTACGGGGAGAAGAGGTTCCGATCCTGACCGGAAGTCCGCTCCTGATTCTCTCGGTGACGGTTTCGTGAAACAAGATCACATCGTGTGCCAGTTCGCGTTCGGGGACCGCAGCGAGCACGAATGCCGAAGGACGGTCGATACTGAGGTCTTTCATCGAGTGCACAGTGAAGTCCACCGACCCGTCGAGCAGGGCATGATCGAGCTCGGCAGTGAAGAACTCTTTTCCTTCGATTTGGCTCAGGGGCTTGTCGAGGATCACATCTCCACGGGTCTCGATTCCCACCAGCTCCACGCGCACACCGGGGTTCAGTCGCTCCACCTCTCTGGCCACCCAGGAACTCTGGGCGATAGCGAGGAGGGATTTCCGGGTTCCGAGTCTCAATAATCCGGCCATAACTCAGTTGAAATAGGCCAGGTCTTCCCAGCCGTGGTGGATGTGGATCGAACGAGCCAATGAACGGAGGCGCGCACGTTGGCGGCAGGCTTCCATCGCCTGGGCAATTTTCTTCTCCCGAAGCGAACTCTGTTCTTTTTCCAGCGCGAAAAGATCGGAAAGAGTGAAGAGGTCCGGTTCATTCCCAGGAAGATTGAGATCTTCGGAACGGCCCCCCAGGTGGAGAACACGGGTTCCGGGACTCCGGTGGCGGAGCACCTTTGCGTCGAGAGGGGATCCTACCGGCGTAGCCAGCAGAATGATCTCTGCCCAGGCGATCTCGACAGAAAGGTCGGTATCGGCTGCGAGGATCGCGACGCCGGCATACCCTTTCTGATGCAAAGAAACCTTGAGCTCCATCAGGCGCTCGGGGGAGCGATTGAATACCTTCAGGAGGGAGTCGGCAAAGTAGGGGGCCACGCTTTTTGCGATCTGACCTGCGCCAAGCAGGAGCACGCGAGAGGCAGGCTGGGGGTCAAGGACCCTGCGAGCCAGAGCCCCGTAGGTGTTTCCTCCGATGCCTTGAAGATACTGGGCGCGGATCTCTTTGGTGTCTTCGAACAAGGTCTGGAATACCGGATTGAGTTCACTCGCGATCTCAGGATAAGTGGCGGAGAAATCCCTGAACGAGGTTTTCACCTGGCCGAACACATCGGTTTCACCCTTGATCTCGCTCTCGAGTCCGGAAGCGAAACGGAGCAAGAACTCATAGGCATCCGCACCGGAGAACCGGCGTCGTGGAGCCCCGGTGATTTCCAGGGGACGCGCGGAGATTTTCAGGGTACGCTGACACGTGCGGATCTCGAGAACCGGGGACTGCGGTTCGAGGTTGGTGTGTGCGCGGTATTCCACAACGTGAAGTTCCATAGGGATTCTTCTAGCACCCTAACCTGATTCCGGGGTCCGAGTGTCATGGTTGTGTCAAAAGCGTGGTCTTCAAGCAAGTGTATTGAATCAAAGGAGATTTTCTGGATACGCCTTGGGTGTTGGTATCAGACGGTGCATGCTCTCAAAATCCCGGTCCGGGGGGGTGGGGGTTGATCCTCTCGATTCCGGGTGTCGGGGTCCGGGAGTTTGGTGGGTCCGAGACTTCGACCACCAACAATCGGATGGAACTCTTCGGGTTTTATCGCGGCCTCCAGGAAGTCTATCGTGCGGCCGCAGAAAGCAACTCGAAAGAGTTGCGGGTGATTTCCGATTCCAAATACGTTCTCGAGGGGGCTGAAAAAAACCTCCGGAACTGGTCAGTTCAAGGTTGGAAGACCCGGGCGGGTGAGGATGTGAAGAACCGGGACCTCTGGGAGAAAGTTCTCAAAGGCCAAGAGGTTTTGGCAGGCCTCGGATTCCGGTTGCGCTACGAGCTGGTCAAAGGACACGCCGGGAGCGAGGTCAATGAGCGGGCGGACCAGATCGCAGTCCGGTTCTCCAGGGGTGAGCCCATCGAGCTTTATTCAGGAGATTTTCAGACTTATCCCGTTTCGTTCCGTACGGACGAAAAATTCGAACCGGTTTACCTGAGCTGGGTCGGAGGGAAGCTCAGCCGTCATCGGACCTGGGACGAGTGCCGGGTAGCGGTGGAGGGCAAGGCGGGGGCCCGCTACAAAAAGGTGAAAAACCGCCTCGAAGAGAGGGAAACTCTCGAAAACTGGGGTGTTCCTCACACCTAGACCCCGCGCTGAAAAGACGGTACAGTGCTCGGTATGGAAATGCTGATCAGCCGCAATCCCCGCACCGGGTCCGTTTTGAAAGAGATCCCGAAAAGTCCGACCCATGACCTTCCGAGGGTCTTCGAGAAAGCAGCCCGGGCCCAGGCCCTGTGGTCGAAGCTCAGTGTCAAGCAAAGGGCCAAGAAGCTGCTGCAGCTCCGCGAAACCCTGTGTCGCAGAGTGGACGACATTGCCCGCGTGATCCATGAGGAGAATGGCAAGCCCCACATCGAGGCTTACATTTGCGAGATCCTTCCTTCCATCGAGCTGCTCACCTATTTTTCCGGCATTGCTCCCTCCCGGCTCCGGGACAAAAAAGTCACTCTCCGTAATCCCTTCTTGCGTTACCGGAAGAGTCTGCTGACTTATGCACCTCTCGGAACCGTGGCGGTGATCTCACCTTGGAATTATCCGTTTTTCCTGGCCTTCGGCGATATCGCTGTCGCACTTCTGGCCGGTAACGCGGTGGTGTTCAAACCGAGCGAATACAGCGCTCAAGTC
This sequence comes from Bdellovibrionales bacterium, assembly GCA_947462765.1. GTDB lineage: Bacteria > Bdellovibrionota > UBA1018 > UBA1018 > CAIMNF01 > CAIMNF01. Next base: position 12,993 of record CANHQK010000050.1, read on the forward strand.
GGACAATTGATCCAGGATCTGTTTGATGAAGCCGGATTCCCCCGGGATCTCTTGCAAACCTTGATGGGAGAGGGCGATCTCGGTGCGGCCATCATCGAGCAGAAGCCCGCCAAGATTTTTTTCACCGGAAGCGTCCGGACCGGCAAGGCCATCATGAAGCAAGCTTCCCAGCACCTGATTCCGGTCACCCTGGAATTGGGCGGAAAAGATGCCATGATCGTGTTACCCGATGCCGATCTCGATTTCGCGACTTCGGCGGCGCTCTGGGGCGGATTTACCAATTCGGGCCAGGCCTGTGCCTCGGTCGAGCGACTGATCGTTCATGAATCCATTGCCAAGCCTTTCGCTGAGATGCTCAAAGAAAAAGTGCTCCGTCTGACCCCCGGTATCGACCTCGGTGTCACGACCATGGACAAGCAGAAGTCCATTTACGAGGAGCATTTGAAGGACGCCAAAGACCGCGGAGCGGAGTTCATCTGCGGCGGCATCATGAGCAGTGACCGGACCCGCATGATTCCGACACTGGTGGGTGGAAAAGGAATCGAAGAAACCCGGATTTACAACGAAGAGACTTTCGGTCCGGTGATTGCCCTGACCACCTTCAAGTCGGTCCAAGAGGCGATCGAGAAAGCGAATCGCAGTGAGTACGGACTTCTGGCGAGCGTGATCTCCTCGAACATGGCACTGGCCGAGGAAATCGCGCGCGAGCTCCATGTGGGGTCGGTCATGATCAATGAAGTGCTGTTCTCGGCCGGGCTTCCCGAGACGCCTTGGGGCGGAATGAAAGACAGCGGGTTTGGACGGAAACACGCCGAAATGGGCTTGTATGAGTTTGTGCACGTCCGTCACATCAATCGTCCCGCAGTCGGTCTGTTCACGTTCAAATCCTGGTGGTGGTTCCCGTATTCCGAGGCCCAGCGGGAGTTTTTCCGTTCCTGGATCAGGCTGTACCAGGGAGGTCTTTTCGAGAAACTCACCCACTTGCCCCATTTTTTGTGGAGCATGACGAAGTTTCTGAAGAATGAGTCTCGCCTGTGAGTGTGGTCTTCGTCCGTGGGGGGATCGAGTTCGATTCGGAGCTTTGCCTGCGCGGTTTGAATCTTCTCGCGCATGCCCAGATGATCGAGCTTCCCACGGGGAGCCGTTGTGGCGGACATGGTAAATGCGGAGCCGACCGGATCCTTCTCGATCCCGAGTCCCAAAAACGGGTGAACCCCCCGAGTCCCATCGAGCGGCATCAATTGAGTCCGGACGAGTTGGCCCGGGGAATCCGTCTGGCCTGTCAGACCTTTCCCGGTGCGGAGGGTCTCCCGATCCGGGCCACTATCGAATGGACAGGCGGAGCTGAATCGGGCTAAGGTCGGGGCGCCACATCAGACGGGCAATCGCTGGCTTGCGCAAGCAGGCGGGAGGAAAGTCCGGGCTCCACAATGCGCGACACCGGCTAACGGCCGGGGGGGCGGGTGTAATGCCCGTTCCACGGAAAGTGCCACAGAGAACATACCGCCTCTTCGTGCAAACGGAGGGGTAAGGGTGAAAAGGCGAGGTAAGAGCTCACCGCCCGATCCGTAAGGAGCGGGGCACGGAAAACCCTGTCGGGAGCAAGACCAAATAGGAAGGAAGAGTAGCTTTGCTCGTTTGACCTTCGGGTATAGGTTGCTGTTGAATGACCCGGGCAACCGGGCGTCTAGAGGAATGATTGCCTCCGGCTCGCAAGGGCCGAAGACAGAACCCGGCTTACAGTCTGATGTGGCACTTTTATTTCAGTGATTGACGGACCGGTTCGAGAAGATCGAGCAGTCCTCGAAACGCCGCCACGACCCGGTCGGAGTAGTGAGAAAAAACCTCTTCCTTCACGTCGTCGAACTCGTGGTCATAATCGAGGTAGGCATTGATCAGGCTCAAGATCTCGGCCATCGGGTGAAGTTGCAATCCGCCGATTTTGTTCGGAAATCCTGAGCGGTCCTTCCGCTCATGGTGCTGGCGGATCACCTGCAAGACCACCTCAGGCAGATTGGCATTCTTGGCCAGCAGATCGGCGCTCTCATTCGGATGATTGACGTACCATTTCGCAGCTTCCTCCGACATCTTCACAACCGGGGTCGTGCTCAGATCGCCGAAGGGGGTGTGATACAGTCCGATGTCCTGAAAAAAGCTGGCCACACCCAGAATTTCTGTGACCGAGACGGTTTCGAATTTCAGAATTTTGCAGATCAGCACCGCCAAGGTGGTGCAGGCGATGTTCTTATCGCTTTCTTTGGCCTGCTGGACCAATCGCCGGAGGTTCGGGGTCTGCCCGAGGTGGGAGACCAACTGGAGCAGGTCTCCGATGATGACCCCTGCCTGCTCAACGGCGCCGTCACTGATTCCGCCCGCGTGAATGCTTTTCAGCAGCATGCGAGCATTGAAGAGTGTCTCCGCGGTTTTCCATGCTATCGGAAACCCCTCCATTCCCTTGTATTCGGTCTGGAGCTCTTGAATTTTATTCCGTATGGAGCTGATGGACTTCTCTTCGATAAAGATCCAAGAAGTCTGTTTTTTCAGCTCCTGAAGGTAGGAAGGATCCACGGCGCTGTCTTTAGAGGCGAACAGTCGGAGGCCGTGGTGCTGATCCTCCACGAAGACGTCGAAGGGGTGGGTCTTCAGGTGTGAGTAGTCCGAGATCGGAATCTCGATGTAGCCGGGATGGAGATTCCTGGCGGTGACCTTGCTCAGAATTCCCGAAAGTTCGACCCCGGGGCCGGTGTTCAGGGGCTTCAGGAAGTCGATGAAGGGTTCATTCCCCTTGAAAACCCCCTTCACGTTCATGTGTTTCAA
>CANHQK010000051.1 GCA_947462765.1 Bdellovibrionales bacterium
CTTGGTCCCTTTCCGCGTCTGGCGCATGAAAAGGCTCAAAGAGGTCCGGTGAACCCGGCCATGGGCTTGGAAAACCTGAGGTCCCGGGGAGACGGGTCCCATCACGCCGACATGTGAATAAGAGGAGTTCTCCTCGGCCTCGATCAGGGCACAAAGCGAGCAGGGAAGAGATTGAAGGAGGACGTCCCCTGTTTTCAAGTCATCGGAACTCAATGCAAAAGCAGAATTGTTCAGAAAACTGAACCAGATCAGGATGGCGAGCCACTTCATGGTTCACTTGTCCTACCGTCGGCGGGACCCCTCCGTCAACCCGTAAAACTTGACCGGAATACACAAACGGTGTATAAAATCGGCTTCCAAAAGGCCTGAAAGGAACCGTACTATGCCCTCGTTTGATGTTTCATCTGATGTCGATTGGCAGGAAATCGATAACGCCGTGAACACTGCACTGAAAGAATTGGCCACACGTTTTGACTTCAAAGGGGTCAAAAGCGAGATCAATTTCGACAAGAAGGCCAAGACCCTCACACTGATCTGCTCAGAAGAAGGCAAGATCGATAACCTGAAAGAGATCGTCCAGGGCAAGATGATCAAGCGGGGAGTGTCCTTGCTTTCACTCGAGTACAAGCCTCTTGAGGCGGCATTCGGTGGATCGGTTCGCCAAGTGATCACGGTCCAGGCAGGAATCTCAAAAGAGAAAGGCAAAGAAGTGATTGCCGTGATCAAGGATTCCAAAATCAAGGTCCAGGGTCAGATTCAAGATGAGAAGGTTCGTGTCACCGGTAAGAACCGGGACGACCTTCAGGAGTGCATTGCGCTTCTGAAGGGCAAACAGGACTCCCTCAAGCTCCCCATGCAGTTCGGAAATTTCAGAGATTAATTTATGAAAAAATCACCCGTTTACTTCGTATCCCTCGGCTGCCCGAAAAACCTCGTCGACTCCCAAGTCATGCTCGGCAAACTCGAGAATGACCGCTACGAGATCGCCCGCGAGCCCGATCAGGCCGAGGTGATCATCGTGAACACTTGTTCCTTCATCCAGGCCGCGAAAGAGGAGTCGATTGAGACCATCCTCGAGATGGCCCAGTTCAAAGAGGACGGATCCTGCAAGGCGCTGGTCGTGTCGGGCTGCTTACCCCAGCGCTATGCCAAGGAGCTTGAAAAAGAGATGCCGGAAGTGGATCTCATGATCGGAACCGGCCAGTACCACAAGATCACCGAACTCCTCGATTTGCACGAAAAGGCTCGAGATCAGGGAGCGCCTCTCCCGCAGCGCTCCTATATTGATTTTCCCGCTTTCATCCACACCGAGAACGACGCGCGGGTGCACACCGGGGCGCGTTTCTCGGGTTTTTTGAAACTCTCCGAAGGTTGCAATCGTCGGTGTTCGTTCTGCATCATTCCGAAGCTCCGGGGCAATGTGCGTTCACGCACCATCGCTTCGCTCGTGGAAGAGGCGAAGAGAATGGCTGCCGACGGGGTCCGCGAATTGAACCTCGTGGCCCAGGATCTTACCGAATACGGCATGGAGTGGAAGTATCGCGAGAACCTCGAAATGCTGCTCCCCGAACTTTGCAAGATCGATGGCATCGAGTGGATCCGCCTGCATTACGTGTACCCTGATGCCTTCTCGGACGAGCTCGTTGACATCATCGCGCGCGAGCCAAAAATTGTGAAGTACCTCGATATGCCGATCCAGCACACGAGCGATCGGGTGCTGGCGCTCATGAATCGTCGCCTGACCAAGGCCAAGCTCTACGACCTCATGGGTAAGCTCCGCGAAAAAATCCCGGGCCTCGTGGTCCGGACTTCCATTATTGTCGGATTCCCGACCGAGACCGACGCAGAATTCGAAGAGCTTTGTGACGACCTCCGCAAGCTCGAGCTCGATCATGTCGGCGTGTTCAGTTATTCCAAAGAAGAAGGCACCAAAGCCGCCGAGCTCGAAGGCCACTTGCACGCCAACGTGAAGCGCAAGCGCCGCAAAAAGCTGATCGAGCTCCTGCAAGCTCAGCGCGGATCCAAGCTCTCCGGTTTGATCGGCACCCGTGTCGAGGTGATGGTCGAGGGCGGGTCCGAAGAGACCGAGCTCTTGATCCAGGCGCGCATGCCGACTCAGGCCGCTGAGATCGATGGTCGTGTGCTGATCAATGACTTGGGTGACAACGAAGGCGTTGATTTGCGCCCTGGCGATCTGGCCGAAGTCGAGATCACTGAAGTTCTTGATTCGGATCTCGTGTCCCGCCTGGTACGCGTGACCCGACCGGCTTTGATTGCGACCCCCGGTCTCAAAACTAGTATCGGTAAAGGGCTCGAGATGCGCAGTGGATCCGCGGCTCACTGAGATTCTCGAAAAAGAAGGTTTCCCGGTTTCCGGATTGGTCGACGTTTCAGCGGTTCGTGAGGAGTACGGAAGGCACTCCTCGCGATATGCCCAGTGGATCGCTGAGGGTAAACACGGAGAAATGGGCTACCTCTTGCGGGGGCTTGACCGCAGGTTGAACCCCGAGCTCGTCTTTCCCGGTGTGAAGAGTGTTCTGGCGGTTCTCCGGCCGTATTCGCCTCATCCCGTCGGGGATGAAGATCTCCGTTATGCGCGATATCTGAACGGGCCCGACTATCATGAGACGATCCAGTCGGGCCTCGATCGTGCCATGAATGCTTGGAAGACGGAGCGTGGTTGGGGCGAGGAGTTCCAGTACAAGATCTGTGTCGATACCTCTGCCGTGCTCGAGAGAACCTGGGCCGTTCTGGCGGGGCTCGGCTGGATCGGAAAAAACACACTCCTGATCCACCCGCAGTTGGGCTCGTATGTGTTCATCGGTGTGGTGTTTTTGAATCGTGAATTCGGATTCCTTCCGGAGCTCCTCAAAGATTACTGCGGGCCCTGCACCCGATGTCTCGGGGCTTGCCCCGTAGGGGCTCTCGCGGATCACGACCTCGATTCACGGAAATGCATCAGTTACCTCACTCTCGAAAAGCGCGGCCCGTTCGAGGAGAATGTCGAGTTGCACGGGTATGTGGCCGGCTGTGATCTTTGCCAGGAGGTTTGTCCCTACAATACCAAACCCGTGCGGAGGTCCGTTCCGGTTCCTCCTGCTGCTCACTTGGTGTTGGACGAGTCGATCCTGCTCTCGGAGACCGAAGTGGAGTATCGAGAGAGGATTCGGGGTTCTGCATTGTCTCGTGTGAAGTACCCGGACTTCAAAAGGAACCTGGCATTCAGGCGAAGCGGAGAGAGTAGAGAATGACCGGATTTTCGACCGCGTTCAGGAATTTTAAGGTGATTTTTCCGCGGAGCGTGGTTTCTGCGTCGATGATCTCGTAAACGCCCTGGGTCCGGTTGAGTTCGACCGTGGGGTTTCCGCGATCGCCTTGATAGGTGTGGGGCCCGTAGTGGGCTCCCGCAAGCGGCTCATCATTGAAGAAGATCGAAAATCTCGAGGGGTCCCGAGCTTGAGGGTGCAGGTTGGCCAGGAGTCTCAGGTGGTCCCCCTCGAACTGGAAACTCACGGATGCGCTCGAGTCCTCTGTCATCACGGTCTGGTTCCCTCGGATCCAATTTCCCCCGAGATCCAGTGATTCGATCGGGATGACTCCTTTTTCGAGAGTCTTTTTCGTCTTGCGCGTGGTCACCCCGAACAGGGGGAGTCCGGGGTCCTCGACCCGAAGGATTTTCTGGAGTTGCTCCTCGGCGAGGAACAGTGTTCGCATGGGGTCCGTGCTGAAGCTCTCTTTGAATACGACAACGCCCTGATGAAGGATCGCCAGGGTCGGTGCTCCATTGGTGTTCAATGTGTCAAACCAGTCACCGGTCTGATCCGTGTAAACCGGTATGAGGTGGAAGTGGGACTGGTTCCGGTATCGTTCGAAGAATTTAGCCTGCTTGAGAAACAGTGTTTTCGGCTGATAAGCGATCACGGGGCGCCAGGGAAGACGGGAATACTGATCCATGAGATCCGAGATCTGATCGAGGATGGCATCGGAGAGGTAATCACCGAAGTCGAGCAGGAAAAGCAGCAGGGTGCCCTCTGATGCGGAAGGATCGAGTGGAAGCCAGACCGGGCCATCGCTCGATGCTGCTAGGCCGATCAAGGGTGGTGAGTGGAGCCAAGACGCCTCCGACTGCTGCACCATTTTGGCTTTGATCTCTTCCAGTGTGAGGGGTTTTTCTTTACGCTTTGGCATGGGCTCCTTGGGTGCTTAAAATTGGAACTGGTACTCGATCTTGGCCTGACCATCGGTACGGTTGTTCAGGTGCGGGAGTTGACTTGCTCCGAATGTCAGGTCGAGGTGCGGTGCCAGGGGTTGGCGGATCTGAGTCGTGAGAGACTGCGTGCGAGCCTGAAAGTCGATTTCCGCCCTGGATTTCAGTCCGGGAATCTCACGGTTCATATTGACGGTCATGCCCTGAATTTCGTTGAAGTGCAGTCTTCCGTTAACCAGTGGGGATTCCATCCGGAATTCACCCGAGCGATTTCTGCCCTCGATTCGAGTCGATATTTTGAAATTTTCCTCATTCAGGATCCGGACATCTCCCCCGACCCAAACTGAGAGTGCTCCGCCGATCAAGGCCAGTGGGCTACGGAGCGCTGAGTTCTTCTCCAGGAAGTTCTTTCCTTCGGCGGTCACCTTTTCGAGGGCTTGTCTCATTTCCTCGGTTTGGATGACCCGTACCATCTCGCGAGCGCGGTCTTGTCCGCCGGTGAGTGTTCTGAGTACGGAAGCCGTGTCGCGTGAGCCCGAGTGCATGATCCGCTCTTGTTCTTCAATCATGCGCAAGGTGTCGGCATCGGCTCCGGGGCGCTTTTTGATCCCGAATATTCCAGGAGCTTCGTGAAGGAGCTCTCCCCCGAAATGAATCGGTCCCGAGTTAGATGGAGGGGGCTGCGACGATGGCTTGCCTGGATCGCCCGCATGGGCGACCGGGTAGAGGCATGTGAAGAGGAGGATCATGAACGCACTCATCGCGCTTCCTTTTCGGAATGCTCGAGGGTGGCCTTAAGTGCGACGTTTTTCTGACTCCAGTAAATCAGCGAGCTCCCGTGCCGGGCTGAATGAATCGAAATGGGGCGCTCGTGTGAGCCGATCGAGCGCCAATCCAATGGCAGCCTCACGTCCCAGGATGCCCAGAATGTTTTTGGCCGACTCCTGTTGGTCTTGTTCCTCGTCCTGCAGGTCGTCAGCGATCTGGAATGCGAACCCGAATGCGAGGGCGAAGTCCTCCACCTCCGAAACGCGGGGGTCTGTGGGGGAGGCACCTGTGAGGAGTGCGGGAATCACGACCGCGGCTTTGAACAAAGCGCCGGTTTTGAGGGTCTGGATCCGGAGTAGGGAATCGAGAGTCATTTCTCCGGATGGAGTCTCGAGTTCGAGCGACTGACCCCCGATCATTCCCTCACGGCCGATGGCGCTATGAAACAGCCGGAGCGCGGCACTGAAGCTCCGGGGCTCCACCGATTCCAACAGCTCCGAGAAGGTCTCATGTGCGAACTGGAGGAGTTCATCTCCGGCAAGCAAAGCGATGCCCTCATCGAACTTGCGATGCAAAGTGGGTTGGCCTCTCCGGAAGTCATCGTCGTCAAGGGCGGGTAAATCATCGTGGACCAAGGAAAAGAGGTGAACGAGTTCGATCGAACGGGAAAAAATCGAGGTGGCAGCAGGCGAAAGTCCGAACCGGACGGCGGACTCGTGTGCCAAGCGTGGCCGAAGGCGTTTCCCGGGGCTTTCGAGGGCATAAAGGATGGCATCGCGGAGTCGGGGGCTCGGACCCTGGCGGAGCAGGAAGCTTTGAATCAGGTCCTGGTTGAAGCGATCCTTCGAAAACATGTGCCCAAGTTAACGACTTTCGGCCAGTGTTTCAATCATAATCATTGACCCCTTTAATCAACTAAGGTTCTGTGCTAGACTCCGCGCAGGTTTATTCCATGACAGATTCCGGTTTCATCTCACGCAAAGCGGATCACCTCCGCATCGCACTCCTCCCCGAGAGTCGCTCCTCCTCCGGGACGGGGCTCGATTGCATTCGATTGGAGCATGACTCGCTTCCGGATCTCGACCTTGAGTCGATCGATCTCCGCACCGAGGTGTTCAGTGTCGGCATGTCGACTCCCTTTTTCATTGCAGGCATGACGGCCGGTCATCCGGGAGCTGACGGAGTCAATGCACTCCTGGCGAAACAGGCTGCCCGGAGAGGCTGGGTGTTCGGTGTGGGTTCCCAACGCCGTGAGATCGATACGGCTTATCAGGATTCCGGTGTCCAGCGTCTCCGAGAGCGTCATCCCGAACTCTTTTTGATTTCGAATCTCGGCATCGCCCAATTGGTCGAGGTGGCTCGACATAGAAAGTGGTTGGCCCTACGCGAGATGCTCGAGCGGAGCGGGGCCCGGGCTTTGGCCATTCACTTGAACCCGATTCAAGAGTGCGTGCAGACGGAGGGGACGCCTCGATTTCAAGGTTCGTGGCAGGCAGTGGTGGAGCTTTGCGAACGGATCGATGTTCCGTTGGTGCTGAAAGAGACCGGAAGTGGAATGAGTCGGGGCTTCCTCGAGAGAATCAAGAATCTGCCCATCCGCGCCGTTGATGTGAGCGGTCTTGGGGGAACGCACTGGGGTCGTGTCGAGGGATTGAGAGCCGGAGAAGCATCCCGTGAGCGAATCCTCGGTGAGACCTTCGGTGATTGGGGCATTCCCACGGCAGAATCGATTTTGAATGCAGTCGGGGTTTTTTCGGGTCAGGGTCCGGCCATTTGGGCCAGTGGAGGGATCCGGAACGGACTCGATGCTGCAAAGTGCATCGCACTCGGAGCGGGGCGGGTCGGATTCGCCGGCGCGGCGTTGAGTGTCGCATTGAAGGGCGAAGAGGTTTTGGAAGAATGGATGGCGACCGTGGAGCAAGAGCTCCGGATCGCCCTGTTTTGTACCCAGTCCGCCGGAGTGGAGAATCTCCGTACAGGAAAGAAATGGAGTCGAGTGTGAAAACCGAAATGTTCGAGGAATTATTGAGAGAGTTTCATCGTATTCCCTTCGACGAACGCCAGGCCCGGTTGGCGAAGTGGTGCGATCTCGACCCCCAGGAACTCCAGATCCTGAAAGGGGTCAATGCCCTTCCGGTCGAAACCGCAGAACACTTCATCGAGAATGTGATCGGTGTGTTTCCGATTCCGATGGGGGTTGCCACTTACTTCAATATCGACGGAAGAGATGTGTTCATTCCGATGGCGGTCGAAGAGACCTCGATCATCGCGGCGGTCAGTGCAACGGCCAAGTGGGTGAGAAAATCCGGTGGCAAAATCACCACTGGCTCTCGTGGAAATCTGATCATCGGCCAGATCCAGATTCCCTTTGCGAAAGACATCGAGAGCTCCGTGCAATCTTTGACCGCGGTTCGCAATCGCTTGATGGACGAGGCGAACGCAATCGTTCCCGGGCTCGTGGCCCGCGGGGGCGGTGTCCGGGATCTGGTGTTTCGGGCACTTCCGCGTGAGGATGGCACCGGGACCATGCTGGTGATCCACGTGATGTGCGATCCTTGCGACGCCATGGGTGCCAATCTGATCAACCAGGTGTGCGAGGGCCTCAAGCCTTCGATCGAGGCCGTAACAGGCGAGAAGGTCGGTCTGTGCATCCTGTCCAATCTGACCGATGGGAAACTCGCCTACGCCCGTGTGGAGATTCCGGGTGTGGATCCGGAGACGGGCAGAGGCATTGTCGAGGCCACTCAGTTTGCCAAAACCGACCCTTATCGAGCCGCGACTCACAACAAAGGGGTCCTGAATGGAATCGATCCGATTCTGATCGCCACCGGAAATGACTGGCGAGCGGTCGAAGCGGGAGTGCACTCTTTTGCTGCTCGGAGCGGAACGTATCAGCCCGTGACGGATTGGAGCTTCGAAGACGGGACCCTGGTCGGAGAGTTTCTCGCACCCTTGGCGGTAGGAACGGTGGGGGGCGTGACCATGCTTCATCCTACAGCCCGTTTGTCCCTCAAGATCATGGGAGTCCAGAATGCAGAAGGTCTGGCGCGGATCGCGGCGGCAGCCGGGTTGGTTCAGAATCTCGGTGCACTGAAGGCCTTGGCCACGGTGGGAATCGTCAAGGGCCACATGCGTTTGCATGCTGCCAATCTGGCGATTGCTGCCGGAGCCCGCGAGGAGGAACTTCCCCGATTGAAAGAGGAACTCTCGAGTGTGCTCTCCAGGGAAAAGCGGATCAGCCTCACCCGGGCGAAGGAAATCCTCGAGGTCCTTCGCGGAAATACGACCCACTGAGGCTCAATCTCGAGAGAACTCCACCAATCGCTTGAACTCTCCCGGACGGGCCAGGAGTGAATCGTAGGTTCCGCGCTCGAGGATCCGTCCTGCTTTCAAGACCAGGATTTCATCGGCGTCCCGGATGGTGGATAGCCGGTGAGCGATGATCAGTGTGGTCCGGTTTTCCATGAGTTCTTCGAGGGCGATCTGAACGATTTTTTCGGATTCATTATCGAGGTTCGAGGTTGCCTCATCGAGGATCAAGCACTTGGAGTCCTTCAGGAAGGCACGGGCTATGGAGATTCTTTGCCGTTCTCCACCGGAGAGTTTGATGCCTCGGTCTCCGACGAGCGTGTCAAAACCCTTCGGCAAGCGTTGAATGAAATCGAGTGCATGGGCCTTCCGTGCCGCTTCTCGAACTTCTTCCGCCGTGGCGCCCGGACGCCCCATCAGGATGTTCTGGAAGATGGTGTCATGGAAGAGGAACACATCCTGGCTCACCACGGCCACCTGATCCCTCCACGAGTTCAGAGACAGATCCCGCAGGTCCTTTCCGTCGATCAGAATCGAACCGGAGGTGACATCATACAGGCGGGTCAAGAGCTGGACGATCGAGCTTTTTCCAGATCCACTTTGCCCGACCAGGGCCACGGTACTGCCCAGGGGAAGTGAGAAGCTCACAGCATCGATCACAGGACGTTCCGGGCTGTCCGGATAATGGAAGCCGACTGATTTGAACTCGACCCCATGCTCGATCGAACTCACGCGGATGGCGTTTTCCCGATCACGGATGCGCGGTTTCCAGGAGAGGAATTCTTCGATCCGCTCCATGGCGGCACTTGCCGTATTCATCTTCGAATTGATGTCACTCAAAGACCGGATCGGATTCACCATCATTCCGAAGGCGGTGAAGAATCCGACCAGATCACCCGAGGTCATTTCTCCCTCGAGGACGGCCTTTCCTCCGAAGTACAGAATGAGCGCGATCGATACCGAGGTGATCAGTTCGACCACGGGTCCAGCAATCTCCTCCATCTTGCTGATCCGGAGCAAGAGCCGGGTGATGGTCGCCAGTTGGTCGGAATACTTTCGGAATTGAGAACCCGTGAGATTGTAAAGCTGGATCACCCGGATGCCGCTGATCGCTTCCTGGGCGGAGCTGTAAGACTCACCATTCCACTCCTGGTATTCGGCGATCTTGCTTTTGATGTATTTTCCGGAGCGGCTGAACACCCAACCGAGCGCGGGGACGATTGTCAAAGTGAGAAGCGTCAGGCGCCAGTTGGTATACAGGGCGTAGCCGAAGAGAACCAGGAACAGCACCGGCTCCCGGATGAGGACGTTCAGCGAGGCGATTCCGCTGTCGAGGTGGAAGGGGTCTGCAGTGACGCGTGAAAGCAATGCTCCTGAACGCTTCTCGGAAAAGTAGTCGGCCGAGAGACCGATCAGGTGCTCGTACATCTTCTCCCGTACCCTCCGGTTCGTGTTCACTACCGCGATCCGGACCGAGTAATAGTGCAAAAATCGGACAAAGAGATTGATGGTATAGAGTCCGATGATGGCGAAGGGGACGTAGATCAATTTCGCGGTGTCCTTTTTGAGAAGGACCTCGTCGATCAGGATCTTGACCAAGGGGATCGGACCTGTCCGGAGCAGGGAAAGGGGAATGGCCATCGCGAGACTGAACAGGAGCCAGTTCTTGTCCGGCCAGAGGTAGGGTTTCAGTGCTCGGAGGAAGCGGATTGAAAACATAGGGTTCGAGCCCACCTTATGATAAGCTCCGGTTCATGGCAAAGGCCGTTTTTCTGGACCGGGATGAGACCTTGAACCCGGATTCCGGATACATCAGTGATCCGGATCATTTTTCGTTGTACCCGTGGGTTCCGGCCGGCTTGAAGCGCCTGAAAGAGGCGGGTTACTTGCTGGTGGTGGTGTCGAACCAGTCCGGAGTCGGCCGGGGGTGGATCGAGCCTGCCGCTCTGGAGAAGATCCACGCCAAGCTCGATCGCTTGCTCCTCGAGGCCGTAGGGATCCGGATGGACGCCTATTCGATCTGTCCGCACCGGCCCGAAGACGGTTGCATCTGCCGGAAGCCCAAACCCGAGCTCCTGCTGAGCGCTGCTCGGTCGATGGGCATCGATCTGTCTGGTTCATTCATGATTGGGGATCGGCAATCCGACTACGAAGCAGGACTCGCCGCGGGTGTGAAAAAGAGTTATTTGATCCGTCCCGGTGATGAGAACTCCTTCAAGGAAGCAATCCGGGAGATTTCAGAAACCGGATCGAACTGATTTTTTCACGATCGAATCCGGGGACGAAATACTGAAGGTGTTGCTCGAGAAACTCGAGTAACCGAGTGTGGTCCTCTGGATCTGCATGGAACTCCACCTTGCGGATCGGATGAAGAAGTGAGTGAAGGGCGTCGAGCATGACGGCTTTCGAGAGCCTCGGCGCACCGGTTCCTGGCATGCAAGGGTCGCAGAGCCAGGCACCTTGAGCCACTTGGGCCTGAACGCTGTCTCCGGGAGCTTCATGAAGCGGGGTTTCGCAGCGCAGGCAGCGGGTCAGAGCGGGTTGGACTCCGAGCCATTGAGTCATCTTCAGGATGAAGGCATTGATCATCGGGAGGGCTCGTTCCGGGGGAGATTCATCGAGTCCGACCAAGGTGTTCGACACGAGCTTGAAAACTTCGGGCGCGGGCTTTTGAGGGGGGAGCATCCGGAGGGTGATTTCGTTCAAGCAAGAGGCCGCACCGAGTTTTTCGAGCGATTTCGAGAGACTTTTCGGAGCGTACCGGATGACTCCCGATTCCAGACTGAACAGGGTTTCCTCTCCCGACTCAGCGATCCGGATCGCCTTCCCGCCGAGTTCGAATTCGGAGCAGGTGAAGAGATCGAGCGTTCCACCGAAGCGTCGGGATTGAACCCCGTTCCGGGCAATGGCAGAGAACCTTCCCCTCTGCTCCGAAAGCAGCTGGAGAATCAGATCCCTCTCCCGGAACGGGATGGATTTCAGGACATAACAGAGTTCACGTTCAGCGGAGCGGCTCACCCGCTCATCCTATCAGGGACGGTCTTCGAAGTGGAGTTCTGCGCCACCGGTTTGGATTTTTGAAAGAATCTCCGGATTCACCAGTCCTTTTTTAAGTCCTTCGAGATCAGGGGTGATCCTGATGCTGATCTCATGCGGGCGGGCTTTCAGGCATTCGACTCCGAAGGGCGCCAGCATCAGCTTGGCTGTGCCTCCCTGGATCACGAGGTTTCTCGCCTCGAAGTCCGAATTCACGACCGTTTTCCGTCCGCCGAAAGTCTGTTTCCTTACGATCAGAATGCGGCCTTTCACCGGGAAAGCCGGCAGGTCCTTCAGTTGGAACTCGACCCGGTCACTTTCCAGGCGACCTTGGGCCATCCCGATCGAAGACAGGCTGTTCACCTGATCCAAGGGAAGGATCTCGAGCAAGTAGCGTGCATCGATCTCGGCCTGGGTTTCTCCTGTCCGACGGAGCTCCTGGGCTTCCTCGAGAGTGCGGACGATCAAAGGAAGTCCATTGGCGGAGAGGCTCACTTTGCCCTGATTCAGGGTGACCGTGAGGCTCTCACCTCGGGCTCCGATTTCACGCAGGTTCGCGATCCGGATCTGAACGCGGGCGATCGTATCGAGTTTCAGTCTTTGCCCGATCGGAACCTGGACGGGTCTCTGACAGGCGTAAGGCACTCGGACGATGTTGGGAACCTGGTTGCAGACCTGTCTCGGGATGTCCTGGCAGAAAGTGCGGGGGATATTCTGGCACTCATAGCGTTGCTCAGTGTGACACACAGTGTCCCATTGATTCTGGCACTGGTTATGATTCTGACAAACCCGACGCGGCACGCTCTGGCAGCCCCTGCTATTGCACACCCGGTCCATCACCGTGTGGCACACCTGTCTTGGAAAACAGACCGGGCGGAGAATCTGCTGACAAACCGGGAAGGAGCGG
Organism: Bdellovibrionales bacterium; assembly: GCA_947462765.1. GTDB lineage: Bacteria > Bdellovibrionota > UBA1018 > UBA1018 > CAIMNF01 > CAIMNF01. Next base: position 12,228 of record CANHQK010000051.1, read on the forward strand.
TACCGGCAATCCTGCTCGTAGCGGGTGTCGCAACGCTGTTCAGTCTCGGTCCGGCATTCAGTCCGAGTTCCTTGGGTTTCCTCCCGGTAGCAGGTGTCGGGAACAAGATCCGTCCGGTACTGAGTCTCGAACTCCTGGGTCTGGAGCTTGAGCTGAGTTTCCTCCTGGTTCAATGGCGCGACTCCCTGTGAAGGAAGGGTCTGAGCCAGAACGGGACTGGAAAAGAAAAAATATGCTGCAGCGAGTAGAATCATGAGGTTTCTCCTGAGTGTTCAGACTCACTGCAAAAGTCGTTCCAAAATTTATTTAAAAACAATCATATGATTTCATAATCTTAAGTGTGCACGCTCCTTTCGAGGGTCTCTTTGGCTCCACCTGGGAGGTGAAATTTTGACTCCGGCATGGGACAAGATGACGCTTTGCGGTTGGCTTTCTTAGGTCAGGTGGGTAGGGTGGGCGCCTCATGACTTTACGCCCCTGGCTTGCCCCCCTCATCGTGATCGGACTCGTGCTACCCAAGTCCGGGTCCTCCATGAGTTCGGAATTCGGATCCCTTCCGAGTCTCGGGTGGACCTCGCAGGCAAAAATGATCCAAAGCCAGATCGAGAGAAGCTTCCACCTGAGAGGAGGGATCTCTCGATATCAGCTTCGAAAGATGATTCTCGGAGCCATGGACGAAGCGAACCCCAAGAAGATCGGTCTTGAGGCGGAAGATCCTTCGCGCCTAGCCAAAGAGATCATTCGCTCCTCCCGGTGTTACGGGGTCGATCCGGTGGTCGTGACGGCTTTGATCTGGAGGGAGTCCAATTTCAAGCCCGCTGCCCGGAGCGAGCGGGGAGCCGTCGGATTGACCCAGATGACCAATCCCGGGATCCGAGAGGTCCTCGACCGATTGAGTCCGGACTCCCCCCGGCGCCTGGGTTACCTGAGACAACTGGTCTCCCGGTGCCATCCCTCGATCAGTGTGAGAGTCGGAGAGGGGGAGGTGACCCCGCTGCAGCTCTTCGATTGGAAAGAGTCGATCCAAAAGTATCCTGCCGAGGCCGTGGCTTTCGGAGTCCTCCTGCTCAAGATCAATCTTGCTTCCACCCGTCCGCGGGTGATTTTCGGAGAAAGTGCCTTCGATCATTATCGAGGTGCACTCGAGCGGTATAACGGTGATCCCGTGATCAAGGATCAATTCGCTAAGGATGTGATGCTCCTGGCGCGCCGGATGTGGGAGCCACCTACCGTTGCCCTAAATGAGTCAAAATTTCTGAGGTTGATCCGAGGCCTTTGATGCGATCCCACCAGTCGATGGTGTTCCGGGAGTGAAGATACCTCGCCCATTGTTTCATCCGTTTTTCGGAGGGCTGAACCTCGCTGTACTTGCGGAAAACCTCCTGCCAGGCCCGGGCACCGGGTAAGTCCGGGAATCTGAGATCGGCTCCGGACCCGGCCGGCTCCAGTCCGAGTTCTTTCCTGATTTGAAGAGCCAGTCCAGGTACGGCTAGAGCTCCTCGCCCGAGCATGAAGTGAATCGAATCTGAGTCTTCCCGGCAACGTTTGAAATCCTCAAGTGACCAGATTTCGCCATTGGCGACGACTGGAATCGACAACGTCCGGGTCACCACTCCGATCGGCTTCCAATAGGCCGGTGGAATGTAGCCTTGGGTCTTGGTTCGGCCATGAATGGTGATCCATGCGGCGCCTCCGGCTTCAGCACGTTTGGCGTTTTCGTGAATGGCTTCAGGGTCGTCAAAGCCGAGCCGGAGTTTAGCGCTGACGGGGAGTGCTGCGGGTACGGCATCCCTTACCGCACGAACGATCGATTCGATCCGCTCAGGGTATTTGAGCAGGGTGGCGCCACCATCGTTGCGATTCACGGTCGGGGCCGGGCAACCGAAATTGATATCGATCCCGAGCGCACCGGCACGCACAGCATTTTGTGCGCTCTCAGCCATCCTTCCGGGATCTCCCCCGAGAATCTGAATCTGGACCGGGATTCCAGCTGCGGTTTTGGATCCGTGAGCCAATTCTGGAACATCCCTTCGGAAGACATGTTCCGGTACGGGGTGCCCGCTCACACGAATGAACTCACTCACGCAGTAGTCAAATCCACCGCTTCGGGTGATGAATGCCCGGAACGGGGCATCGGTCACTCCCTCCATCGGGGCCAGGATCAGTGCGGGAGTTCCGGGCTTTAAATACAGCATCCAGGATTCATTCCATTTTGGAGAGATCGAGTTCCTCGCTTCGCGAGATCGATTGGGGCTGAACCGCCTTCTCCTTGGTATTGCGCTCGAAAGTTTTATAAGAAGAAGTCACCTCGCGGGCCCGGCGGACCTTGTCCTGCTGGAACTGGTAAGCGGCAAAAGAAACGATGAGCACCAGGAACAGGGATCCGAGGATCATGACCTCGGTCAGGGTGAACCCGTCCCGGTTCCGGAGTCTGTTTTTCAGTGATTTCAGTAGAGCACTCATACACCTTCAGTATATCACGGATTCGGCTTAAGGATTCAGCTCAAGGATTCAACCAGGTGCCATCGGTTTGCACGGAGACATTGGCAGCGGCCATGTGGTTCATCCACACCGCGCTCATCTGGCAGCCGTAGTACATCGGGTTGTAGGTGCGGCAGTTGTCGTAGTCGGGCGAGCTCACGATCACGTCCACCGGGCCATCGCCGGTCATGGCGTCGCTGAAATCGAGAACCTGGGAAGTCGGAGCGTTGGCGCAAGGAGAGTTCGAGCCTTGTGCCGCATCGGCCACGCGGAGCACTTGGGTGCTTTGGGTGGTGCCGTTCACCGTGACGCGGAGACGGAGGCAGCCGTATGGGAACACCCAGTTGGTGTAGCCGGGAACGGTGAGACGGGGAGCGGGGAGGGCGCTCACTTTGACTTTGAGGGTGCGAGAAGTCTCAGCGGAGATCCGGTAGCCGGGGGTCATGCCGCCCTGGCCAGTGATTTCGACCACGCGCTCGGGAGCGAGCGGGAGGTTGTAGACGTTTCCGCCGGTGTTGGTATTGGAGGTCGGGGAGGTGCCCGAACCGTCGGACAGGCCGCTTTGACCGAGGGTGCGATCCCGGGTGGAATTGGAGCCGCAGGCGCTCAGGAGCACCATCAGACCGATC
>CANHQK010000052.1 GCA_947462765.1 Bdellovibrionales bacterium
CCAAGGCCTGCCGATTCCAGTCCGGATCCCTCGCAAAAACTGAATGGGAGAACATTGAACCCAAGATCGAAAAAAGAATCAAAAGACGCATGGACCAAGGCGTAACCGACCTTGCCGCATGTTGTCAAGATCTACTTGCCGGGATCGCTTGAAGCTGGGGCTCGGCTTGTTTCGGGGCTCTCGACCACCACACGCGGGATCCCCAATTCCTGCAATTGCTCTACCAGACGCTGCTCATCTTTTTCGGCGTTGAGATGCCGCTGAAGGGTACGCCCGACATACTCGAGCTTTTCATCAGACAGATTGGGTTCATGGTTCACCCGCTTGACCTCCTCAACCAGGGATACTGCCAATTCGGGGTCCGCATTCACCCTTCTGAAAGCAACGGTCAACTCCTGCAAAGCCTCCCGCCGCTCAGTATCAGCCGGATCGATGATCTTCCACGCTTGCTTCAGTTCGTTCATCGCCGCATGTGGATTTTGACTCATCCTCAACTGAATTTCAGCAGCCCCTTCCGGAGTGTAAAGCTTCTCGATCGTCGCCCGATTCAACGCCACTCCGATCACCTCAGGATCCCGCAAGACAGGAGCCGGAACATCCGCGTGGGTCCCGCCATGAGAACGTGGCTCGGCTTTGGGCTCACTCACATTTCGATTCCCCGAAACGAGATCCGGATGTCCCTCAATGAACCCGGCCATTTCCTGGATGACCCTCTGCTCATCTCCGGCCACCGGCGCAGACGAGACGCCCCGATCGACATTCAGGAAATAATGAAACCCCCCGAAGACCGCGACAGAAGCAAAGATGACGGAGCCCTTGAATAAACTCATCCGGCGGATGCATCTCCCGCCGGAACCCTCGGTTCTTGCTTGAACTGGAGATTATAAGCCTCTGGAATCTCCATGAAAAAATCACCTTCACGGAACTTCAGTGGCTTCTGAATCCGAGTCTCCGCGTACTGCTCCAAATGCAACTTCAGCCGATACATGGGCCCCGCGATTTTATGCGAAAGCACGAGACCCACTGCAGAGACCACAATGATCACTGCAATAAAACTGAGTCCCGTGATGGCATCCAGCTCCGTCTGTCTCGATTCGATGAACCGATAAAAAACATGGTCAGCCTGAAGACCCGCAACTCGAGCCTGCTCCCTCAGCTGGAAAAAAAACCACTGATGCGCCAAATGCATGACGGCAATCACACCTATGGCAAGCGCACTCATCCAGACCATGAAACGGAACTGAAATCCGGGATTGATCAGTAGGCGTTTCCGCCCAGCACTCAACACTCTTTCCAAAGGAGCCTCCTCGGGGATCACGCCCCGTCTCTCTCCAATCGGAAATCTTTGAGTGGACCTTTACTATTGCCCGATACTAGATCCGATTCCGACACCGCCGGTGGTCGTAGTGGTCTTATTCTGGATGTTATGGACCTTGTACCCATCCGCAAGGTAGCTATGGTCTCCATCCGTGCGGAAATTATAGACCATCGCCTGACTCACCACAGACTCAATGCTGTGGATCCTGAAGCTCCCATTACGAGTCAACAGCACATCCCCGGCATTCATCGACAAGACCGCTAAGCCGGGGCTTTCCTTGGAACTGAGCACCGGATTCAATGACTTCCAGCCCTGAGCACTCAGGAATGGATGGGAGTCTGTGAAGAAAGCCTTACCGCCGTTAAAAGCATACTTGGCTCCCTGGTGAGGAATCTTGAACAACTTCGTCACCCGATTGACGCCACCACCAGCGCCACGCACACGATCACCCACTCGAACGTTCTCGATTGACTTAAATGAGCCGTCCGCCATTTCAATCTGAGTCCCGGCAATGAAGCAACCGGAACCAGTGCCTCCAGATGTTCCTCCAAAACCACCCGTCGTCGAGGTCGTCGAGGTAGAGCCACCAGTAGTAGTCGTTGAACCACCTGTCGAGGTAGAGCCACTAGTAGTGGTCGTTGAACCACCTGTCGTCGTGGTGGAGGAACCCCCTGAAGTCGAAGAACCGCTACCTGTTCCTGAAGTCGTACCGCCACTCGTAGTCGTGGTGGTCGTTGCGGCAATACCGGTCACCGAAACCTGCCGGACAATACTCGTACCAGAGTTCGAGCACCCTACAGTTAGATTGGTGCTAAAACCGTTCGCAGAGCTCGGATTCGCACGTACTTCGACAGTACAATTCCCACCAGCCGGAATGCTCGCACCACAAGTATTCGTCGCAATCGTAAAGACACTGGTGTTACTGAGCGACTGCGCACAACCGGAAGCCGCGACCGACGAGCTGGAATTGGTCACCGTAAAAACAGCTGAGGTTGCAGACAAAGTAGAGACAGTCACGTTCCCAAGATTCTGTGCCACAGAAGGACTGACTGAAAGGGTAACAGACCCCGAACCACTCGTACCTCCGGCGGAACCCCCTCCGGCTGTAACAGTGGTCTTCACATAACAGGAATAGTTCGCACCATTGTAAGCCACGATCACCAGACTGCAGTTTCCTGAACCCCAAACCGAGGTACAATTTGCCAAAGTCGGATAATAAGTAGCCAAACCATTCGAGGCGGAACTGCAAGCACTCCCTGGAGAGCCTGAACCCACTGCCGCCGTGCCGGCACTGCCCGAGACTTGCGAAAGGACTGATCCTTGCTTTGCGCAACCCGTGAATAGAACCAGTAACCCGCTCAAAACGGTGAAATTTTTCAATCCGGACATAGACACCCCTCTATTCTCAGTTTAACGGGAATTTAGCCAGCGACAAGAACTTATTCACATTTATTGTTTTAGTTGAGAACCCACAAAAAAAGCCCCGATCCAGCGAGGACCGGGGCTTCTCAATCGACTCTGACTAAACTGGATTACCAGTTTTTCTTGTCAGCGAAAGTTTCTTTCATGCTCTTCGGGAAAGACCAACGAGGCTTTTTGGATTCGGGACGGGCCTTCACCATGATTTCTTCACCGGTGAAAGGATTGGTGCCTTTTCCAGCCTTGCGGCCTTTGACATCACGACGGGCCAGAACGCCGATCACAGGGAAACGGACGCGCTCGCCGGAAGCGGCTTTTTTCGCACCATTCAGGAATGCGCCTTCAACAGCGTTCTTGAGGTCAGAGCGCTTGATCTTCACTTGGCCGTTCTTGCCAGCGGTAGAGATGGCAAGCAGGGCTTCGTGGAGCTCGGTGATCATGGAGAACTTGGTGTTCTTCTTCATGGTCTTCACGGTTTTTTTAGTTGCGGTTTTGGTCGTAGCTTTGGTTGTTTTTTTGTTCTTTTTCATTAAAGAGATCCTCCAATGGCTCTTAGAGTAGTGTTTTTTTGACGTTTGGCAACCGGTTTTTTTTATGAATTCTCATTTTTTACCGCTGAAAACCATAGCAGGCGAGTGCTCGCACGCCAGTGAGTAAATCCGCCCCAGGGGGCGAGAGTTAAAAAATAGCGATATTTCAGCCTAAAATTGCACCTTTTTCAGTCATTGACGGAACTCGGATCCTCGAACGAGAATAGCCTTATGGTGAAATCTGCCCCGTGCGGAAGAAAAAAAGTCCGGGATCCCTCGTCTGCTGGAGAGGTCCCCGGTTCTTGGGAAATGGTATTAACCGGGTTTTTACGTGAAAAAAGCCTCCGATTGACAGATCAGCGGAGAAAGATCTCATCGATCGCCCTCACTCAGGACAGCCATTTCGAGATTCAGGAGCTGGTCCGGGAAGTCCGGAAGATTCATCCAGAAATCAGTCCGGCGACGGTCTATCGCAATGTGAAGACCCTTTGCGAGGCCGGTCTCCTCCAAGAAACCCTCGAAAGTAAATCAGGGGTCACACTCTATGAGCGTACGGAATCCGGGCATCACGATCACATCGTTTGCCTCGATTGCGGGCTGATTTTTGAGTTCCACAATGCTGCGATCGAAAAGGCTCAGACCAAGGCCATTCGAGCAATGGGCTTCCTGGAGAGCCGCCACCAACACGTGATTTACGCCAAATGCGAACTGATCAGCAAATGATCATTTTTTCAGCGCACCCTTGAGGGAAGCCAGTCCGGCAAACGGGTTATTGAAGGCCTGTCCAGGCTTTTCAGAAGAGAACCCGCGCGCTCCCCCGGAGGATTCTGGACGGGGACGAGGACGGGAATCCGGTGCTTTAGGCGTGAAGGTCTTGCCTCCAGAGGGCCGTTTATCCCCGGCATAACTGACCGTGAGCGGTTTGGCCTCTTGGGAGGCGGCCTTCACAGGCTTTTCGTCCATTCTCATGGTGAGAGACATCTGGGATTTTTCGAGATTTACCTCGAGTACCCGGACCGTGACCTTGTCGCCGGGGCTGACGACCTGGCTTGGGTCTGTTACGAATTTTTGGCCCAACTGGGAGATGTGAACCAGACCATCCTGGTGCACCCCGATGTCCACGAATGCGCCGAAATTGGTCACATTGGTGACTACCCCCGGGCAAACCATTCCCGGCTTCACATCCCTGAGCTCAGAGAGATCATCCCGGAATTGGACCGGAACGAACACGTCCCTGGGATCCCTACCCGGCTTTTCAAGTTCAGAAACAATATCCTTCAAAGTGAATTCACCCAGCTTGGATTTCGCCTCAGGCACTTTCAGCAACTGCTTGGCACCTGAGCCGATGAAATCCGTGACGCTTTTGCCCTGGGCTTTGGCCATGCCTTCCAAATCAGCATAACGCTCGGGGTGGACCCCGGTGTTGTCGAGCGGATTGGCGCTTTCGGGAATGCGCAAGAACCCGGCTGCGAGCTCGAAGGTCTTCTTGCTGAAACGGGGAACTTGATTCAGGTCCTCTCGGGACTTGAAAAGGCCCTTGGATTCCCGAAACTCCACAATCGCCTTGGCTAATCCCTCGCCGATACCCGAAACCCGCGACAGAAGGTACACCGAGCCGGTGTTCACATTGACCCCGACGGCATTCACGCAGGAGTCCATCACTTGTTCGAGAGCCCGCTTGAGACTGGTTTGGGACACATCATGCTGGTACTGGCCCACACCTATACTTTTCGGATCAATCTTCACCAGTTCGGCCAGGGGATCCTGAAAGCGTCTGGCGATGGATATCGCTCCACGGACGGTCACATCGAGGTCTGGAAACTCCTCCCGGGCGACGGCACTCGCACTGTATACCGAGGCTCCGGCCTCACTCACCATCACCACCGGCATCTGAATTGAGGCGTCTTTCAATGCCTGGCGGATGAAAGCCTCGGTTTCCCGTCCGGCAGTCCCGTTGCCGACGACAATCGAACTGATCTGCCCGCTCGAGGCCACAGCAGTCAAAAAGGCCTTGGCTTGGTTCTTTTCCGCATCGGACTGGAGTCGGATGACTGTCTCCGCTAAAAACTTACCGGAGCCGTCAATCACGGCCAACTTGCATCCGGTACGGATCCCGGGATCCACCCCGAGCACGGGCTTCGGCCCGTAAGGCGGGGCGAGCAGGATTTTACGGACATTTTCTGAAAACACCTGAATGGCCATTTGATCGGCCACATCTTTCAATTGCTTGTGGAGCTCGTTCTCAATGCTTGGAATCACATGAGCTTTCAATGCAATTCGGGCAGCCTTCTCGAGCACAGCTTTGACCATCGAATCCCGGACGGCACCGGCAGCATTTTGGAAGTGCTGCAACAAATCCGCGTCGAACACCGCATCGGATTTGCCCCCACCGAGGGAGATTGATAACTCTTCCTCAATCCACCCCCTGCGAACAGCCAGATAACGGTGGGAGGAGCGCGGTTCAAGCAAGGAGGACAGCTTCTCCTCATACTCGAAGTAGTTCTGATACTTGGAGTTGGGCTTCACCTTCTCGCCCTTCAAGGTTTTGAGGAATCCGCGTTTCTGGAAAGTCTCCCGCACGAATTGACGGAGCGGCAGATCTTCGCTCAATCTTTCGATCAGGATATCGGTGGCACCGGCAACTGCCGCCTCCGCGTCTTTGAAACCCTTTTCCTCATTCCTGAAAGTAAAGGCCCAAAGATCGAGAGTCTGCCCCGGCTCCGGAACAGTGATGCTATGACCGACATCCCAGATCCAATCTGCCAACGGCTGAAGTCCGGCCTCTTTGGCCAGAGTGGCCTTGCTCTTCCTTTTCTGTTTGTAAGGGAGATAGAGATCCTCAAGGAGATTCCGGTCAAAGCAACCGATGATCCGCGCTTTGAGGTCATCCGTGAGTTTTCCCTGTTTCTCGATCTCGGAAACGATATAAGTCTGACGATTCAGGACCTCATCCCATTCTTCTTTCAGGTCCATGACCTTCTGAATCTTCACCTCGTCCAGGTTCCCGGTCACCTCCTTACGGTACCGGGCGATAAACGGGACGGTCGCCCCTTCAGCCTTGAGCGCGAGAACCGCATGAGCGGCAGGCGCGGGAATAGTCGCATCCAGGGTAGAGAGCCATTTTTCGAAAGTCATGATGTCGTTACCGGTGAGTTACTTTTTTCTGAAACGGTTCCAAAGACGGGAAAGCCCGGCTTTTTCATTGTTCTTTTGGATTTCCTGGAGCTTTTCCTTCTGCTCACTGGAAAGCTCCGCCGGCTTGCCGTCGGACTGGGCCGCATTCTCGAGCTGTTGATCGAGCTGGGGCGATTTTTTCAGAAGCTCCTGGACAGACGGGGGGAGTTTGCGTTGGAGATCTTCAAGCTCACGGGTCACGTCTTTCCCCATCATCCCTTTTTGCATCAATGCCTGGAGTTGCTGCAGCTGCCCCTTCGGCAACCTCTGGATGGCAGCACTGAAATCAGCAAGCCAAGTCAGATCCATTTTGGAAGGGTCGAACTGGGGTGCCTCTGGTGCGGTGGCAGCTTCCTCAGCAGGAGCTGGAGCCGGGATATTGCCCTTCCACTCGATGCTCTCGGCATGACATTTCTTGAATTTTTTTCCACTGCCACAGGGACAGGGATCGTTGCGCCCCACATTCTTGAACTGTTCGGTATCCATGAGCCCTCAAGGTTGCCGAAAGAAGTACGGGAAATCAATACTTCAGTTTGACATCCTCCCCCGAGAGCCTCCAAACTGGTAGGGATTGAGACGTTCGCTCCGGGTGTTCCTGATTCCGATTTCATTGGCTCTCATGACCCTGGCCTCCCCGGCACTGGCGGAAGAGGTTGATCCGGATTACATCATTGACCGGCCGGATTATATCACCGGTGAACCCTGGTACCAGACGGCTAAAAGCGCTTGGTCAATCGGAGTACGGACCGGTTTGGATGACTTCCCCTCCTCATCGGCTCAGGGAGACCTTTTCCAGATCACCGGGGACTGGGTGATACCCTGGCAAACCCTGGGGATATTTTCAGTCGGCCCCCAGCTCGCCATACTGAATTTGCGTGCGCCGGTGGTCGGGACGGTCAGTGACCCGCTCAACGTAATGCTCGGAGCCACGATCCGTTATCAGCTCAAATTCATAAAGAACCAACCGATCGTGCCAACCGTTGCCCTGTCCTGGGATTATTATCGCCTCAAGTCGGCCTTTCCGGTGGCTCCTCATGCCACCGGTAATGGCATTAGCTTTTCAGGGGGAGTCCTGCTCAACCTCGGATGGATCGATCGAGAAACCGCCAAGGAAGCATTCCAGAGTCTTGGAATGACCCGAGCCTACCTGTCAGCGGAAGTTCAGAGCACGGCATTCAAGAATACGGTTTTCTCGAGGGATGCACTCTTTTATCTCTTCGGAATCCGGTTCGAATTTGAATGACCGGTGAATCCGGTTTTTTGAATGGTGCGGCCGACTGGACTTGAACCAGCACACCTCTCGGTATACGCCCCTCAAACGTACGTGTCTACCAATTCCACCACGGCCGCATCACAGAAAAAAAGGGTAAGTCCGAGCCTACCCGAAGCCGGTAATCCAGTCAATGTCAAACACTCTTCATTTTGGCAATCTCCCGGCCCTGGATAATGAGCCGGTCGAGCACCATGTCGAGAAGCCCTTTATAAAAGTTCCTCTCGAATTCCACATCATTCTTGAAGGAGTCGTACAAGTCCTGCCTCTTCAAAGACAGCAGAACGACATCCTCTTTGGCTATTGCTGTTGCGGTGCGTTTTCCTTGTTGAATCAGGGTCACTTCACCGATGAACTCCCCGGGTTTCTTGTAGGCGATGAACTGCCCCTTAATGAGAATCTCAAGCGTCCCCTTGGCCACGATATAAAGGGTTTCACCCTCTGTGCCCTCCTGAACCACGACGGATCCAGCCTTGTATTCCTCGATCTGACAAATCGCAGCCACATGGCTCTGTTGGGCATAATCGAAGTACTTGCTCACCGGCATTTCAGAGATGAGTTGAACCCGATCGGCCGCGAACAAGGGTGCGCTTTCGGCACTCCCTTCCGGGAACTGCACCTCGATCAGGGTGGCATCATCCCCGCTCAATCGGGCGCACTGCTCGGCTACAGGCTTGAGGTCCTTCCCCGCCAACATGAGCTCCACCAATTGGGGCAAGCCCTGCCCCGAACTCAATGGACTGTACAAGCCGTCCGTTGCCATCATCAGAATGTCTTTGGGCTGAAACTCGATCAACAACATGTCGGGAATCGTGAAATTCGATCCAAACGCACGTGAAACCGCCCCTGCCATCGGATAAGCGGCAGCCTCTTCCGGGCTTTTACCCATCTTGATCAGCTCATCGTAACCCTTGTGGTCCTTGGTGAGGGTGTAGATCTTTCCGGACCGGTAAAGGTAGGCACGGGAATCACCCAGATGCCCGAGGATAGCGAACTTTTGATCCACCCACACTGCAATGCAGGTGCAGTGCGAATCCTTGTAATTGGAATTCTGCAGGGAGAGGGTGAGCAGATTTTTTTGTGCATTAGAAAAAGCATCGACGAGGAACTCCTGCATTCTTTGGAGTTTTCTCGGTCCCGGAAGAGGCTCTTTATAATTCTTCAAGTAGCGATTGGCTTCAACCAGCTTTTCCTGGATCTGCTTGGCCACAAACTCGGCTGCAAAACGGCCCTTTCCGCCTTCACTGACCCCGTCACAGATCACATAAATCCCCTGCTCGGGATTCATGAGAGCGAAATCATCATTATTGGCGTGCTTGGAGCCCATGACACTGACCTGGACCGATTTGGGTTGGAACATGTCCGGATTATCCCAATAGAAAAAAAAAAGGGCAACCTGCATCGCAGGCTGCCCTTAGGCAAATAAATGACGATTTTCAGAACCTGAGACTGGCCGGCTTGTACCAACAGCGTGGACGGAAGCCGAAAGCATCGCCCTTTTCTTGGTTGCAAGATCCCTTGATGCCTTCACGATCGCTGAACTCGATGTCCTTGGAAACCCCGCAGATCGCACCGGCGAAGTAAGTATCGAGGCGACACTGGGCCTGGGGGTGCTTGTCGTTGGTAGCAGTCACCTGGCTGGTCGAAGGAGTGTCGAAGTCAGGTGTCACGACAGGAGAGCTGGTGTTCGAACCGCGTCCGAGGTGGTAAAGCAATACGGCCAGTACGCGACCGGTCATTGCCGAGCGTTTGCAAATTGCAATCTCCTTGGCACTACGGAAACCGAGCTGGCACCCGCGCGAAACTTCAACTGGCACATCCATCTTGGAAACGATGGAAATGTTGTCGTCATTCTCAATCACGCGACGAAAGCACTTCATGGTTGCGAAGTAATCGGACTGCCCTTCGTTGGATGCCCATGAGCCTCCGAACATTCCGGGATACTTCGGGAAACCACCCATGTGGTGACCGAGCTCGTGACAAAGCACCATCATCTCACCATCGAAAGTGTTGTGCTCATAGCGGGCCAGGCCCCCGAAAGCATTGATGATCCATTTGTTACCCTTACGGGTGGCGTTGGCATTGACCTGGGAGTTCGTCCAGAGACGGTTGATCTCGAGCTCCGCGCCCTTTTTCTTCACGATGTCTTTGTAGATCCGCTCAATCCGATCGATCGCCAAGTCGTATTCCGCGCGGGTGATCCCGCCCGTGCGCTCGAGACCGTCAGGAATGCGAAGATCGTTCTCCGGAGCGAAGTCACAAAGTTTGTGCTCCACATCGTTTGCCCCGTGTGCGTGTGCCACAGGCCCCTGCCCGATGCACACTGATACCAGTGCCAATGTTGCGATGAATTTAGTCATGTTCCCCCCCAAAACGTTTTCCGTAACTTTTCCCGCTCCGATTCAGTTCAGGACGGGACTCAGTCATTGAGTCGTCAAATGGTCTCAGACTCGGGACAAAAAACAACAGGTTTTTGACTGAGCCGTCAAAAACCGTCCCGATAAAAATCCGAAACATCCAGCCCCGACTTGACCAACTTGAGCTCGAGGAGCTGTCCGTAGAGTCTTTCCCAACGCTTTTTCTCCATAGAACCCAGCTTTTTCTTGCTGGATTCGGGAGTTTCGATGAAACGTTTTTGGATAAGCGCACCTTCCTCGAATGTCGCAAGGTCCATGCTCGGATTCAGTTGGTGCATGGCAGCATTGGTCCGAGACGGCGAGCGAAGATAGGCTTTCCAACCCTCTCGCGACGCAGCAATAAACTTTTTCACACGCTCGGGTTGATCCTTCAAAGTATCTTCGTGCGTGATCACCACGGCGAGATACGGATTGAAGCCGGACTCTGAGATCAAGAGAGTCCGGGGCTTCTTCCCTTCCCTTCGTGCCGCGATCGGCTCGGCCGTGATGAAACACTGCTGGGAAAACATCGGATCCCGCAAAAATGAAGTGACACCTCCGGTATAGGGAACCAATGTCGCAGAAACCGGTGCAAATTGTTTTTCTAACCAGAGAGTGTAAGGAAGGCCCTTTTGCAAAGCGATTTTGCCGGGTGACTGGAAGAGCTCTTTGAGGGTCTTGATCCCGCGCTCCTCATGAACCATGAACCCTTGTGGATCTTCCTGATATACCGCAAAGAGGGCGGTTACTTTGGCGCCCTGGCTCCTCGCAAGAATGATCTCGTCAGCCGCTGCGATTCCGAACTCCACTTTCTTTCCAGCCACCATCTGGGTAACGGGCTGCCCCGCACCACCGGGCAGGATCTTCACCTTCAAACCCGCCCGTTCGTATAAGCCCCCGTTCAACGCCTCGTAAAAGCCGCCAAACTCGGGTTCAGGCTTCCAATTCAGTGCAAGCTCCTGAGCAACGGACGGTGACACAAAAGAAAGGGACAGCATCCCGACAAACAGGAAACTTTCAAGCTTTAGGATTTTTGTCATGTCGGAAGACTATCGGATGGACCATGGAAAGTAAGTAAAAAAACAGGATGCCGAGCAAAGCCGCAAGAAGGACTGCGGCGAACACACGGTCGACCCGCTGCTGGTTGCGTGAGGCATCGACCAGGCCCCCGAGTCCACTTCCGGAAATGAACTCCCCCACAATCGCTCCGATCACAGCCAACCCGGCCGCAATCTTGAACCCACCGAGAATCTGCGGAAGAGCTGCCGGCAAACGTAAACGAAAGAGCGTCTGGGCAGGAGTGGCGTCGAGCATCCTGAACAACTGCAACGACACCGGATCGGTTCCGGTGAGCCCCTGAACACTGTTCGCGATCACCGGGAAAACCGAAACAATGAAGGCCGAAGCGATCACAGTGGGAATTCCATATCCAAGCCAGATCACGAGCAAGGGAGCTATGGCGATGATCGGAACTGTCTGGAAAAAAATGGCGTAAGGGTAAAACATCCTCCGGATCCGGACTGAGGCAGCCAAAACCAATCCAGCCAGCAAACCAAGACTCATTGAGAAAGCCAAACCCACCCCCGCGGCGAGAACGGTCTCGAAAAACGCTTTACGGTACATGGACGCATCCTCGACGAGGGTCTGTAAAACCGCTGAGGGAGAGGGAAACAGGTAGCCGGGCAACCACCCGGAGCGACTGGCCCCCTCACCTGCAAGGGTGAGAACCAGCAAGGGAACCAGGGGGGCTAAACGCTGAAAGAACATCACGCGCGTCCCTCCTTCAACAAAGCGAAACACTGTTCGACCCTGGAGAGGAAACGGGAGTCTCCCCTGAGCGAGAGCGGGCGCGACTCACCCAATCCGAGAGGTTCGTCCAGGACAACCTGACCCGGACGTCCCTGAAAAACCATCACACGATCCCCAAGCCAGAGGCCTTCGGTGATCGAATGGGTGACCATCAGAATGGCCGGTTTCATGGTCACGAACAGCTCCCGGAGCTCAAGGCCGAGCTCGATGCGGATCGGCTCATCGAGTGCGGCGAATGGCTCGTCCAACAACAGGAGTTCTGGATCGGTGACCAGCGCCCGAGCGAGTGAAACCCTCATCTTGAGACCGCCCGAAAGTTGAGATGGATAGCTGGTCTTGAATGGCAGGATACCGAGTTTGTCCATCCATGGGATTGCTTTCCGGATGGCGTTTTCACGCTTCATCCCACGCAAACGGAGCGGAAGGATGACATTCTCTTCGACCGTGGACCAAGCCAGGAGGGCGGGTTCTTGGAAAACAAAGCTGATCTTCGAACGGGGTACCTTGACTTCAATGCGGCCGGAACCCGCCTCTTCCAGGCCTGCTACGAGTTTAAGCAAGGTGCTCTTTCCGCATCCCGACGGTCCGAGGAGGGTCAACCACTGTCCACGCTCCATCTCGAAGTCCAGAGGAGCAAGCCCCCCACCGGTCGAGGCATAACGCTTAGCCAGTTGAATCGCCCGGATCATTTTCTCAACCTCGCCCGACCGCTCACCCGACCAGTCAGGTCGCAAAGTGAAACAGCCACTTCCGAGAGAGGGGCCCCGGGAATCTCCTCTCTCAAACGCTTCCAAATCCAATCCGTGAGATTCTCACTGGTCGGCGAAAAAGGAAGAATCGAGTTCAAATGGCAACCCTCGATGCCCGCGAAAACCCGGTCCATCGTCGCCTGGAGGAAAACCAGGTCGATCAAGCGATCACCCTCCAATGGCCAGTCCGAGGTGAATGTCGCCTCGACCTTCCATAAATGAAAATGAGGAATCTCGAATCCGGCCAGACTGTGAGACGCACGGAAAGATCCGAAAACAGTCAGCTCGAGATGACGGGGTTCAGCGGGAATTGACACGGGTATAGACCGCCCCTTGCCCCGGTGCCTCTTCGATCAGGACTGAAACAGAGATTAAATTCGGATCCTCGAGCAAATCATCCAGTTCGGCATGCAGGAATTCATAATATGCCCGGGCCAAAGCCTCACACGTGATGTTGTCAACCGCCAACAGCACCGTCTCGTCTGTGGGAATGACATAACGCTTCCCGCACAACTTGAACTCATGCGATGCCCGGGTGGTCTTGATCTTCTTGTAAAACGGGTTTCGGGTCGCAATCAGGACCTTTTCGTCCCAGAGGGCCGCGATCTTTTTCATCGCCGCCTTGAAGTCGGAAAAGGGAATCAGGTTCTCGAACGATGCGTCCTGGAGGACCACGGACAATGAAGGCTGGTACTGGTGCCCATGAAGCGCCTCTTTGCTACCATCTGGAAAGACGGTCATGTGACTGGCCGAGAACTTCAAGGCCTCTTTTCGAATGCGAAGTTCATAATGTTCAGGCATAGTCCGAAGCATACCAGAGGAACACATGAAATCACCAGCCTTGTTCGAAGACATGAATGTCCTGGTCACCGGTGCAGGCAAAGGCTTGGGGCGCGCCGTGGTCGAAGCACTCCTGGACAGGAGAGAGCGCTTTCCACGGATGCGCATCGCCCTGAATGCCCGCAGCGAATCTGACCTGACCGGTCTTGCCGATCTAGCCCGCAATTCCGGGGTGGAAACCCTGACTCTCCCTATGGACCTGGCCAGGGATCCGGTATCCATTGTCGAATCAGTCAGGAAATCATGGGGCAGAATAGATATTCTGATCCACTCGGCTGGTGTCGGTCGATTCGGCGACTTCGGAACCTATACCCGTGAGGATGTCGAATTCGTGACCCGTACGAATGTCGAAGGCACATTTCTTCTCTTACAGGAGACGTTCAACCTCATGAAAGTCCAAGAACCCCGATACGGGCTCCGTGGACAAATCCAGGTGATCACCTCCGTGGCAGCCGAGAAGCCATTCGAGCACAGTGCCGTCTACTGCATGAGCAAATTCGCTCAAAGAGGCTTGCTTGAAGTGATGCGAATCCCCGCAGCCAAAGAGCGCATCCGGATTCTCGATGTCCGGTCGGGAGCAGCATTCACTCCGATGTGGGGTCCGGTCGATCCGGGAATGCAGGCGAGAATGATGAAACCCTCGGACGTCGCGGGCCCCATGGTGGACGCTCTCCTGATCGATGCTCGAGCCACTGTCGAAACCCTCACCATCCGTCCGATCGGCGGAGACATCTGACCCCATGCGTTTTTGGCTTTTTTTTGCGTTTTTCGAATGCATTTATGGGGCCGATGCGCGTGCTGAGACCAGCGAGTTCCGCCTCCCTCCCGTAACCATCACGGGCGAGGCGAGCTTCGAGGTCCTCCGACGGGAGACCTTTCTCCCTTCGGTCCAGATCCCGCTGGATTCGGCCCCGGGAGCTCTGCTCGATTCACTCGGAAGATATTCCCTATTCCCTCCGCAAAACTACGGCTACCCTGCCGGAGCGAGTGGACTGAGCCTCGGGGGCCGGAGTATCGAAGATACCCAGGTCACCACTCTCGGAGTCCCCTTGAACTTGCCCCAGGGAGGCGGCCCGGACCTGTCGACCTTTCCCGGATTCCTTTGGTCAGAAGCCCTGATCGGAGCATCCACCGGGTCTGCAGGATTCTCGCCTTCTGCAGCCGCCGGTTCGATCGAACTCGTTCCCTGGACACGCTCCCAACTGACCGAGGGTTCGGGACCGGATTCCCGGGTCACCAGTTCGGCTGACCGTCAATTGCAAACCCTCTCGATCGGGACACGGAAGGATACGATCGCCATGCTGGCAGGGGTGAGTGCGGGCATGCTCCGGGGTCCGTCCGGATCCCTGAGCTACGAATTCTTACGGAACTCGGTCCACCGTTCCCGTTTTCACATTCTGGGCTCGGATCTTGAAGGTGACGTCCCGGGGGGCGTCATCAAACGCAGTCGCAGGATTCTACCCGTTCTCGAGACGCGAACGCTCCTGACTCCGGAAACTGCTCTCGCCAGCACGGCGTTCGCCGATCTCTCGGATCTTTACGGAAACCGGTCCGAGCAATTCGGCATTGAGAATTCGCTCACCTCGGGGCCCTGGC
The DNA here is from genome assembly GCA_947462765.1 of Bdellovibrionales bacterium. Taxonomy (GTDB): domain Bacteria; phylum Bdellovibrionota; class UBA1018; order UBA1018; family CAIMNF01; genus CAIMNF01. Next base: position 15,102 of record CANHQK010000052.1, read on the forward strand.
TCCTCTCGTTCTCGGCCCGTCATGTGTACTTCAAAAATGAGGGTGAATACCGGGAGTGGCCTCTTCACGCCGGGATCAGTCGGGAGTTCAACCGCCGGGGCAAGATGAGAATCCGGGCGGGAATCGATGCCGTCAGGGTAGAAGAAACAGGCATCGAACCGGGTGGGAG
>CANHQK010000053.1 GCA_947462765.1 Bdellovibrionales bacterium
ATGTCGAAGGTGGCACCGAGTTTTTCGAGTGCGCTCAGGTGGAAATCAACCGGTCTTGCACCAATGGCGCAACCTCCGGGAAGGCTCACCTTGGCTTCACCTGCGCGCGCCAGCAGGGGGCCGAGCACCAGTACCGAAGCCCTCATGGTTCGAACGAGGTCATATGGGGCTTCCGTCGACGTCAGTTGACGCGCAACCAGGGTCACGCGGTCATCCTCTCGACGGACCTGGATGCCGAGGGTTTCGAGAACCTTCAGGGTGGTTTTAATGTCGGCGAGATCAGGTACGTTGCGGAGACTTGAAGAGTGTTCACTCAGAATCCCGGCAAATAAAATGGGAAGTGCGGCGTTCTTGGCGCCACTCACGGGAATGGCCCCCTCCAAGCGGGTTCCGCCCTGAATTCTCAAGATCTCCATAGCTCAGAACTCTGCCCGAAGCACCCTGGGTCGTCCAGTCAGATCTGGGATCAAGCACACCTGCTTGGCCCCTGATTTCTGGAACTCCGCTTCAATGCGATCAGCCCGCTCATGCGGGATCTCGAAAAACGCCGCGCCGCCCGGCGCCATCAACCGTGAGGCCTTGGTCACGAAATCCACGTAGAAAAAGTCCGGATCGTCATTCCATGGAAAGAGGGCGGACTCGGGCTCGTGCCGGGCGACCTCCGGCTCGATCTCATCTCCCCTTGCTACATAGGGCGGGTTGGAGATGATGAGGTCGAAGGGGGCGTGAGGCAACAGCACCTCGAAAGCCTGATCGGCGCTCACGGGAAGGATGGTCAGCCTTGAGCTCCAGTCGACCCCGCACCAGCGACTCAAGTTGGACTGAGCAAGCTCAATCGCAGCGGGTGAGGCCTCGCTCGCCACACCCGAGGCAGAAGAAAAACGAACCAGCAGTTCGCAGGAGAGGACTCCGGATCCGAGTCCCAGCTCGCCGAAGCGAAGGCGATCTCCAGGCTTGCGTTTTGAGATCCACTCGGCACAGGAGATGAAGAGGACTTCGGTTTCGGGCCGCGGGATCAATGTGGAAGGATTCACCGCATAGTCGCGGTCCAAAAATGTCTGCTCGCCGAGAAGGTGTTGGAGCGGAACGCCGCTTGCGCGGGCCTGTGCGAGGTCGAGTGCCTGTTTCCGCTCGAGTGATGTCGGAACCGGATCAAGCAAGTAGAGCTTTCCGAAGGTGTCGAGCTCGGGACGCGCCACTGAGAGCACCCGGAGCAGGATCCGCTCCGCCTCGGCGTGGGGCGACTTGGATCCGGGCATGGCGGTCAGGATGGAAAGGAGCTCGGCCTTAAGTTCCCGCATATCCGGCTTGTTTCAAGGCCTCCGCCTGATAGTGGGTCTGGAGGGCATCGAGGAGTTCTTGGATGTGTCCCTCCATCACGTCAGGCAGTTGGTGGATGGTGAACCCGATGCGATGATCGGTGAGTCGTCCTTGGGGGAAGTTGTAAGTGCGGATCCGCTCGGATCGATCACCGGTTCCAACCATGGCGCGCCTCGAGTCGGCATGCTCCTTTGCGGCTTTTTCTTGTTCGGCCTCGAGGATTCTCGAGCGCAGGATCTTCATCGCTTTTTCTTTGTTTTTGAGCTGGGAGCGCTCATCCTGGCAAGCGACCACCACTCCGCTCGGAAGATGGGTGATTCGGACCGCTGAATCGGTGGTGTTCACGGATTGGCCGCCGGCCCCGCTCGAGCGGAACACGTCGATTCTGAGATCCGCTGGATTGATCTGGACGTCGATCTCTTCAGCCTCGGGAAGGACGGCAACTGTCACGGTTGAGGTGTGGACTCGCCCCTGCGCCTCGGTCTCCGGGACGCGCTGAACCCGGTGCACGCCGGCCTCGAACTTGAGGCGGGAATAGACTTTGGTGCCCTCGATCATGAGAATCACCTCTTTCAGCCCCCCTTTCTCAGCCTGGCTGACCGACATCACCTCGGTCCGCCAGCCCTGGCGCTCAGAATACTTTTGATAAAGCCGGTAGAGTTCGCCCGCAAAGAGTGCGGCCTCTTCTCCGCCTGCACCGGCACGAACCTCGAGGAACACGTTCTTCAGGTCGTTCGGATCTTGAGGCAGGAGCAAGACTTGAAGTCGCTTGGCACTCGCATCGAGTTCGGGCTCAAGGGTCTTCAGCTCCTCCTTGGCCATGGCAGAGAACTCCGGATCGCCCTCGATCAAAAGCTCCTTGTTGGACTGGATCTCGGACTTGGTCTTGCGGTAATGGCGGTACTCCGAAACGACCTCTTGCAAGGAGGCGTGCTCCTTCGACAAGCGGCGGAACTCGTCCGGCCGGTTCGCCAGATCCGGATCGCCGAGCTTGTGCTCGATCTCAAGATATCGGGCCTCGACGGCTTCGAGCTTGTCAAACATCAGCTGCTCATCGACTTGATGAAATCTTCATTGGTCTTGGTATGGGAGACCTTGTCGAGCAGGAATTCCATCGCATCGACGGTGTTCATCGGGTGAAGGACCTTCCGCAGGATCCAGATCCGGTTGATGACCTCTTTGGGAAGCAGGAGGTCTTCCTTCCGCGTTGCCGACTTGTTGATGTCCAGGCAAGGGAAGATCCGCTTTTCCATGAGTTTCCGATCGAGCACGATCTCGGAGTTGCCGGTGCCTTTGAACTCCTCGAAGATCACCTCGTCCATCCGGGACCCGGTATCGACCAGTGCCGTGGCAATGATCGTGAGCGAGCCGCCTTCTTCGATGTTCCGAGCGGCGCCGAAAAAGCGTTTCGGCTTGTGAAGTGCGTTCGAGTCGACGCCACCCGAGAGGATCTTTCCGGAGGGCGGAACCACGGCGTTGTAGGCACGGGCCAGGCGGGTGATGGAGTCGAGCAAGATCACCACGTCGTACTTGTTCTCGACCAGGCGCTTGGCTTTCTCGATCACCATTTCCGCGACCTGAACGTGACGGGAGGCTTGTTCGTCAAAGGTGGACGAGATCACCTCGCCCTTAACCGAGCGTTGCATGTCGGTCACTTCTTCCGGACGTTCGTCGATCAGCAGAACGATGAGCTTCACTTCCGGATGATTGGAGGTGATGGCGTTTGCGATGTCCTGCATGAGGACTGTTTTACCGGCGCGAGGCGGAGCCACAATCAAGCAGCGCTGCCCCTTTCCGAGTGGAACCATGAGGTCGATGATTCGGGTGCTGTGGTTCGTCGGCTGATATTCGAGATTCAGACGCTGTTTGGGGTAGAGCGGAGTCAGGTTATCGAACAGAACACGCTCGGTGTTCAGTTCGGACGCCTGGAAGTTCACTTGTTCGACTTTCAGCAGCGCGAAGTAGCGCTCGCCTTCTTTGGGTGAGCGGACCGAGCCGCTCACGGTGTCGCCAGTACGAAGCCCGAATCGACGGATCTGGGACGGAGAAACATAAACATCATCGGGGCCGGGCAGGTAGTTGTACTCGGGAGCGCGCAGAAACCCGAATCCGTCGGGCAGGCACTCGAGAACGCCATCCGCGTAGATGTGCTCGTTCCGTTCGGCCATTTTCTGAAGGATGATGAAGATCAGATCCTGCTTACGGAGACTTCCGGCATTTTCGATCTCGAGACTGTGGGCCAGGTCGATGAGCTCCTGTGCCTTCTTGTTCTTGAGCTCTTTCAGGTGCATGGGCTTCTGGCCGTTATCGGGAATGGCTGACTCATCCGTGTCAGGCGCCGGATTCGATGTGGCAAGAGTGTTGGGATCACCCTGGATTTCAGTCACATCCACCGGATCTGCCGGCAATTCCGATCCGCGTTTTCCGGCAATGATACGTTTATTGCCAGACTGTGGGCCGGACTTTTTCGGAGGGATTGAATTGCTCATGACGCATCTCCTTTGGGGGGCTGAAATATGTGCATTGGGTTCGGGGTGGGAAGTGGGATGTCAAAAAATTGAATCGGACCTTACGGATGACTGAGAAATAACAAAGCTTTTTCATCCCGTCCAGTCTGAATTGGATGCTACTCTGGAGGGCGATGAATCGCTTCAAGTGGCTTTGGATCCTGATGATTCCTCTCTCGTTGGGGGTGGTTTACTGGTACGGAAACCATTTTTGGGAAACCCCGTTCAAGCCGGGACAAAAAGATCAGAAAATCACCTTTGATCTGACCCGTGGGATGTCCCCCCAGGGAATCTCTGAAGCACTTGAGAAATCAGGCGTGATCGAGAATGCATTCCTGTTCTTGTGGGCGGGAAAGTTGCATCGATCCTGGGGCGGGATCAAATCCGCCGAATATGAGTTGAGCCCATCCCTCTCGCCACGGCAGTTATTCAAGCTGCTTCAAAGCGGAATCGGGATTCAGAGGTCGTTGCTCATTCGGGAGGGCGACAATATTTATCAGGTGGCCGATGCATTTGCTTCTGTCGGTATGGCAGAAAAAGCCGCGATCCTGACTCGCTTGCGGTCGCCCGAGTTGATTGCTGACTTGGGGCTGGCGTCCGAGGCGGGGTCCAGCCTCGAAGGGTACCTCATGCCCAATACTTATTTTTTCGACAAGCGCGAGACCCCTGAGCATCTGATCCGCCGGATGGTCGAGGCCTTCAAGAAGAACTGGACTCCCGAATTCGAGACGCGATCGAAAATGCTCGGCCTTTCCAGGCGCGAGGTGATCATCCTGGCGTCTGTTGTGGAGAAAGAAACGGGCGCCGGTTTCGAGCGCCCGATGATCGCGTCTGTCTTTCACAACCGCCTGAAGAAAAAGATGAGGCTTCAAAGCGATCCGACGACGATTTACGGAATCTGGGAAAACTACTCCGGAAATCTCCGCCGCTCAGACCTGCTCCAGAAGACGCCTTACAACACCTATGCCATTCCGGCTTTACCGGTCGGACCGATTTCCAATCCGAATCCCGAGTCGATCAAGGCCGTGTTGTATCCCGCCGAAACCGAATACCTGTATTTCGTATCGAAGAATGACGGCACTCACATTTTCTCGAAAACATACGCCGAGCACGCGGCTCATGTGCGTGAGACTCAACTCGATCCGAAAGCGCGGGAGGGAAAGAGCTGGAGGGATCTGGGGAAGTCCCCGGGGAATTGAGCTTTAGGCCGGAAGTGTGGTCCGATCCCGAAATCGCGCGGCGGATGTCCGGAGCCCCTCGAGTTTTTTCCCGGGCATCTTATCGAGCAGCTTGACCATCATCGAAAGGCGCGGGTTTTTAGAAAAGAATGTCCGATGCCGGTCGATGAAGCTCCAGTAGAGACCATCCCATTCATCACACCAGGGCCCTTTCTTGTAATCGCTCATTTTCAGGATGTAATTCGACCCTGAGATGTAGGGCTTGGTGGCAAAAATGCCCCCATCACTCATGAGCCCCATTCCAAACACATTCGGCCCCATGACCCACTCGTAAGAGTCGAGGTACATCTCCATGAACCAGCGGTGCGCTTCTTTTGGATGCACTTCCGAAAGAAGCATGAGGTTCGAGATCACCATGAGGCGTTCGATGTGGTGATTGTAGCCGAGGCGGAGCACTTTTTTGATGGCATCATCGAGCGGGGGGATGCCCGTCTCGCCCGTGTACCACGCGGGTCCGAGTTTGCGGTGGTGGTTCCAGAAGTTCGAGGATTCCTGCAGGGTCCCGAATTTCTGGTCGACGCCACGTACGAATTCCCGCCACCCGATGATTTGCCTGAGAAAACCTTCCACTGACGCGAGGGGTGCCCCGGACTTTCGCGCGTGTTCCAGGGTCCGCTCGACCACGGTCCGGGGACTCAGAATGCCGAGATTGAGAAGGGGCGAAAGCAGCGAGTGATGAAGAAAATCGCGACGACCGTCCAGTGCGTCCTCATAGGGTCCGAAATCTTCGAGTCGAACCTTCAAGAAATCCTCCAGCCAGGAGCGTGCGCCTGCATGATCGTGCGGGAGGTAAAGTGATCCAAGCTCGCCCGGATGGTCTGGAAAGTGCTTTTCGATCATGAGCCGGACCGGGGCCTCGTGAGGCGAGGCGGGGCTGATCGGAATCGGAGGTTCGCGGTAATCCTTCGGGAGCTTTTTGCGATTCTCGGTGTCGAAGCTCCACTTCCCGCCGGTGGGTCCTCCGTCGCGATCGATCAGGATGTTCAGGCGCTTTCGCTCCTGTTCGTAAAATCGGCGCATGAAGGGTTTTCCGTTTTTGTCGAGGTGGGATTCAAAATGCCGGTCCTGGGAGAGGAAGGAAGGGCAGGGTAAGATTTCCGGCTGGAGATCACGCTTTTTGCAAAAATGATCGAGGGCGCGCATGAACCCTCGGTCCGGATTTCGTGCCACTCGGAGTCCGGACTTTCCTTGAAGCTCGTCAGCCACACGCTCCCAAAAGGAATGAGTCTTCGATTCGGGGAGCTCGAAGTACCGGACACGGTGACCCGTGGCGATCAGTTGATCTCGAAAGCTTCTCATGGCCACAAAAGTGTGGAGCAATCGCATGCGGTGATAGCGGTATTGACGGGCGATTCCCAGGTCTTCGACCATGAGGAACTCGGTGTTTTCGGGCGCGCCCAGTGGGCCGCCATCGAGCCACTCGGGAAACAATTGATTGCCAAGAATGAGGGTCAGTGTGTTCACGCCCGCTTAAACTATCATGGGGCCTTGAGTTTTGGAACGACGCAGGCGTAAACTCACGAGCATCATGAAATTGCTCACGCTTTTGTCTCTCTTGCTTGTGTCCAACCCGGCCATTGCCGGCACCCGCCTGCTCATCAAGTCTGCGAAGCCGATTCCCGGTGCCCGGATGATCACGGGAAGCGGCAACTGGCAGGCGCTCGAATTGGAGGCCGGTGCCAACAAGGCCGACCGGGTGGCCACGCTCCTGAGTGCCCCCGATGTCGAATGGGTGGAGGAGGATCGTCAGATCCGGGTCGATCCCGTGCTGCCGAACGATGCACAGGCATCGAAACAGTGGGCGCTGACCCGGCTCGGAGTTTTTGAGGCCTGGAAGCTGGTTCCCCCTCATGCGCCGGAAATACTGGTTGCCGTGATCGATACGGGTGTTGAGGCTTCCCATCCGGATCTTCGTGAGGTCATGTACGTGAATCCCGGTGAGATTCCGGGCAATGGTCGCGACGATGACGGGAACGGGTTCGTCGATGATGCCAGGGGTTGGAACTTCGAGGCAGACGATTCGGACGCATCGGATGATTTCCACCATGGAACCCATGTGGCTGGAATCATCGGCGCCAAGAGCGACAACCGGATTGGCATCAGCGGAATCGCCCCGCGCGTCAGGATTCTGCCCATTCGCTGGATGAAAAAAGGCCTGGGCTGGGGAGAGGATGCGATCGAGTCCATTCACTATGCGGTCAAGATGGGTGCCCGGGTGATCAACGCGAGCTGGGGCGGTATCGGTTATTCGAAGGCGCTCGAAGAGGCGATTCGTGAGGCCGAAAAAAAAGGAGTCTTGTTTGTCTCCTCCGCCGGCAATGGCAAGGCGGACAATGATGTGAAGCCCCATCATCCTGCGAACCTGGTCCTTTCGAACACGCTATCGGTCGCCAGTTTGGACGAGGTCGACCAGCTGGAGAAGTATTCGAATTATGGAAAAACCAAGGTTGATTTCGGCGCGCCCGGGAAAGAAATCCTGAGCACAATGATGTCAGGAAACTATGGAAGCCTTTCGGGCACCTCGATGGCGGCCGCGGTGGTGAGCGGAAGTGCCGCTCTCATTCTCTCCGCGAGACCGGACTTGAAGGCACAGGACCTGAAGCGGATTTTTTCCGAGACCGTGGTGATCGTGCCCGCCCTCCAGGCAAAAACACGGACCGGGGGACGCATCGACACGCTTCGTGCCATGCGAGCGGCTCTCGGGCGGGTTCGGCTCGAGACGCGGATTGACGCCGATGACACCGATCTCTCGGGAGAATCGCTTCTTCCGGAGTCGTTCACCGGTGGAGAGGCCATCCGGCCGGACCGGGTTGAGGAAGGGGCGGGAGTGAGTGGTCTGTCACTCAAGATTGTGCGGAAAGTGAAAGGGCTGGATGTTCCGGTCGAAGGGGTCACCTTCCGGGCACAGACGGGTTCGACTGGATCCTCGGTGGTGCTCCGCTCGGGCACGGATGGCGGGATTCGAAGCCCCCTTTGTGACCGCGAATCCTTTACGGTGACCGCCTACCTCGAAAATCCGCGTTTCAGGATTGTATCTGGAAACGCGCCCTATGAGCTGGTTCTCAAGATCCGATGCGGAGTTGAGCAGCGGTTCGTATTCGATGAGGCGACCCCGGCGGGTCAGGCGATCGGGATCTGGCAAACAGCTGCGGCCGGTGAGCGCAAACTCGCCGAATCGGTCGGTCTCCAGTTTTGGAAGCGGACCATTGACTTCGAATGGCCGGCAAAAGGCGACTATTACAGCATGGACCGGGTGCGGATCACGCGTGGCGATCACTGGGACGTGGTGGGGCATGAGATGGGGCATGCGATCTACGATCAGGCCGGCATCGGTGTATTTGGTGGTGGCCAGCACTACATCGACCAGTGCTACACCGAGGCCATGGCAATCTCAGAGGGGTGGGCCTCTTTTTATTCCGCTTGGGTGGCGCTTTCGCTTGCCGACCCGGATGCCCGGTTCGAGTACATGGTTCCCCGCCGGGCACCGATTCGGATCGAGAACATTCCCGCGGACGTTTGCGGGAAGCAAACAAACGAGTGGCGGGCGGCCGGTTTTTTTTGGGATCTGGTCGACTTGCACGAGGACGGTGAGGGTGAGGTGGCCCCCTTTGCCCGGTTGTGGACGGATACGCTGGGTGCTCGCGCGTCAAGTGTTGGAAAAGTCAAGGCAAGGTTGATCCAAAAGGGCTGGAGTCCGGAGCGGCTCGAGACCATTTGGAAATTGAATTTCCCCGGTGAGTGAGCTAGCGTTCAAGGTTTGTGAGTTCCTATCTCGTCCTCGCGCGCAAGTACCGTCCCAAGCAGTTCTCTGACATTGTCGGTCAGCAGTCGGTCGTGCGCACACTCGTGAATGCCATCAAGCTGAAGCGAACTCACCAGGCTTACGTTTTCTCGGGCTCGCGCGGAATCGGCAAGACCTCCATTGCGAGGATTTTCTCCAAGGCGCTTCGTTGCCCGAATGTCATCGAACAGGACGGCTTGCTGGTTTCGTGTGATGCCTGTTCGGATTGCCACGAAATCGCCTCGGGCACGAGTGTGAATGTCCTCGAAATCGACGGAGCTTCGAACAACGGGGTCGAGAATGTCCGGGAGATTCGCGAGAACGCCAAATTCCTTCCTTCGAGCGGCCAGTACAAGATTTACATCATCGATGAAGTGCACATGCTCTCGAACCAGGCCTTCAATGCCCTTTTGAAGACACTCGAGGAGCCTCCGGAGCATGTGGTGTTCATTTTCGCCACGACCGAGTCTCACAAAATTCCCGAAACTATTCTGGGTCGGTGCCAGCGGTTTGATTTCAAGCGAGTCACGGTCGCCCAGATTGTCGAGAGGGTGACGCAGGTCTTGAATGCCGAGAAGATCGAGTTCGAGGCGGCGGCACTCAGTCTCATCGCCCGGGCGGCAGAGGGTTCCATGCGGGATGCTCTCTCGATTCTGGACCAGGTGATTTCTTTCTCCGGAATGCGCGTGAGCGCGGTGGCGGTCCGAGACAGTATCGGATTGATCGGAACCGAGTTGGTTCTCTCTTTGGTGACCGCCGTTCTGGAGCGAAACGCCGTTTCGGCGCTTGCGACCCTGCAGGCCGCATTCAATCAGGGTGTCGACTTGCGGGCCCTTTTGAAGGCCATGATCGAGATGACCCATGCCCTGCTTCTTTTGAAGGCAGGCGTGGCGGAACCCGAGACCCCGTTCAATTCGGACGAGATCGAAAGCCTGAGGCGACTGCTCGACCGGCGCGAGCTCGAAGAAGTCGAACTCATTTTCCAAGTTTATCATCACGGACTCGACCTTTTGTCGAGGGCCCCCCAGCCCAAGCTGGTATTCGACATGCTTGTGATCAAGACCGCTCTTGCCGAAGCGCTGGTCCGGGTCGGGGGCGGCAGTGATGGGAAGGCGCCCGAGGCTCCGCGCCGGAATCCGGCAATGGAGCCCAAGCCCGTGGTCCAGGCCTCACCTGTATCTGCGCCGGCACCGGTTGTTCCGGCGGTGGCCCCCCAGCCCGTGGCATCAACGGGTCTTGGGTTTGACTTCCGTGCGACCCTCTCGACTCCAGTCACCAAATCCGAGAGCGCGGTGCCGGCCCGTTCCCCCGTTACCGCAGGAGGGAAAACCTGGGAGGGGATGATCCAGTTCGCTACGGCGGCTCGCCCGGTTCTCGGTATCCTGCTGGAGTCCGTTGTGGAATGGACAATGCCCTCCGGACCCGATGACAAGTTTCGTCTCGGCTTCCGCACCAAGGACCGCACCAAGGCCGATCAGTTGCAGCAAAAAGCGATGAAGGACCAGTTCCTCTTGCTGACAGAGAATTATCTGGGCTTCAAGGCGCAGCCCGAAGTGTTTTTCTCCGAGGTCCAGGCAGAAAGCCTCGCCGAACGCGCTGAGCGCGAGGATCGGGAGCGGCAGGAGGGCGCCATGAGGAGAATCCTTTCTCACGAGGTGGTTCAAGAGGCCTCGTCATTGTTCGGCGCGCGTCTGACTCAAGTGGAAGTGGTGAAGAAAAATCCATGAACCCCTTATCGAGATTGGTTTTCGAGCTCTCCAAGCTTCCGGGTATCGGCGAAAAAAGCGCGACCCGGCTTGCGTACTTTATTCTGAACCAGGACGGCGCCTATGCTGCAGGGCTTGCCCAAGCGCTCTTGGATGCGAAAACCAAGCTCAGGTACTGCGCGCAGTGTTTCAATTTTTCAGAAGAAGAGAATTGCGAAATCTGTGCAGACCACTCGCGGGATCGCGGGATCATTTGCGTGGTGGAGCGCCCCAGCGATGTCACGCCCCTCGAGAAGACGGGCAGCTACCGGGGAGTGTATCACGTTTTGCACGGCTTGCTTTCTCCGATGGACGGAGTGGGTCCCGAGGATCTCCGCATGAAAGAGCTCTTCGGTCGGCTCAAGCAGGCCGAAGTCGGCGAGGTCATTTTCGCACTCAACCCCTCGGTGGAGGGCGAAGCCACCACGCTGTACTTGTCCCGCTTGCTGAAGCCGGTGGGAATCAAGGTTTCGCAGGTTGCGTACGGTATTCCTTTCGGGGGAACGATCGAATTCACGGATCGACAGACTCTCGGCAAAGCGCTCGAGAACCGGACGGAGATGCAGAAGTGAGTTTCGTCAATCCGGTCTCGAAAGAGGTCAACTGCAAGATCGTATACGTGGGTACGGGGCTCTCGGGAAAGACCACGAACCTTCAGTACATTTACGAAAATACGCGGGCCGATCGCGCCGGAAAGCTCGTTAGTCTCAGCACCGAGAACGAGCGGACGCTTTTTTTCGATTTTCTTCCTCTCAGTGTGGGAGAGGTGCGGGGATATAAAACGCGGTTTCATCTGTACACGATACCCGGGCAGACTTTTTACGAGGTTTCGCGGGACTTCATTTTGAAGGGGGTGGACGGGGTGGTCTTTGTGGTCGATTCCGATCCGGGGCGACTCGACGCCAATCTCGAGGCGTGGGAGCAATTCCAGCAGGCGCTCACCCGGCAGGGGTATGATCTTTCGCGCATTCCCCTGGTGTTCCAGTACAACAAGCGCGACTTGCCCGATGCGTTAAGCCTCGAGGATCTCGAACTGACCTTCAATCCGGCCAAGAAGCCCCAATTCGAAGCCGTGGCAAATCAAGGTCATGGTGTGATGGAGACATTAGAAAACATTAGCCAAATGGTCATGGATGCATTAAGAGGGTTGAGGGCAAATTCCTGAAACATCGATCATCAACCTGAACTACCCGGGAATTTGAGAATGGGGATAAAATGCGCAAGACCGAAGTGGCCAAGCGGCAGAAAATGTTCGAAGCCCAGAGGCTTCTGATTCTCGAAGATTCGACTCGGATCCGGGAGAATCTTGTTTCCCGTCCTGAAGACAAGGACGAAGTGGATCAGGCCAATGCTTACATTGAGCAATCGCGATTGATGCAGTGGAACGACAAGGCCCGTAAGCAGCTCAAGAATATCGAACGCGTGCTCGAAAAGATCCAGAAGAACGAGTACGAGCTGTGCGACTCCTGTGAAGAGGAAATCGAGCCGAAGCGCCTTGCTGCAAATGGACTCACTCTGTTTTGCATCCAGTGCCAGGAGCGACTGGATCATCAAGAGCGCGCCATGCGCGGCGCTCGCCACATCGTGCATTAGAAAACGCTGAACCCCGACTCTCTTCCTTGAGGGCCGGGGTTCATTTTCACAAGATAAAGCGCTCGAATCCGTCCGAGTGACTGAGGGTCTCCATCCAGAAGATCCTTTCGTCAGGACACCCGCCTTCCTGGCGAGTGGTTGTGTTCACGTGTCCCTCAAGCGGGACGGCTTGGTTTGGTTGGGGCAGAGTGGGTCGGCTCATCGTGAGCCTGTGGGGTCAAATCAGCGACTCGTCCTTAAGTCTGCCCTTGCCCGGAACTTCATGCGATCCGAAGATGGTTCTTCAGCCCGCTGCTCTTGGATCTGCGCCCGTCCGCAGAGCGGGTCTCGCGCACTTCCTCTTCTTCCTTGCAGGTCAGGCAGAGGGACGCGGTGGGGCGTACTTCCAGGCGGGAGAGTTCGATATTCTGCTCGCAGCACTCGCAGACCCCGAACGTTCCCGATTGAATTTTTTCCAGAGCGGCATCGATCTTCTTTAGTAGTAGCGCTTCGCGGTTCCGGAGGCGGAGCTTCATGCCTTGTTCGGCCTCGGCAGAACTGAGATCGACCTCATCGGACAGCTCTTCGGTCTTTAGGTTAAAATCCTCGTTCATCAGTGTGTGGGAGTAGAGTAGCGCTGCCTTCTGGTTTTCGAAGAGTTTTTTGAACTTCATGGCTTGCTCGATTTTCATCATAAGTCTGACTCCTTTACTGGTGATTCTTGCGCGTCCCTGTGCGTCTTTTTTTCTTTGGTGGGGCGCCCATCCTGGGTGCCGCACACCCAATAATGTTGCGAGAGCTGTGCCAGATTGTCCCGGGAGTGGGTTGGGCCCCCGCGTTCTGAAAAGTAATTGAAATTATTGGAGAATAAATTCGCCACGGACACGACCCTTCCGGGCTGGGGGGCGTTGGTGTCGAATCGCACCGCCGAATATTTACAACGACGGGGAGGTGTCATCCTGGTTGCGAGGGGCTCAAACACTGGAAAAATGGCCTGTTTTGGGGTACTTTGTAGTGCTCTATGGCCAGAACGAACAAACCCCAGATCACGTTGGATTCCATTTATTTTGTGACGCCCGAGCAGCGTTTGCTCCGTTTCTTGATGACGGAACCGACCACGGCCTTCACCCCTCGGGTGCTCTCTTCCAAATTGAAGGGCGTCCGTGGACTGGGTGGCGTCGAGGGGATTACCAAGATCCTGAAGTCACTCCAGGAGCTCGGTCTGGTGATTTTTCTGAACAACAACCGTGAGGTCTGCCTCCAGAATGATCATCCGGCGATTCAGCTGATGAAAACATTTTGCGCCATTTCCGATCTCGAGGGGCTGAAGCAAATGATCGAGCCGATGTCCTCGCGCGGGGTCCTCTTCGGCAGTCGTGCGAGCGGGAAGGCCAGGACCGACAGCAATTACAATCTGTTGGTGGTATCCGAGACTCCCGATGAGATCAAAAAAGTCACCTCCCGGCATCCTCTTGGGAAGAAGCTCGAGCCCATGGTGCTGACCCCTGATGAGTTCGCATCTGTCGAGACGAAGAACAAGGAGCTTTCGAGAAGTCTGGACTCTGGGATCACCCTTTGGGGCTCTTCCTGGTGAAAGCCATTTTCTTTTTTGCCAGCATTGTCGTGGTCATTCTGGCCGATCAGTGGACGAAGATTCTGGTGCTCGCCAGATTCGCGTACGGCGAGTCCTTGGTTTTGATTCCGGATTGGTTCAGTCTGACCTATGTCAGGAACACAGGTGCGGCATTCGGTTTCCTGGCCGACGCCCACCCGAGTTTCAGGGTTCCGTTTTTCCTGATCGTACCGCTGATTGCGATGGTCGTCCTGGGGCTGCTTTACCGTGATCTTCCCAAAGCCTCGCGCTATCGCTCGATGTCGCTCGGGTTGGTCTCAGGTGGTGCGCTCGGTAATCTGATCGATCGGGTCCGACTCGGATATGTGGTCGACTTCCTCGACTTCCACTGGAAGACTTCCTGGTATTTTCCGGCATTCAATGTCGCGGATTCTGCCATTTGTATCGGAGTGGGTATCCTCCTGCTGGCCACGTTCAAACATGAGGGGGGCCAGCATGCATCCGACTCTGCTTGAGCTTCAACTCGGTTCCTGGCGCCTGCCCCTTCACAGTTACGGACTCATGATCGCCATCGGTTTCCTTGTCGGGATCTCCGTGGTCAAGAAACTCTCCGTGCGCAATTCGATGGATCCCGAACAGATCGCCGACTTGTCTTTCTGGTTGCTCATGACCGGGTTTCTCGGGGCCAGGGTTTTGTTCATCATCACCCGCATGGATTACTTTCTTTCCAATCCACTGGATGTGTTCAAGGTTTGGGAGGGTGGGTTGGTATTTTTCGGCGGGCTCATCACTGCGACGGCTTATGCCTTCTGGTTCTTCAGGAAGCATCGACTGAACGTGTGGAAGATGATCGATGTGCTGTCGCCTGGTGTCGTGGTCGCCCATGCTTTTGGCAGGATCGGATGTCTGGCGGCGGGTTGCTGTTACGGACGTCCGACCGGACAGCCTTGGGGGATCCGCCTCGAGTCCGAGCTGGTTGAGGCTTCACTCAGGGGGATTCCGCTTCATCCGACCCAACTTTATGAGTCTTCCGCGCTTTTCATCCTGTTTGGCGGATTGATGTTCATCTCGAAGAACAAGCGATTTGACGGACAGGTCGGCCTCACCTACTTCATGCTTTATCCGATCATCCGGAGCATCATCGAGATTTTCCGGGGGGATACCGTCCGGGGTTTCGTGATCGACGGGATTCTTTCCACCAGTCAGTTCATCTCCATTCTTGTTTTTGTTGCGGCCGGAGTCATGCTCAACTTCAGGATGAGACAGTCCGATGCGCGTCGTCCTTAGGGGTTTGCTCGTGCTTCTGGCGGTCCTTCCGGTCCATTCCCGGGCCGGTGCTTCGGCCGGTGCGGACCGGGTGGTCACCCTTTCTCCCCTTCTTTCTGAATGGGTCGGTGAGCTCATCGGGTGCGAGGGCGCGGTCAAAAGAATTGTCGGGGTGAGTGATTAC
>CANHQK010000054.1 GCA_947462765.1 Bdellovibrionales bacterium
ACGGAGAGAAAGCGGGCGAGCTCCCCCTCGGGGATGGAGTGCCCACCGTTCACGATGATCGCCACTGACAGCCATTCTCCATCGCGATTGGGATAAACACCGACTAGAGACTGGACCGTGCTCAGCGTTCCGGTTTTGCCCCGAAGTCGCTCCATCACCTCACTCCCGTGATACTTGCGCTTCAGGGTTCCATCGACACCGGCAATAGGCAATGAAGCGAAGATCTCGGGCAAGAAAGCCTTCTCCCGGTGAATGTGCTTCAAGAGTGCTGTGAAATCCGAGGCAGAGACACGGTTACCGTCTGTGAGCCCTGAACCCGACACGATCTTTCGTCCCTTTGTCTCGGCAGGGATTCCGATCTTCATGAGCTCGGTCCGGATGTAGCCTAGGCCGCCATTCGCACTCCCGGGACGTTTACCGACTTCATGATCAATGGCCTTCACGAGTGCATCGGCAATGAAATTATTGGAGTACTTGTCCATGAGGCTCACAATAAACGGGAGAGAACGACTCTGATGCGTGTAAAATGATTCCCCGGTACAGGCCCCCTCGGTGATCTTGACTTTGCCTTTGGAAGGAATGCCGCCTTGCTCGAGCATGGTAGCCAGAGCCTCTCCGAATGCTTGGATGGGTTTACGGATCCGGAACGGCTTCCGCCATTCATCCGCACCCTCGGCAATGCGTCCTCCCAGGCTGACGAGCTCCAGGTCACCCTTCCCACGCTTGTCCCAGGTCACATCGGTCTTCCCGCCGGTCTTCACTGTTCCCTCGATCCGGACAAAATCAAAAGGAAAATCGAGACCGGTGATCGCCGGCCCTCCCTTTTTCCCCGGATTCACAAACACGGAAATCGTATTGTAGTTGAAGTTCAGGCCGGCAATCGGAGCGTTGTAAGCCCGCTCGGAATCCTGATCGGAGCGATCCTCCGGATAGTGTTCATCGTCAAAAACGGTCGCATCCAGCCTGATGCCTCCGGAATACTGATCGAGCCCCTTTCTCTTCAGGGCTCGAACGACCAAGAAAAGATCTTCCATCACGAAGGAGGGGTCTCCCCCGCCCTTCACACAAAGACCTCCATCTGATCCGACATGAAAAGCGGTCCTGAAACTGTAATTGATCCCGAGTCGCTCGATTGCCGCGTAGGCAGTAAAGAGCTTCACGCTCGAGGCGGGATTCAGTGGCTCGTCCGCATCGACCGAAAGTAAAGTCCTCGTGTTGGTGAGGTTCACGATCTGGGCTGAGACCCTCGCGCCCTTTTTTTCGAGTGCTCTGAGCGCCTTTTCGAGTCCGGGGTCCTTGCCTTTCGCAAAAGCAGGATGGACCAGGGTCAATCCTGCTGCTAAGGGAAGAAGCCTGATCCACTCACGGATAAAACGTCGCATCGCGTACCTTTTCCTTCCAAATCGATTCGTCCCGGGACAAAAAGGTTTCGAGATCAGCAGGCCGCGCGGCAGGATCATCCACCCAATGCCGGAGGGTCTCACATCCGGTGATCACATCGATCGCCAAACGATCGAAAACATATTCGTAAGGGAAATCCCTCCAGATCGGGTATTCGGGATGGAGATTACGGATCACTTTGAATGCGAGGGCCATGATCCGGTACGGCTTGAAATTCATCGGTTCGTAGGCCGAGACATCCGTGTGGATCTGGACCCCGCTGCACAGCTTGCCTTGGTGCTTGTAAAAAGTCGGCTCAAAATAAAACGGACGTAAGTGGCACCCGGTGAGCCATTCCGGCGCGAGGCTTTGCATCCCCTTCAGCAGCTTCAATCCGTCGAGATCCGGCGCTCCAAACCCCTCGAGCGGACGGGTCGTTCCTCGCCCCTCTGAAAGGTGGGTCCCCTCGAGCATGACGGTCCCGGCATAACACCGGGCCATCGAAAGTGTCGGTGCATTGGGACTGGGGTTCACCCACGCACGCTCTTCGAGTGGCCAGCCGTAACCGGGCCCCTGATCCATCCGGTACCCGGTCATTCGGATCACTTCGAGCTCGACATCGATCGAGTATTCCCTCTTGGCGAACTCGGAGAACTCCCCGAGCGTGAGGCCATGGCGCATGAGTACGGGACGCACGCCCACGAAACTCTCATTACCGGGCTTCAGGATACTCCCCTCCATCATCCTTCCCGCCGGATTCGGACGATCGAGCACCACCACTTTTTTTCCAAGAGCGGCGCATGCTTCCATCATGTACACGAGGGTGGTGAGGTAAGTGTAGATCCGGCAACCGAGATCCTGCAAGTCGACCAGCACCACATCGCAATGAGACAACATCTCGGCGGTCGGCCTACGGGTGGTTCCGTAAAGACTGAAAACGGGAATCCCATGGACCGGATCGAGGTAATCCTCGGACTCCACCATGTTGTACTGCTTTTCGCCTCTCATCCCGTGTTGGGGCCCGAAGGCGCAGGTCAGCCGGAGATCCGGACATGCGACAATGGCATCCATGCTGTGCCGGAGATCGCGGGTCACAGAAGCCGGATGGGCGAGCAGCCCCAGACGCTTCCCTGCCAGGGGTTTGCGGAGAGCGGACTCTTCGAGAAGACGGTCAATTCCGAAATGAATCATAAGTATGGCTGGACCTCAAATGGAAGTCGGGTTTGACCCCGTCATGAGACAGGGCCCAATAGGTGGTGGCACTCCGGCAGTTCAAAACCAGAGTGAGCCCGATCGCATCAAAATCGATGGACCCGAGTCCGAGCGAGAAAAACCCCTGCTTGACCACGGCCATCGGCAACGAATACCGGAGTTCGATTTCCTTCGCCGATCGGGTCATCGACAGGATTCTCGGAGGAGAAGCTCCGTTGACGGGTACCGGATTCATGCCCTCGCGATAAGTCCTGAATGAATAGCAATTCCAGTCTCCCGACGCCGCACCATTGAACTCGAGGTAGGCATCGGAACCGGCATGCGGAAGAAACGCCTCGAAACAGGTCTCCTTCCAGAGTCCATCGCGACGGACGCCTCGTTCCTTCGGCTCTGCCAACACAATCTCATCGAGCGCCGTAGCATTCACTGCCGTAATCTTCCATCCGAGAGTCAAGCTTCCGGCCTGCATCTCTGCACCAGCGGTCACTTTGTAACTCCTGGCATGCTCCTGATGCAGTCCCGGAAAGGGAGTGAGATTCACGAACTCCATGATCAGAAGTTGAGTGCCACACCCGCTCCGATGAACTCTGCCGAGACTTCTCCCCTCAGCAAGAGCGCGGATTTGGTCTGATACTTGACCCCGAGCGCGACACGCGGGTGCACAGTAAAGGATCCTCCGAGACGGTCCGGGAGTTGGTATCCAGAAAGACCCGCGATCGCATAGGCGGTCCAAATCTCATTGTAATTCACATCCCACCGGGCATGAGCCGAATACTGGAATCCGGTCAAGGTGCTATTGGTGGTCGAAAAAAATGCAGGACCGAGCAGTACCTCAGCCCACACCCGGTTGTCGATCTCTCCGACAAAATGACGATCCTTAAGGAGATAGGCTCCACCGGTCAACACGCCGAAGGCGGCTTCGTTACCGTATATCGAAAGACCGGACATGAGCACCGCTTCGACCGGACGGGCCACGGTATTTCCCTTCCAGGGTTCTGCAGCTCTGGCAGAAGACAGTGAGAAACAGAAAGCGGTGAGAAGCGCGAACCCTACGATGCATTTCCGGTTGAGAATCATGACTTAAGACTATCATAACGGCGCAAAATGGAGTCAAAAATCAAAGCGGTGAGTCCCCAGACCCGCTCCTCTTCCCAACTGAAAACCGGCAATTGGATTTCCCGCCCCTTCACAGAGAAGGGCTCCTCGCGCCGACTTGCCCTCAGGGCGCTCACCGGAACCCACGCAGCACGTTCGACCTCGTTCGGATCAGGAATAAGAGCTATGGACTCGCTTTGAATACCTGGATCCAGGGCAGCTAAAACCGGAATGACAAAGAACCCACTGGTCACAGTGGGAACCTGCGGCATGAATCCAGCGGGACGGATACAGGAGCGGGGAATGCCGGTCTCCTCATTCGCCTCTCGAATCGCGGTTCTCACCGGATCAAAGCGGTCCTCGACCTCGATCCTCCCGCCCGGGAAGGCCACCTGACCCACATGGGTCACCACGGTCTGGGAACGCTTGGTGAGGAGTATCTCGGATGAACTGAAATCATCCCCCCTGAACAATGCGAGAACCGAGGCGTGGAATTCGCCTGCAGCGGGAGCCATTCCCTCGAGGATCCGGCACAAATCGAAATGCAAGCGGGACTTGGACTCACTCACTTTTCAATGCGATTCCGTACTTCTGGGCTTTGCGGTACAGGGTGGCCCGATCGATCCCGAGGATCTCGCTGGCCTTCGACTTATTGTAATCGGACTCTATCAACACACGGAGAATGTGCTCGCGTTCCATCGACTCGAGTGACTTGGCATCACCGATTTCGACTGCAGTTGGAATACCGGGATCCATGAAATCGAAATCGTCTTCCGAGAGAATCCCCGCTCCGGTCATGGCCACTGCCCGTTCGATCTGATGCTCGAGCTCGCGTACATTTCCGGGCCAGGCGTACTGCATCAACCGCTCCATGGCGCTCCGGGAAATGTCCCGAACGTTTTTATCGAGTTTGACGGAGTACTTCTTCAGGAACACCCTGGCGAGTTCCGGGATATCTTCTTTGCGTTCCCGAAGCGGAGGTATATCGATCTCAATCACCTTCAGCCGATAGTAAAGATCCTCACGGAACTTTCCGGCTCGAACCATTTCCTCGAGATTGCGGTGGGTCGCCGCCACAATCCGAACATCGACCTTGACCGACTTCTGCGAACCGACAGGTTTGATCTCACCCTCTTGCAGCACACGCAGCAGTTTGACTTGCAGACCGGGAGAAATATCGCCGATCTCGTCCAAAAACAGGGTTCCTCCATCCGCCTCCTCGAACAATCCCATCTTGTCCATCTGGGCACCCGTGAACGCCCCTTTCACGTGTCCGAACAACTCGCTCTCGAGCAGGGACTCCGTGAGCGCCCCGCAATTCACTGCGACGAATCGGCCGTTTTTCCGCGAACTGTTTTGATGGATCGCACGAGACACCAGCTCCTTACCCGTACCGCTCTCCCCATGGATGAGCACAGTGCTCGAGGAAAGCGTCGCACGAGCGGTGGTCTTGTACACTTCGACAATCCCGGGCGAACTCCCGATCAGGAGCCTCGGCGGTTCCAGCGTACTCTCGGTTGGCTGTGCTTTCACGGAATCCGAGTCGAGACTCCGTATATGTGCGGCCGCCTTGTTCAACAACGCGAGCAGACGGTTCAGATCGAAGGGTTTGGAAATATAATCGAAAGCCCCTTTCTGAATGGCCTCGATGGCGCCCTCCATGCTTCCGAAGCCGGTCATCAGGATCATGACCAGGGCCGGCGACCTCTTTTTGAGCTCGGACAAGAGCGACAATCCGTCTGACTCGCCCATCTTGATATCACTGAGCACCAACCGAACCGGAGTGCGATCCATCACAGCCATTGCTTCGACCGGACTCGAAGCAAGCGCCACCTCGAACCCCCGGGATTCAAGAAACTCTTTCAACATATTCAAGGTCACTTGATCGTCATCGACTACCAGTATTTTCATGAGATCCTTCCGGAAACCGGGATCGATACCCGGACCTTTGTCCCTGCTCCCCACTCCGATTCCACAGCTATTTCTCCTCCATAGGACCGGATGATCTGTTGACAGATCGACAAACCCAGACCATGCCCGGCACCGTCTGTTTTTGTTGTGAAGAAAGGCTTGAACACCTGTTTCAAATTCTCTGCTGGAATGCCGGTTCCGGTATCCGCGATCTCGAGCACCACGCGTCCGGAATCACTCTCATTCCACGTCCGGATTCCGAGCTCGAGCACTGCTCCGGCATCACGGTCCCTCATAGAATCGATCGAATTGTTGATGAGGTTCAGAATCACCTGCTCGATTTCGAGCGGGACGACCTCCACCTTTTCTGATTTGGCACCAAAGTCGGTTTGGCAGACGATCCCGTGTCGTGAAAATGTGGGCTCCACCAGTGCCAGCACATTACTGACCAGATCCCGGATGGCCACCGTGGACAACTGCCGTGCGATGGGCTTCTTGGTAGTCTGAAGAAACCCTTTCACGATGTCTTCGATTTTGCGGAGCTGACCGGTGATGATACCCATCCGGTCACGAATGCCCCCTTTGACCGCTTCAGCCACCTGCTGATCAAGCCCCATCTCAAGGAGTTGCAAATGCCCACCGATCGCGTTCAAGGGCGTCCCGATCTCATGGGCAAAACTCGCCGTGAGCTGCCCCATCGCAGCAAGCTTCTCGGTCTGGATCAGAGCTTGTTGGGTTTCCTGGAGCCGTCCCGACAACACAGCATTGCTCGCTTGCGCCACCTTCAATTGTCGTTCGTTTTCGATGGTCCGCCTCAACAGGAACGAGAGTACGAGAATCAGCAAGAATGTGCTGAGAATGGCGGCAATCAAATTGATGCGGTGGATGATCGCCTGAATTCCACTGACAAAACGGAGGGAAACCAAGACCCGGATCATGGCCCGCTCGCTACCGGTTTTGACAGGATGAAGAATATTCCAAACCGGAAGTTCGTCCTCCTCCTCGAGCCGAGCCGAAGTCTGATCACCGATCTGAATATCCGTGGGAGCAAGATTCTCGGAGTCCTCCACGTTCGAAGCGATGAAGTAGAGTTCACTGCTCACCGGTTTCTTCCCGATCACATCCACGCGGATGATGCCGGGCTGGGAATAAACCATACTTTGGATTTTATCGCTGATCGTTTGTCCCGCATTCGGCCTGACCAAAAGTTTTTGTGACTCGATCTGAGAAGCCAGATTCTGAGCGAAAGATACACCCACCTGACGGATCTCTTCCTGAAGCAAGGGCTCGACCACGCTCGATTGGGCGAGCCCGAGGAGGATAGACACTGGAAAGATCACCGAGATCAGGATGAGACTGACCTTGCCTTGGAGTTCCAAGTGGTTGAAATATCTGAGAATAGACCGCCAGCCCATCCAGGCAACGCTACCACAATCCCGAAATCGTACCAAAAAAAAGCGGGCTCCGTTTCCGGAGCCCGCCTCACTGCGTCACTGAAATGCGATCTCAGTGGCCTTTCTTGTGCTTGCGAACACGCTTGGCTTTTTTGGCTTTTTTCACGGCTTTTTCTGGAGCAGCCGCTGGAGCTTCAGCGGCGGGAGCGGCAACTTCGGCTGCAGGAGCGGCTGCGGGTGCGGCGGCGTCGTCAGCGAATGCGTGGACGGAGGTGAACAGGACGAGAGCGATAACGGAAAGCAGTTTCATGATAGTCTCCTGACTGTGGTTGTAGTTGAAAAAGGAATTCTTGGATTCCCCCACCCCCAGAAGAGGCACGAAGCATGCCAACCGACTATGGCTTGTAGACTGGGTTTCAGGCACGACGGGACCAGTCGATGTTGCAGAATGCTTCAGGCGGATGTTGCAAGGTGCGACCTCGCAGAGGAGATGAAGGATGATTGAAGAACAAGAATCATGGAGGAAGCGATTCGAGGTGGAGCGCTCCATCCGGGAGTTTTTTTGGAGCCTGGACTACACTGAAACCCGCACTCCCTTGCTGGTGACCAGCCCGGGAATGGAACCCCATTTGAAGCCCGTTCAAATCAAGCGGGAAGCCGACAAACCCACAGTATTTCTTCCCACCTCGCCTGAATTCGCCATGAAAAAGCTTTTAGCAAAGGGAATGAAACGGATTTTCCAGATTTGTTCTTCCTTTCGGGATGAGCCCGAGTCCCCCGAGCACCACCCTGAATTCACGATGCTGGAGTTTTACGAGGCGGGACTGCCACTCGACGGACTCCAGCAAAGGGTCGAAGCTCTGGTACGGCACCTTTGTCAACAGATCCATGGATCAGAGCAATTCAGCCATGCCGGAAGAGTCTACTCGACAGACCGCCCCTGGCGTCGGATCCGGGTGGTGGACGCGTTTCTCGAACATGCACAAATCGACCTACGCACCCATCTCACTTCTGAATCCTTGCACAGGGTCTGCCGGAAGTTCGGAATCCTCGCAGATCCGACCGAGTCGTGGGATGACCTGTATTTCAAACTCTGGTTGAACTGCGTGGAACCGCGCCTTCCAGCCGACGAACTGTTTTTCGTAACCCACTACCCCTTGAGCCAGTCCTCACTTTGCAATCCGATTGCAGATGAAACGGGTTTCCTGTGGGCCAACCGTTTTGAGGCCTATGCAGGCAGAATGGAACTCGGAAACGCGTTCGACGAGCTTCGGGATCCGGCGAAACAACGTGCGAACTTCGAGAAGGACCAAAAGGTCCGGAAAGAGGCTTATGGGGATTCCGTTCCCGAGTCACCGATGGACGAGGAACTGCTAGAAGCCGTCGGGAAAATGCCCCCGGTTTCCGGAATCGCCATGGGCGTCGACCGATTGTGCATGCTCCTCCTCGACGCCAAACACATCGACGAGATCATTCCGCTCAAAAGTCGCTGGTGAAAAAACTCAGGCCTTCAGAGCTTCCTGCAGTTCGCCGCGCTCGAACATCTCGCTCACGATGTCGCAGCCTCCGACGAACTTCCCTTTGATGAAGATCTGGGGCACGGTCGGCCATTGAGTGTATTCCTCGAGAG
Organism: Bdellovibrionales bacterium; assembly: GCA_947462765.1. GTDB lineage: Bacteria > Bdellovibrionota > UBA1018 > UBA1018 > CAIMNF01 > CAIMNF01. The sequence continues at coordinate 8,623 of CANHQK010000054.1, forward strand.
CCGTCCACATGTCGTCATCAGAGAGCACGTCGAAAGAAGCGAGCTTCGACGCTCCGGCGGCCTTCAGAACCGCAACGGCACGGGCGGAAAAACCGCACATGGGGAAATCGGGGGATCCTTTCATGTAGATCACCACTTCGTTATTCTTCACGAGTTTTTCGACTTCAGGAACCAGTGTGTGCGCCATGTTCATTTTCCTCCGAATTTAGCGAATTGTTCAGGCGTAAAGGTCTTCATCGACAGAGCGTGGACTTCTTCGGTGTCGATCTCGGCTTTCAAGAGCCCCATGATCATCTGGTGTTGTTCCACCATCATCTTGCCCTGAAAAGCGGGGCTCACCACCGTGACCTGATAATGGTCCATGGTGCCGGTCAGATCGGTGACCTGTACGCGGGTTTCCGGGTGCAACTGCTCGATCCGAGCCTTCAATTGATCTGGAGTCATGCGGGTTTTCTACCAGATCCTGAGAAAAAGGTGCAACTTTTGCCCGAGAATGTGCCGACTTGAGCAAAAAAAAACAGGCCTGCTCATTTTTTTTCGACGCAGCGAGAAGAGCTGATTCTATTATTTGCTTAATTATTTCAATTATTTAAAATTCCCGACTGCTTTAATCAAGTATAAGTACTTGAAATACCTGCACTTTTTTCCTCAAGTCAAAAACTCCACTGACGATAGGAGGGTGTCGGGCGATTCTTGGACTGCTCGGCATCGTGAAGGATCACGAAAAACTCATGGATGAATAACCTATGTATCAAGGAGAAAATCCATGGGTCTGCGTATCAATACCAATATCCAAGCCATGGTTGCCCAGCGCAACCTCGACCATAACAGACGATCACAAGAGAGCTCTCTCGAGCGCCTCTCTTCAGGAACCCGAATCAACCGCGCCGGTGACGATGCGGCGGGGCTCGCGATTTCCGAACGGATTCGCGCCAACACCCGCTCCCTCGGCCAAGCCAACCGGAACGCTCAAGACGGGATTTCCCTGATCCAAGTGGCAGAAGGTGCCACCAACGAAGTTTCCAACATCCTCGTACGGATGCGCGAACTGTCGATCCAAGCCGCTTCTGACACCATCGGTGATAAAGAGCGCGGCTTCATCGACAAAGAAGTTCAGCAGCTCCGTTCCGAAATCGACCGGATCGCTGTCACCACAGAATTCAACGGGACCAAGCTCCTGAACGGCTCCGCGCCAAAACTCGAGCTCCAAGTCGGATTGAACAACAATCCGATGGAAGACCGCCTGGTGATCGATTCCGACCAGCAGAACATCACCGTCGGAGCCCTCGGAATCGAGGGGATCACCACCGGTTCCAAAGCGGACGCCCAGAGCAATCTCGCCAAGCTCGACGATGCTCTGACCAAGTTGAACGAGAATCGTTCTGCCTTGGGTGCCCTCCAGAACCGCCTCCAGTCCACGATCAACAACATCGGGACCTACAAAGAAAACCTCGATGCTGCCCGCTCCCGGATCCGGGACACCGATATGGCTGCTGAGACTTCCGAATTGACGAAGTCCAACATCCTGTCCCAGGCGGGAATCTCGGTCCTCTCGCAGGCCAATCAGAATCCGCAACAGGTCCTCAAACTTCTCGGCTAAGGACCCGAGCGCAAGACTTCATAGGGAAATGAGTCCGGATGACTCATGATACGCACACCTCGATGAACGGGGTGTGCACTCCCTCGAGTGCCACCCCGTTTGTCAGGTGAAAGCTTTACAAGCGTGCGCAATCGAGTTATCCCCCATGTCCACATGATGTCGCGCTCGGTGTCCAGCCCTGAATTCCAATACGCCCCCGCCAAGAATATCTACTGGGGCAAGCTGAAGAACCTGCCTGAGACTCTCAGGGGGCTCGCGCTGACCGATCACGATACCGAAACCCATCGGGGGAACTGGAGAGCGCAGTTTCTCGCCAGTGCCGGCAAAAATCCCGGCGCCACCATCCCCCTGCATGTCGAAGTCGGCTGCAATGCCGGCCATGTCAGCCTCGAATGGGCCAAGCGGAATCCGGACTCCCTCTTCATCGGGATCGACTGGAAATTCAAACAGATTTACCGGATGGCTGAAAAAGCCGCCAAATTCGGAGTGAAAAACCTCCTCGCCTTCCGCGCCAATGCCGAGCGTCTTCCCTTCATGTTCGCTCCGGGAGAGATCGATTTCTTGCACATGTTCTTTCCGGATCCTTGGCCCAAGAAGGCCCAGAAGAAAAACCGGACTGCCGATGAAGCCTGGCTCCGGTCTATTGCTCCCCTTCTTTCGGACCGCGGAGTCTTCCATCTGAAGACTGATCACGCCGAGTACTTCGAGTTCATCCTGGGAGAACTCGAGCGCCTTCCCGATGTTTGGGAAGTGATCGAAATGACTCGGGACCTTCATGCCGGCAACCCCGACGCGAAGAAGCTCACCATCCCCGAGGTCACCCTGTTCGAACGCCTGTTTATCAAGGATGGGCTCCCCATCCATTCCATCCGTCTCCGCCCCCGCCGCTGATCCGATCCTCGACTAACTGACCAAATCGCTCAAGAACTTGCCCGGAATACCGATACGGTAATCGCATGGGATCGTTCAGTTCCAAACACCCTCGCCTCACCCACACCGGATTCGCGATCTTGGGCGGAATCTGCGCCTTGGTGATTTCTCTCGGTTATTGGAACGCCCCGGACCGAAGTCCGGCGTCTGTGAAGAAGGTCTGGCCCTCGACCCCTGAACTGGAAGCGAGAACGGCCCTACCGGTCTTGGACTGAAGACGCATTCTTTGCTTCGATCCACTTCGAGAAGTACTTGCGACCGGTCTGGAACTCGTCCCGGAGAATTCTAGAAATCCACCTGGGCGTCTCACCCCGATCATGTCGGGCCAGAATCTCGGCCAATCGCTTATGGAACTGCTCGTTCACTTTCCCGGCCGCATAAAGGCTCCCCATCAGGGATTGGGCTTTCATACTGGACTCTGACCAGAACACACGATCTTCGTGGAGACGAACGCATGCCTCCACCCAACCGTGAACTGATTCAACGACCAACCCCGGAAAAGAGTCAGTGCTTTCAGTGGACAACAAGCCTTCGGCGCCGACCGGAGTGCTCACAGCTGGCAAACCGTGATGAAACCCATCGAGCAATTTACCCTTCACACCTGCTCCGAAACGAAGCGGAGCCAGGTTCACCCGCACTCCGCAAAACGCATCGGATAGCCGCTTCACGCTGCCGATCACACGGATGCCGTCTTCTTTGGGCCGATGCCATTGCATGACCTCGGCCGAGGGATAGGCTCCGTGGATCTTCAACTCCACCCCGGGTAGCCGCTTTCTCACTCCAGGCCAAACCTCATTTCTGAACCAACGGAGCCCATCCAGATTGGGGACATGCCGGAAGTTTCCGATGAATTGAAAGCCGGACCGGGAATCGAAGCCCTCGGCCGAGTGCTCACCCCCCGCATCGGGGTAGGCAAACGGAATCCAATCCACCGTCTCCGGACCGATCCCGAACTCACGATCCAATAAGCGCGCTTCGAAAGAACTCACCACAAAAGAATGATCGGATCTCAGGATGGATGCGGTTTCACGGATGGCAGTCTCGGACCGTAAGTCCGACATTCCTTTCAAACCCTCTCCACGCGACCTCCTTAAAAAATGAAGATCCTGGGTTTCGAGCAGTCTCAAAGCGCCCGGAACCGCATCCCGGACCAAGGGGCCGAACTGTTCCTCGGTGATGAATCGATCGAACAGCACAATCGCGGGAGCGAGTTCACGGATCCACTCCACCCTGGACCAATCATTGAGGGGGATTGAAATCAGTTCCACTCCGTCCGGCATGGAATGGTATCCCCAATCCCGCTCACTCTTGAGCGCTGAGGGTGAGGCGAGCACCACGCGGTCGGTGAATTCGAGCAACATCCGGATCCACTGCATTTGCCGCACTCCGGCAGCCGAGGAAGATGGCTCCGGAAAAACGGTGCTGAAAATCAGTGCTGGACCTTTCGCCTTCATGTTAGGCTCAAGCTAAACTATGGGATTCAAAATTCCACTCCTTTTCTGGGCTTTCATGCTGGTGACTCCAATGAGTCCGGCGTGGGGCGAGACAGGAAACTCCGATCCGGGTCCGAGGAACGGGGAGGAGGCTGCTTTCCTACTCAAAGAAGGAAAGAGCGCCCTTGAGAAGCGGGATCGTCCGGGTGCGATCCGGTCCTACACCCGTTTTGTGGAACGCTACCCTTCCCATTCCGGCTTGAAGGATGCGTATTTCGGGCTGGTGGGTGCGCTCCTGGCAGAAGATCGGATTGCAGAGGCCTCCCGGCATGCGGGCGATTGCCTCAACCAATCGTGGGATACATCAGACTTGAACCGGATGCGCATCTTTGCAGCCGAAGCGAAACTGAAACTGAAGGATTATCTGCACGCCCGACTCCTGGCGGATGAATTGCTCAAGTCGAAGCCCGACCCCAAGCAGAGCGGCTTGGCACGTTCCATCCGTTTCCAAAGCCTGCTCGAAGACAAACAGTTCGAAGCAGCCGAAGAGGAACTTGATCGTCTGGATGAACATCTCAAGAGTTCGCCGGATACCGTTTTATCCTCACAACTACCGGGCTTCAGAATGGTGTTCACGCTCAGGCACTGCACCCTCACCCACCTCCTCAAGGACAAAACCTTCGATGAAAGCGAACTGCTGGATTATTTCGGCCAGAAAAATCTCTGTTTCAAATCGGCGTTGACCGAGGCTCCTCAGGTGAACGATGCCTCAGTACTGAAGGAATGGTGCGAGTCTTTCACCGGCCTGAACCATGAAGTTGAAAAAATGCGAATCGACTCTTTCTTGAAAGAGAAGATCAGGAAGGACTTGAAGGGCACCTTCGAGTTCTCCAAAGGAATCCATGTCGAACTCGAAAAGTGCTACCGGCCCTACCAACCTAAAAAATCAAATCGCTCACGCCGTCTTCGAAAAAAGACGTGAGGTTTCGGATTGGTTCGAATCGCGTTTCCGCGAAACTCCTCCGGCTTTCTATTGCTCCGTCGATCTCCGGGACTCGGGGGACAAAATCGCCCCGGTGGATTGCAATTTGTTTCCTGCCGGATTCAATAACATTTGCGAGATCGACCTCGGGTGCGCTCCAGCCATTTTCAAGGATCAAATTGCAAAAATGGCTGGAATGCTCGGAAACCCGGTTCCTGAGCGAATTCTGATTGTCCCCGAGAACCATACCGAAAACCGTTTTTATCTCGAGAATCTCCATCACCTTGCAAAAATACTCGAGGAAGCCGGAT
>CANHQK010000055.1 GCA_947462765.1 Bdellovibrionales bacterium
ACTGATTTTTTTGTTGACCCGGTTTCGGTGTGACCAGAGCCGGAACCGGGCTACAATAATTGAATGTCTTACCCTCGGTTCTCCTTCCAGCAGTCCGTGCTCTTCATCGATGACCAAAGTAAATTCGAGAACCTGATCCGGAACGGTCTTCTTGGTTTGAATGCCCAGTATGAGTTTTGCCCGAGCAGGGTGAGTACGGCTCTGGAGCGACTCGAGGCGGAGACACCCGATTTGATCGTGTCCACTCTGGAATACAAAGAAGGCACAGTGCTCGATTTTGTCGGAAAGCACCGCGAATTCCTTTCTCAGGTGCCATCCATTTACTTGACCGAGCCCCACACGGTCGATCTGGAAGCTGAGTTGGCCAAGCTGGGTGAGTTCAACGTAATGGAGCGGAAGCGCGACCCGCTGGAGCTCATCCGAAAGATGGCGCAACTCATTGCCGAAAGCATCGACAAGCCCAAACCCCGCCTGAAGCTGGTGTCGTCGCAAACCGAAGAGCAGGCCCGCCAGCACCGCCAGACCTCCGGGATCGAGTCAGTCAATTGGGCTGAAGAGATCTTGAAGCGTAATTCCTGACACCTGTCTAGAGTTTGGTCACTTTGGGTGCCGGGATGGTCCGCTTTCTCGTTGAATATCGCGGGCTGGTCAGGCGGTTTCGTTGGCTTGTTATTTGCTTTGTGTCGAGGCACATGAATTCGATCTGTTGGGCTTGGGCCAGCCTTGTGGCGGGTCTCTCCCTTTGCATCACTGATGTCCGGGCTGCCACCTCTGTGATTCCAGAGGGGCATCGCTTGATCCGTGCGGTCGAGCGCGACGATGTCGAAACCCTTGCCCGAGCGCTTCGTTCGGGAGAGGCGGGGCCACTGGTTCGAATTTCAGGTAAAACCCGTGAGCGCCTGTTCGATCGTGCCCTCACTCGTGGATCAGAGCGGGTGTTTGGAATCATGCTCCGCAGTCTCAAGGCCAAGGGAGTTCCATCGCGGAAGCTCTCGGATGCGCGGGGAACTCCGGCTTTATTGAGTCTTGCCACCCTTGCGGTACCGGGCTCCCCTCGAGTTGAGTCCTATCAGAATATGGCGCAGGCTTATTTGAAAACGTTTCCGGGCTCGCTCTATGAGCGGGATCGGGCCTATGTCGGAGACGGACGTCTGCCGACCCATGGGGCCGCTGCAGTGGGCAATCAGGAACTGCTCCGGATCTTTTTGCTGACAGGCGCAGACCCGAACGTGCGCAACGCCACCGGAGAAACTCCGCTTCATTTGGCGGCTCGGCATGGGCACCTAGCGGTGGTCCGGGAGTTGATCGGACGGGGGGCGAGAGTGAATGCCCAAACCCGATTCACCCATGCGACTCCCTTGTTGTATGCTGCAGAGTTGGGCCGGAAACCGGTGATCCGCTTGCTTTTGGCGGCGGGCGCCAAGAAAGCATCTCGTGACGTGTTCGGAAAAACGGCCAAACAGCGTTATCGCGAATTCTCAATGAATTCAGAGGCTCAACGCCCCGCAAGGCAGTGAACCCAGATCACTGCTGCTGATCGGATCTCATCAGTTCCACTGTTATTTTCTTGGCTTCCTGCCCCGGATCGGTAGAATTTTCCCACTTAGGAAGTTTCTTTTATTGATGAAGGGGGAAACCATGAGAACGATTCTCATTCTGCTGTCTGCATTATTCGTATCTGTCGGCGCTAGCGCGTCTCAAATCCAAGTCGATGATTCCGACGCCCTTCAGGCGGCGATCAATGCTCGAAATACTTTTGTTCGCGCCCTGCTGACGCGAGACTTCACTGCGTCCGCCCATCTCGGGATGGACATGGCGATGCATGAGTTCGCCCGTCAGATTCGCGAAGAGCAAGGGGACCTCCGTCTTTCCCGTGAACTTCTCGCCCAGTGGAGCCGCTCGTCCATGGACTTCGTCCAGACTTTGGGGCTGGCTCCCACCGATCTCGGCGACCACGATCCGCTGTTTCCCTGGATCAATCAGTTCCTGGGTAAAATGTCTGCGAAATACGGCACCATCATTTACACGCTGCCGATCGTGAAGGACATCCTCATGGTCAATTATGCTCTTCCTGTGGTGTTCAAGCCTCGCGGGGGTTGGCAGACCGACGGTCGGGTAGAAGATGTCGACAATCGCATCGAATATCGGAAGCACTTCATTCCGTTTGCGAATTTCGTCACCTACTATACGGCACTCATCAGCTGCCGGGTTGTTGCTGATCGCCAGGGCGCACCCCAGTTGAAGCGTCTTTGTGCCAAGGCCGCAGACAAGCTCCGCTTCGTGATGGGTCGTTACATTGCTCCGAAGGTCTCCGATTGGATTTTCCGCGCATCGAACGATCGTTTCTATCTGGGCGAAGAAAATCTGAGACTCAACACCGTGGAAGAACTCCGTCGGGCGATTCAAGAATAACAAGGGGGATCACATGAAAACCGTTCAAACTTTGATTGCAGCTTGCCTGGCGCTATCTCTCGCCTCTCCCGCCTCTGCGGTGACGATTGCGGTGATCGATTCAGGAACCGATCTCAAACACAACGAACTCAAGAACAAGAAGTGGTTGAATCCCCGTGATATCGATGATGCCGTCGACAACGACGACAACGGATACATCGATGACATCAATGGATGGAACTTTGCCGAGAGCAATAACAAGCTGATCGACAAACAGTACTTGGGAACCTTCTCCAAGGACATTTACAAGTTTTTCGAGATCCAGACCAAGTTCATGAAGGGGACGGCTTCTCAGGAGGAGATCTCCTGGATGCGCGCCAAGGTGCAAGAGCCCGCATTCCGTTCCGAGCTCGGCGTTTTTGGCAACTTCGTGCACGGAACCCATGTGGCCGGAATCACGGCTAAGGACTCTGCTGGTGCGAAGATCATGGGACTCAAGATCATCCCGACCAAAGCACCAACCGTCGGTGGCGGCGGACGTGGACAGAGTTCCGATCTCGGCTACTTCCAGCCCCGGGCAGGAAGCACCCCGGAGAAAATCCTGAAGGCCGGCTTGAAGCTCCTCGCCTCCCAGCAGGCGCGGGCCCTTGCTCCGGTAGGAAAGTATGTGGCCGATCAGAAGGCCCGTTTGGCAAACTGTTCTTTCGGAACCAGCACGCGTGCTGCTTCCGGACTCCTCGGACCGATCCTGAAGGCGGTTCTCCGTCGTGATCCGACTCCCGAGGAAGTGACCCAGTACTCGGTATACTTTGTGAACGAAGTGGTGAGTGCGGCGAAGGTCCTGGTAGCCTCCAAGGGAACCTTCTTCTTGATTGCGGCCGGAAACGACGGCATGGACAACGATGTCTATCCGACTTCTCCAGCTAACGTAAAACAAGACAACACCCTGACTGTCGCTGCAACTCTCGGATATGACCGTCTGGCGAACTTCTCGAACTACGGTGCGAAGATGGTCGACCTCGCTGCTCCGGGTGTGGGTATTCTTTCGACGATCCCCGGTAACGAGTACATCGAGGTCAGCGGAACTTCCCAGGCGACTCCGTTTGTAGCGAATGTCGCGGGCCAGGTTCTCGACTCCAATCCCGCCATTACCAATCTGGATCTCAAAAAAATCCTGATGGCGACGGCCGATTTCAAGGATTTCCTCCGTGGAAAGGTAGCCTCGGGTGGTATCGTGAACCTGAACCGTGCGGTTGCGGCAGCGCGCCTCTCTCGTACCATGCAATTGGCGGATGCCATCCAGGCAGCTCGTGTGCAGGTGAACGACGTGAACACCCGTCGCTTCGAGAGCTTCGGTGGCGAAGCCAAGCGAGAAGGTTACGTCCTTCCTCTCCCGGGCCTGTTCTACTGACCTGAGGTGTTCGAGAAGCGGCCGTCCAGTCCCGTCTGGAACAAGGACGGGTTCTTGACCAGGGCCTCGACAATCAACTCTCTGTGAATGCCGGGCGTGGAGCTAACCTCCACGCCCGCAAGCATTTTATAGCCGCTTCCTCCGGCCGCAAGGAAGTCGAGTGTGGCGAGGCTGAAGGTTTCGGAGCCGGAAATCTCCTGTCCGTTCGAGCGGTCGTAGAGTACCCGGCCGGATTGCGTTTCCACTCGCAAGAGTCTGGCTTCAGGGTCGAGATCCCGCGCTTGGGTGCCGGTGCCACAATTCCTCGAGTATCGGATCTTGAGTCCACTCAGTGCCAGCGTCCCGTAACGTCCGCAGGTTTGAATGGCCGTTTCCAAGGCCGCCTTGAGGGTCGACCATGGCATCTTGCCAATGATGACGGCTTGGTTCTGAAAGGGTAGTACGCGGAAGAGGTCTTCATATCGAATCTCCCCTGCAGGAAGCGGTGCACGGATTCCTCCGGTATTCATGAGGGCGATTTCGGTCCCGAGCGCCGCCTTGAGTGCGTCACTCAAAAGGTTTCCGAGAGCGCTCTCGGAGATGCGGTTCCCCTGGGTCTGGGTGGCGAGTCTGCCGATCACGCGCCCGGCTAAGGGTGCAATCTTGGCTTTCGCGGCGGTCACAATCGCATGTACTTCGGGGTCCACGCTGGTTTGCTCGCTGATCGGTATCCCTACCGACGCCCGGGTGTCGGATTGGATCACGGTGCGGGTCTCGGGGTCGAAGAAAAGGTCCACTCGGCCGTAGGCTTTTCCGTTAGCACCATCCTGTACCACGTGAACTCCCCCGGCTAGGTCGTCGTGGACAAAGTGTGTGTGTCCGGCTGCAACCAGGTGGACGCCATCCGCGCGCCGGGCATGGATCGCCTCGGCCAACTCAGAAGCCTCTTTGCTGTTTTTCGCGTTCCCTTGGTGGATCATGAGTACGAATACGTCCGCCTTGCCATCGAGTGAATTCCTGACTTCGAGGTAGGATTCGAGCACGTCGCGGAAGCAGAGATCGCTGACGTTTTCTGGGGTGGTCATGGATGCTGTGGCCGGATGGTCGAGTCCGATCAGAGCCACGCGGATTCCCGCTTTTTCTAAGATCACATATGGCTTCAGGAAGTCAGGTTGTTTGGCGCGTGTGAAGTCGAGGGGGTCGACAGGAGTCCGGTCGGTGGGGCGGCACTGGGAATCCAGCGGAATCTCACTGTTCCCTGCCCGGATGCTCGCCTTTAGGTAGGTGTTGGCTGAAAGCAGGGGGAACCTGGCGATACCGGCAAGCTTCTCGATGACCTCGCGGGGATTGTCGCCTGTATTCCCGGGAGAAACCTTGTCGTACAGCCATCCAATCGGACCGAAGTCGTAATCATGATTTCCGGGGACAGCGGCATCGTATCCGATAGCATTCATGGCTCGGAACAGGCTTTCGCCCTCGTCATAATTGCTGATCAACGTTCCTTGGAATTGGTCCCCTGAATCGAGGATGAAAAGTGCCGGTGGCCCCGTCAGTGGGTCCGCTTCAGCACGGATGCTCTTTGCGAGAGTGCTCAATCGGGCGAGAGGTTCGAGACTGCCGTGAAGATCGTTCGTCAGGAGGAAGGAGATCTTTTTCGGCGAGGTGGCTGACGCCAAGAGGGGGGTGGAGCAGCCGACCGCCAGGAGCAGGGTGAGCGAAAGCCTGAAAATCATGCACCGCACCATACTTCATGAAGGGTCCACGGTCAAGGGCTTGAAATAATTGAACTATGGAATGTGTTTTGGCAAAAAGATAAAGAAATCGAGCAGATGAGCCGAAAAGAATTTGTCATGACAGACTCCAATTCAGACTCACCCTCTTCTGCACCCAAGATTCTCGAGATCTCACCGGTCACGTCCCAAGAGGGTGGTGACTCCCAGGGGGACCTGATCAGTCGCATGAAACGAGAGATCAAAACTCTGAAGGGTAAGGTGATCTCTCAGGATATCCGGATTTTCGAGATGCAGGCGCTGCTTCAGTCTGGCAAGGGCCTCAGTAATATTCTCAATCTTCCTCAGCTCCTCGATACCTTCATGGCCGTGGTCCGTGAGCGCTACGATGTGGTGAATTCGAGCGTACTCCTGAAAGAGGACTTCGAAAATGGAGAGCGGGAGTTCTTCCAAATGAAGCGCTATTTCGGTATCGATGACCATTACGAAGATGATACCGGCCGGCGAGAGCCGCTCTACCTGTTCAGGATAGAAAAAAACAACGGTTTGCTCTGGCAGTTGATCCAGCAAGGAAATGTGTTTTCAGTGCGCAACTTGCAAAAAGAGCCGCGGTTCATCACTGCGTGGGAGAAGCACAATCTCGATGCCCTCCACTCGGACTTCTGGTGTCCCCTCATCAAGAGCGGCGAGGTGATCGGGATTCTCACGCTCGGGGAGCGTCGGGACGGGACCCAAATCGCCGAGAGCGAATATTCTTTTGTTCAAGAGTTGGCCTCTATCGCCACGACCATCATCGACTCGACACTCAAGTACGAAAAGAATCAGCGGATCCTGAACAACATCCAGATTCTTTACGAGTTTCACCAACAGATGGCCGGCATTACCGACATTAGAGAACTCTGTCGACAAACCATCCGCGATGCAGTGAAGGCGGTGCGCGCGCAAAAGGGCAATCTCATGTTGCTCAACCGCACCACTGGAAAATTGGAAATCGCAGTGGCCTGGGGTCACATCGACGAGGCGATTCTTGATGACATCAACTCCGGCAAGCTGGGAACCAAGCATTTCGAGCTTGGTGAAGGTGCTGCGGGCAAGGCAGCTCAATCCAGGAAGCCTTTGGTGCTTAACAATAAGGACGAAATTGATCAGATCGGTGATTTCGAGACCCACTGCATTTGCTCGGTTCCGGTATTGAACGGCGGGCAGCTCGAGGGGGTTCTCAATTTTTCGAACAAAGTGCATATCGGTGTCGATGGAAAACCGGTGCTCGATATTCTCGGGCGATTCACCCGCGAGGATCTGAGTCTCCTGCAGGGCATTGCCGATCAATCGGCAGTGAGTATCCACAAATCCAGACTGTATGCCGCCTCAATCACCGATCGCTTGACCGGTCTGAACAATGCCCGTTATTTCGAGGAGTCTTACTATGAGCTCGTGGGGAAGGCGGTCCTTGAAAGCCGGCCTTTGACTCTTGCGCTACTCGATATCGATCATTTTAAGAAGTTCAATGACACCTACGGACACAAGGCGGGCGATCATGTGCTCCGAACCGTCGGTCATTTGTTCGCAGCTTGCAAGCGTGAGGGGCATGAGGATATCGCCTATCGATACGGAGGCGAGGAGTTTTGCATGATTCTCCAGAATACCCCGATCGAGGAGGCATTATTGGTATTCGAAGCCTTCCGCCAGCGCGTTGAAGCGCACGAGTTTGAGTTCGAGGGCAAGCATTTGAAGGTGACGGTCTCGATTGGTCTGGCACAGACGGGACTCAATTCAAACGATCCCCGGACGCTCTTTACGCTGACAGATGATGCCCTGTACGACTGCAAGCGGGGCGGGCGCAATTGTGTGACGATCTCGAAGCGGACCGGAGTGGTCGGGACCCCGGAGGCGGAGTCCGCTTGACGCTTGTCTGAAATTTAGACAGTCCCGGGGTCACACCCGAGGTCCCTTCGCCTATTTGATTGATTGAAAACAAAGGCTTTTTGCTCCGCATTAGTCTTGGCATGTCGCTTGCTTTATTTAGGAAGCAGAAGCGGCCGAACCCCCCTAACCCCCTCAAAAGGCACGCTTTTTCGGGCCCGATCTCCCCCCCTGGGATCGGGCCCATTCTTTTTCCATTGAAAGATCCCTTCGAATCCTCGACTCTGTGGTTCTCTCAAAAATAAGGAAAGGGAATGAACCATGACCGAAGGTACTCCTGAAAAAGAAGTGTTGATTGTCGCCTCCAAGCTGAAGAACTACATCCGGAGCAAGTCCGGGATGAATACTTCTGCTGCGGTAGTGGATGTTCTCTCGGACAAAATTCGGGAACTCTGCGATCAAGCAGTGGAAGCCGCCCGCCGTGACGGTCGCAAGACCGTGATGGATCGCGATTTCGGCTGATTCACCACTCTCAAAAACATTCGATCCGGAAGCCCCGTTCCTCGATCAGGTGACGGGGCTTTCTCTTTTCACCAAATCAGGGTCTTCTTCACTTCCGGATGAAGCGACAGCGCCACGGGACAAGCCTGTGCGGAGCGCTTGAGGGATTCCATCTGCTCGGGAGTGATGCGGGTGTCGAGTCCGTTCCAATCGAACTCGAGGATGATTTCTGCCACTCTTCTCGGTGGGGCAGCACTCATGATTTTGGTGATCCCCACTCCGACTCCGCTCAGATCGACTCCCAGTGCCTTGGCCTTGATGCCCATGATGGTGAGCTTGCAGGTGGCCAGGCTGGTGCAAAGAAGGTCGGTCGGTGAGAATTGGGACCCTTGTCCCTGATTGTCTTTCGGGGCATCGGTCAGAATTCGGGTTCCTGAATCCGCATGGTCGGCTTCACAGCGTAGGGTTCCTAGGTAGCGGGCTTTCATTTTTGACATGGTTCCTCCTGTTTCAGGGCGATTCACACAGTAGCAAGGTCGGGTTGCGCTCGATCAAGCGATAGCCTTCGCGAACGCATTCGGTTTCTCTCCAGACCGGAGTGATCCTGAATCGAGCCAGCTTGTCCGCGCAATCGTTTTGAGTGAATTCCGGTGCCAGGGCCAGACTCAGCGTGGCCGAAAGGGGCCCCGAGTATTGAATGCAAGAATCCCGGGGTGGGGCTTTGTTCCGGATTGTGGTGGCGACATCGTAGAATGGCTTCACCATCAAGCGATCCGCAACGGGAACGAGTGCGTAAGCCACTCCTGCGTAAGCGAGGGTCGCTGCGAGGGCTGTTTTGCCGGGATTGCGGGTCGTTGTGCGCCTCAGGATCTGGAATGAGAAACAAGAAATGGCCGTCATCAGCAGGGCGATCCGGGTCGGCCAATCGAGCGGAAAGACGCTACCGATCCAGGTTCTGCCCTGGGGGCTGTCCGGGAGACTTTGAAGAAACAACCCCGGTGCAATCGACAGCAATAGGGCGAGGGTGCCCATCAGAAACACCGGGGAAGACAAAAGAAAACCGATTCTGCGGTCGGGCAGGTTCTTTGAGGATTCGTTTTCTGGATGGTCGGTTAGCTTGGCGGTGAATAGAGCCAGGGCTGCCCATGCCGGCCAGGTATAGTGGGGGAGCTTGGTGGCCGAAAGGGTGAAGAGCAGGGCGCAGGTCAGGGCGAAAGTGAGTGGAAAGCCCAAGCGGAGCAGGTCCGGCTTTTTCCGGAACCACTGGTAGCCGAGTAGGGGAGTCAGAAAGCCGCCTCCGAAAAACAAAATCGCAAAGTGATAAATCGGGGTCCCTCCGTGTGCCTCCATGGGGTTCCGGCTCCGGTCGAAATGTTGGACCCACAAGAACTCCCTCGAAAAATCGCGGCCGAGCATCCGATCGTAGAAGAGGTAAGCTAAAGCGGTCAGAACCATTCCCGGCAGAACCGCCAAGCCGAGCACTTTAACCCCCTCGCTCAGCACTCTTCTGATGCCCCATCGTTTCGCGTGGAGCAAAAGATGAAGCCCCAGGGCTCCGGTGGGAATCAGAAGACCATTCAATCCCTTGGTCGCAGATGCGAGAGCCATCGAAATCCCCACGATCAGGCCCTCTTTCCAGTTTGGGCCACGGTCTTGCTCGAACCAGCGTGACGGCAAAACCAATGCTGGAAGGAGCATCAAAGACTGGAGGGGGTCGAAAATCACCGCCAATCCAGTGAGTAGAGGAAAAAATCCGCACAGAAACGCGAGGGTCGCGTTCCGGCCCCCGGAGCGGTACAGCCACCACAAAATGCCGAGACTCGAGAAAAGGGATGGAATTCGTGCTGCAACTGAGCTGATCGCCACCCCGGCTCCATCGATGATCCGACTCGCGGCCACCATCAACCAATATAAAACGGGAGGCTTGTGGTGGAGGGGTTTGCCATCCCATTCCAGAAGCCAGGGGTTCTCAGAGAGCTTCATTGCTGAAGCCACGCTCCGGTAAAGCGATTCGTCGAAATCGAAGGTGGGGGTATGGGTGAGAATCCAGGCCCAGAGCGCCCCTGTGATGAGTGCGGCGGTTTTTCCTGGGCTCAGGTTACCGGACATCGGGAATCCGGGTCAGGAGCACTCGGAACCTCATCTGGAGAACCCGCAGAAACATTTCGAGACCGTCTTTCAGCGGGCTAATCCGGCTTCCTTCCTGGTGTTCCCAGTCGACCGGAACTTCCCGGATACGCAGTTGCGCTTTCACTGCAAACAAAAGAAGCTCAACGTCCCAAGCAAAGCGCCGCACCCTGAGTAGAGGCAGAAATCGGACCAGGCTCGGGCGATGCAAGAGCTTGAAGCCGCATTGGGTGTCTTTGAAAGGAAGTCCGGTCACCAGACGGACGGCAAGATTGAACAGGCGGCCGAGATTTTCTCTCAGGCTCGATTGGCGTACGGCACGGTGACTCTCTGGTAGATCGCGTGAGCCCATGCCGATTTCACAGAGAGTGTTCTCACTCGTCAGGCAGGCGTCCCTCAGTTTGATGAACTGGTTCCAGGGTGTGGCAGAGTCGGCATCCGCGATGAGACACCATTCGCTCTGAGCCTCCCTGAGTCCGACATGGATCGCGTTTCCTTTGCCTTGATTGGGGCTGACTCGAACCACGCGGATTTCCGGCAACAGGCTCTTTGAGTGCTCTGAAATTGCCGCTGTGGCATCCCGGGAGCCATCATCGATGATGAGAATCTCTTTGAGATCAAACCCTGAAAACACCTGCGCCCCTTTGGCTTCATGGAGCAATTCGAAGGTGCGGGGTAGTCGAGCGGCTTCATTGTAGGCCGGCAGGACTAGTGACAGTGTTTTCATGCTAAAATATTGGAATTGCTGAGCAAAAAAATAAAGTGATTTCTTTGAAATAATTGTTGACCGAATTGGTTGCCTATGTGATTCTGATTTCACGGAGGACGTATGAGAGAAAACGCAGCACGTAAGCTGTCTCAATACGCGAAGGACGAAAAGGAAGAGGTCCACTGCGTGGGGCCTCCACGCTAGTGACCGCATGAGTGAGCTACCTGGCGTCGGTAGACCTCATGAACCGCTGTGTCAGGCCTGGCCGGGTCAGATAGCTGCGGCTCAAGCTCGAAAAACTGAATAGCTGATAGAGGGGGACTCCAAGGGTAGGGAGCCGACAGAATAAACAACAGGCGATGATCCACCCCAACCCCCCTGAATAGTAGTCGTGATGACTCTAAGGGCCCGGACCGATGTCCGGGCCCTTTTTTTGTTTTGATGAAGTCCCTAAGTGTCTGAAATCACGATTTTTGACGCTCCACCAAATTCCCGCTGCCAATGCTTGCCTTTTCCCGTCATTTAAGGGAAAACTTCCCTCGGATAGGGTGTCATTTTTTTAGCACCATCGGGGGACTGCATCATGAAAATCAAGCGCCTGGAAATTCAAGGGTTCAAATCGTTCAAAGACAAGACCGTGATCTACTTCGATCGCCCGATCACGGGGATCGTGGGTCCGAACGGCTCGGGCAAGTCGAATATTGTCGACGCCTTCTTCTGGGTGATGGGGGAGCAGTCCTACAAGCACATCCGCTCCAGCGGATCGGACGACATCATTTTCAAAGGGAGCTCCAAGTATCAGCCCCTCGGGTTGGCCGAGGCGACTCTGGTGATGGAGCAAGAGTATCTCGATACCGAGAGCGCGCCGATGGGTGCTTCTCTTGCGGAAGATTTCGATTCAGACGCCATCGACGGGAATGCGAAAGCCAAGGCTGGGATCAAGTCGAAAGAAATCTCGGTTACCCGTCGTGTGTACCGTACCGGCGAAGGTGAGTATTTCATCAATGGTGTTCCTGCCCGCCTGAAAGACATCCAGGAACTCTTCCTGGATACCGGTGTGGGTGCAAAAGGCTACTCTGTGATCGAGCAGGGGCAGATTGGCAAGGTGGTTAATTCCAAGCCCGAAGACCGCAGATTGCTCATCGAAGACGCGGCCGGGATCGCCAAGTACAAGCAGCGCAAGAAGGAATCTCTGAGAAAACTCGAGGGAGCGAACCAGAACCTCCAGCGGATCAACGACGTTTTGGCCGAAATCGATCGCTCTTTGGCCAGTCTTGAACGCCAGGCGCAGAAGGCTCGCAAGTATAAGGAATACAGGTCCGAGCTACTTGAAAAAGAAACCACCTGGGGCCGCCGTCGTTATCAGGTGCTGAATCGTCAATTGAATAAGATCGATCAGGATCGAACCGGGCTCGATCATTTGCTTGCAGGTCTCCGCGCGGAGCTGTCCCAGTGCGAGCTCGATCTCGAGTCGCATCGGACCCTCCAGTTGACCGACTCCAAGGTGGTCGAGCAGTTGCAGGCGGAGGTTGAGCGAGCCTCCAATGAGCTGACCCAGCACCAGAGTGCCCTCGATCTTTCGCGCAGGCGCCAAGAGGATTTGAACCGCCAATTGGTTCAGCTCGGAACAGAAAAGGGCCAGATTGAAGACGATCTGACTCGACTCCGCGAATCCGTGAGCTTGAAGCAGGAGGATTTCGAAGGCTTGGATGCTCGCTTCGAGAACATCGCCAACGAGGCGGAAGATCTCGCCGCCCGTGTGGTGACGCTCCGTCAGTCGCACTCCGAGGACAAGCGCCAGGCCGAGATGAAACGGCGCGAGTTCGTGGAGCTGACTCAAAAATCCTCACAGAGTTACTCTCGAATCGCAGCGCTTCAGGAGCGGATCCAGGGGTCCGAGGGTCAGTTGGAACGTCTCAACTCACAAAATAGCGAGTTGAACGTTGAGCTTGCAGAGCGCCGTGCCGAGTTTGAAGTATTGTCAGCGACACTCGAAGAAAAGCAGGCGTCTCGTGCAGCTGCTCGTGAAGCGCTCGAGCAAAAGCGCGACGAGCTGCGCGGTCTCGAGTCCAAAATCAAGGTCACTCGTCAGGAGCGCGATCAGGCGCTGAAGGTGCTTGCCTCGGTCACTTCCCGCCTGAAGAGCCTCGAAGAGCTCGAGCGTGCCCGCGAGGGAATGGCCAATGGGCCGAAAAAACTTCTCGAGTGGGCCCGCGAGTCGGGGAAGGCTTTCTCTGTTCTTTCGGATTACCTCGAAGTCGATTCCGGTTATGAGATCGCCATCCAGGCGGTGCTCGGCCATGCGTTCGATCGCCTTTATGCTCAAGACGCTGATGCTGCTTTTTCAGCTCTTCACTTTTTGCGAGAGCACGATGCGGGAAGCGCCGCCATTCAGATCTCCGTGCCCAAGGCAGAGACCATTGAAAAGGCTGCGTACAATCCCCTCCGTCAGTACATTCGTCTGACCTCTCCGGAAGGCGCCCAGCCTGAGACGGTCCGGGCGATCCATCAATTGCTCGAGTCTCTCGTGATGTCCGTCGAGCTGCTCGAGGAAGTCCCCGCTCTCGGGGACATCCAGACCTATCAGTCCGCCGGAATCAGTTTTGTGACCCG
>CANHQK010000056.1 GCA_947462765.1 Bdellovibrionales bacterium
AGTCTTCAAGAAACCCATGCTCCGAACAGTATCTGTTTTGGATGCGGCCCGGCCAATTCCAAGGGGCTCCGCATCCGGAGCTTCGCACAGCCCGATGGAAGCGTTGTGGCTGAATTCCACCCTGAATCTCACCATGAGGCTTTTCCCGGGATGGTGAATGGCGGGATCATTGGAGCGCTCCTGGATTGTCACTCCAACTGGACGGCGGCGAACGCCCTTATGGTCCAGGCCGGACTTTCGGAGCCTCCTTGCACCGTTACCGCTGATTTTCATGTGAAATTGCGGGCGCCGACTCCGAGTGGAGCCCCTGTGAGGCTGGTGGCCCGGGTCAAAGAACTGAGTTCGGATCGTGCCGTGATCCAGGCAGAGTTGTACAGTACGGCCCACGATTCCGGAAAGCCGACTGCAACCTGTACGGGAACTTTTGTCGCGGTCAAAGAGGGACATCCGGCTTTTCACCGGTGGGGATGAGGAAATCAGGATGAAGATCGTCAGTTGGAATGTGAACGGGTATCGCGCCATTCTCGGGAAGGGGTTCCAGAACTGGTTCCACAAGGTGAATGCGGATGTGATCGGTCTCCAAGAGGTGAAAGCCCATCGTGAGGCGGTCGATCCGAAGATGCTTGCCTACGAGGGCTATGAAGTCTACTGGCACGCAGCCAAAAAGCCAGGGTACAGCGGAACAGCGGTTTTCAGCCGGGTCAAACCACTTGCCTATCATGAAGGGATCGGCGAGCCCAAATTCGACGATGAGGGTCGGATTCAAATTCTCGAGTATGAGGACTTCCATCTTTTGAATTGTTACTTTCCCAACTCGCAGGACGAGCGTGCGCGACTTCCATACAAGATCGAGTTTTGTGAAGCGATCCTCGACTTTTGCCAAAAGAAGGCGAAAACCGGAAAGGGTGTCATTGTCCAGGGAGATCTGAACATCGCGCACACCGAGCTCGACATCAAGAACGCCAAAAGCAATCAGGACTCGCCGGGCTTTTATATCGAGGAGCGCGAGTGGATGTCGAAGTTCTTGAAGAACGGCATGCGCGATGTGTTTCGTGAGCGCCATCCAGGGGAAACCGGCCTATACACCTGGTGGAGCTACCGTGCGAATGCTCGGGCGAATAATACGGGATGGCGGATCGACTACCATGTCGTTTCCGACAATCTGGTCGAAAAGGTGAAGGACATCGGACACGAGCGGCAGGTATTCGGATCGGATCACTGTCCGGTCTGGATCGAGCTCAAGTCTTAGACCGGGAGTTTGACGAAACTCAAATAATGTTTGAGCTCGGCGATGGACTCCTCGAGGTCGCCAATCGCCCGGTGGGCGTTTTTCTTCTCGTATTTGATGCCGTAGCGTTCCCGGAACACCTCTTTGAACGAGCTGACATCCACCATCCGGTAATGGAGGACCTCCGCAAAAGCGGGGAGGTGAGCATCGATGAAGCGACGGTCGTTGTGGATGGAGTTTCCGGCGAGGACCGCTCCGTCCTTCCCTTTTTTAGATCCGAAATGTTTCCTCACCCAGGCGCAGAGTTCCTCTTCGACGGTTTCCTGCTTCCAGCCGGTTTTGACCAATTCGGTGAGTCCGCTCTTGCCGTGATGTTCCTTGCACCAGTCGTTCATGTTTTCCATGATTTCAGCGGGTTGGTGGATGACGTAGTGTTTTTGGTCCACGGGTGTCAGGTCGTAGTCGGTGATGATCGCAGCGAGTTCGATGATCCGGTCGGTCTTTTCATCGAGACCCGTCATTTCGAGGTCCATCCACAGGAGCAGTTTTTTTGCCATGACTTGAGGATAGCATAGGGAAAGGGGCCCAGGTGTGCGATTGTTTGACTCGCCCGGTCAGGCATGCCGAAAAGGTTGCAAGAAGCCCTTGAGTCAGGTATCACTTTCAGGTCCAAAAACAACTTTTACCGCGTGATCCCGGCTCCGCCTTGAATTCAGGGAGGGGAGGGGCCGTGACATTGAGCAAGAATGAGGAGCTAGAACCATGGCTGAAGATACTTCAAAAGTACCGATCGATAAGGTGAGAAACATCGGAATTTCCGCGCACATCGACTCCGGAAAAACCACACTTTCCGAGCGGATCCTGTTTTACACCTCGAAGATCCACGCCATTCACGAAGTGAAGGGCAAGGACCAGGTCGGTGCGACCATGGACTTCATGGAACTCGAGCGCGAGAAAGGGATCACCATCCAGTCCGCTGCAACTTATTGCATGTGGAAAGGCTTCAACATCAACCTGATCGATACTCCGGGCCACGTGGACTTCACCATCGAAGTGGAGCGCGCGCTCCGCGTTCTCGACGGCGCCGTACTCGTCCTTTGTTCGGTCGCGGGCGTTCAGTCCCAGTCGATCACCGTTGACCGTCAGATGAAGCGCTACAAAGTGCCCCGCCTCTGTTTCATCAACAAGATGGACCGCGCCGGTGCGAACCCTTTCCGCGGCATGCAGATGCTCCGTGAAAAGCTCCGTCACAACGCTCACCTGGTGATGTACCCGATCGGTGCGGAAGACCAGTTCCAGGGCGTGGTGGATCTCGTTCAGATGAAAGCCTTCTACTTCGACGGTGACAATGGCGAGAACATCCGCGAAGAAGCAATCCCAGCCGACATCAAAGGCGAGTGCGAGAAGTACCGTGAAGATCTCATCTCCGCGGCTGCCGAGTTCGACGAAGTCGTCGGTGAAAAGTACCTGAACGGAGAGGAAATCAGCGTCGAAGAACTGCGCGCTGCCATCCGTAAAGGAACTCTTTCTCTCCAGTTGACCCCGGTATTCGTGGGCTCCGCTTACAAGAACAAGGGCGTTCAGCTCCTGCTCGACGGTGTGACCTATTACCTCCCGAATCCGGCTGAAAAAGAGAACATCGCTCTCGATCAGAACAACAACGAAGCCGAAATCTCGCTCAAGTCCGATTCAGGTCTTCCGTTCGTCGGCCTGGCATTCAAACTCGAAGACGGTCGTTACGGTCAGCTCACCTACATGCGGATCTATCAGGGTTCGCTCAAGAAGGGCGAGTTCATCGTCAATTCCTCCAATGAAAAGCGGGTTAAAGTTCCCCGGATTGTCCGGATGCACGCCAACGAGATGAACGATGTTGAGCACGCCAAAGCGGGTGACATCGTGGCCCTCTTCGGTGTGGAATGTTCTTCCGGTGATACTTTTACCGATGGAACCGTGAAGTACTCCATGACGTCCATGTTCGTACCGGATGCGGTGATTTCACTCTCCGTACAACCCAAGGACAAGTCTGGCGAGAACAACTTCTCGAAGGCTCTGAACCGGTTCACCAAGGAAGACCCTACTTTCCGCGTGCATCGTGATGAAGAGTCCAACCAGACGATCATCAGCGGGATGGGCGAACTCCACCTTGAGATCTACTGCGAGCGGATGAAGCGCGAATACAATTGCGAAGTGGTGGTGGGCAAGCCCCAGGTCGCTTACCGCGAGACCATCCAGGCCAAAGGCGAGTTCAACTACACGCACAAGAAGCAAACCGGTGGTAGCGGTCAGTTCGGTCGTGTGGCCGGATACCTCGAACCGCTTCCTTCGGACGCCGTACTCCAGTATGAATTTGTGGATGAGATCACCGGTGGTGTCATTCCCCGGAACTTCATCCCAGCTGTGGACAAGGGCTTCAAAGAAGCGATCAAAGAAGGCCGTCTCATCGGCTTCCCGATCGTGGGCGTTCGCTGCGTGATCAACGATGGCGCATACCACGCGGTCGACTCGTCTGAGCAAGCGTTCAAGACCGCTGCGCTCATGGCATTCCGGGAAGGTTACGAGCGTGCAACTCCGGTCGTTCTCGAGCCGATCATGAAGCTCGAAGTCTCTGCACCCGAGGAATTCCAGGGGTCGGTCATGGGCCAAGTGAACCAGCGTCGTGGGGTGATTGTGAACTCTGGCTCTCAAGACGGTTACTGCGTGATCGAAGCCGAAGTGCCGCTCTCCGAGATGTTCGGCTACTCCACCGATCTCCGTTCTGCCACCCAAGGTAAGGGCGAGTTCTCGATGGAATTCCAGAAGTACTCCGCAGCTCCCCGCAACGTGCAGGATGAGCTCGTGAAGAAATTCCAAGAGAAGAAAGCCAAGGAAGCAGCAGGGAAATAATCCTGCCTTCCGAATAAGTGTGAGGGAGAACCCCGATGCGGATTCCGTATCGGGGTTTTTCTTTGTTCTTCCTTGAGTCAACGGGTGCTAAAGTAGCCTCATGAAAATCCTACTCACTGGCGCTACCGGTCTCATCGGAAAAGAAGTTGGAAAGTTGCTCGCTCAGGACGATGTTGAAATCGTAGCGCTGAGCCGGAATGCGCTCTCTGCCCGCCAGGAGCTTCCTTTTTTCTGCAAGATCGCCGAGTGGAAAGGGGCCGGGCACGCATTCCCTGAAGCGACCCTCTCCGCCTTCGAAGGCGTCGATGCGGTGATCAATTTGATGGGTGAGAATCTCTCCGGCGGTCGATGGACGGAGGAGTTCAAGAAACGCATTCTTACAAGTCGTTCGGACGCCACCCGGGAGCTGATCTCGGCGGTTTATTCTCGCTCGACACCGAAGCACTGGATCCAGGCGTCAGCCGTCGGCTGGTATGGTGACTCCCGGGATGGAACAGTATTCGATGAGAATTCCGGGAAAGGGAGCGGGTTTCTGGCCGAAGTGTGCGATCAGTGGGAGGGAGCCTTAAGCGCACTTCCTGCGGGTATCCGTAAGGTGACTCTCCGGACCGGCGTGGTGATGAGCCACAAGGGCGGAGCCTTTCCGAAGATGCTCGATCCGATCCTGAATGGCATCGGTGGAGTGATTGGAAACGGTCACCAGCTGATGAGCATCATCCACCTTGAGGATGCCGCCCGGTTTGTGGTCCATGCACTCAAGACCCCGACCGTAGAGGGACCGTACAATCTGGTGGTGGAACAACCGGTGATGCAGAAGCTCCTCACCCAGCGTTTGTGCGTGCTCCTGCATGTGCAACCCGGACCTCCCGTTCCGGCATTGGCACTGAAATTAGCCCTGGGTGAGATGGCGGATTTGTTGCTCCAGAGTCAGTCCGTGGCCTCAGTCCGGATGGCTGAAACCGGGTTCAGATTCCGCTACGGAACGGTTCATGAGCTTCTCCAGGAAATTTGCTCCTGGCATCAACATCCGCTCGAGCCGCATCGGGCGACATTTATCCAGTACGCTGAGCAGTTCGTCCCACGCGAGTTGGGCGAGGTGTTTCCGTTCTTTTCCGACGCTCGCAATCTCGAGTCGATCACTCCTGAGTGGCTCAATTTCAAAATCAAATCGGTTTCGACCGGAGACACGATCGAAAAGGGGACGAAGATCCGTTACCGACTCAAGCTCCATGGGGTGCCTATCGCCTGGCTGACCGACATTGCCGAGTGGAATCCCCCCACTTTGTTTGTCGATAACCAGCTCAAAGGACCGTATTCGCTGTGGTACCACGAACACAGTTTCGAGGTGGTCAAGGGTGGAACTCTGCTCAAGGACTGGGTCCGGTATCGTCTGCCGATGGGCAAACTGGGGTCTCTCATGGGTCTGGGCAAGGTACGCTCAGATGTGAGCAAGATCTTCGCTTATCGCAAAGAGGTGATTCTCCAGCGATTTGGCGGTTAAATGCTTGAATGCACTTGAGGTGCTACCGGTTCAGGGTGATAATCATGACTGTGAGAGTCATGATTGCTTTTCTGATTTCGGGTTTCTTGAGTCCGAGCTCAGCCGATGTGCTGGGTGATCTGCAGGGTATTTACCGACTTGCGACTCAGTTCGGTTTCCCCGGCTTTTTGTGCCCGAAGGAGATGTCAGCCCGGAAGCAACCGAACTCGGGAGGTCTGGAAGAGATGTTCCGGGTTTCGTGCCAATGGGCAGAGAGTGATCCTCCCCTGTCTCCCCGGGAATTCCAGAAAAAGATGAAAGAACGGGGCTGGGATCGGCTGGTCGAGTCCCTGAGTCCGGAGAAGGGCGGAGTGAAGCGGTTTCAGCAGAATCTGTATTTCTTCGTTCGTGAGAACCGGAGGGTCGCGGAGCGGATGAAGGCCCCTCCGAATCAGACCTGGAAACTGAATGTTACGGAAACCCCCGCCTGCAAGTTCGCTCCAAAGGCCGGGACTAACGAGTTGATTCAGGAGGTCCGTTTCGATGAGAGCCGTTTTCTCGGAATGAAGCATTTTTATAAACTCGATCCTGAGCAATTGAAGCAAGCGCAGAAGGATTTGGAAAAACGTGCTTTTTCGGGCATGACCGATGCCGTGATCATCGAGGGACGGGAAGCCGGGGAGCCTCTCGACTGTGCCGGTGTGCTTCGGGACGCGTTTACCAAGCGGGAAGACATGAAGTCGGAAAGTACCTTCCTGATTCAACGGGCTTTTTTCAAGCAAGCAGCGATCATCCCGGGAGATAACCAGTATCCTTCCGCAGCGGATCTCGCCGCCTTCCCGCCGGAGCAGTATCCCGGCTTGTACGGTGAGGGTGCAACGCTTGCCTCTCTGCAAAAGGATGCCATCTTCATGAGCATCTTGAATGGTTACGCGAGTCCCGATAGTGCGGGTCTGGAGGCTGAGATCGAGACCGTGTGTCGCAATCGGGGAGTGGATCCTTGTGTCACTTCCGAATGGTTCGAAACCAGGTACAAGGAACTGAATGGTCGTCCTCTTCCGAAAGATGCCACCACGCTCGCGCAGGATGTCCGGCCGATTGCCGGTAGCACTCCCGGAGGTTCACTCCAAGGGACGAATCGTTTGAAAGACCGGCTCGATCTGATGCGGAACCAATCGCTTCTTTCAGCGATCCAAACAGGAAGGGAACTCTACCGACGCCCGGTCACCGTTTATGGTTCGGGGCACCTCTCGGATGTGGGTTCGGAGCTCGAGCAGCACTCGAAGAAGGTCACAAATATCGACTTGAAGTCCGATCCTGCCTGTAAATGATCGGGCTTGTCAGAACAATGCCTTGATCCTCGATTTCGAAATGACGTGTAACTTCATTCCGGGAGAAGGGTAGCTGCCTGAGTTGCCAGGAATGGCGAGCAGATCGAGTGAGTCGTGATTCTGATGCGAACCTCCCCGAGCGGAGGAGAGATAGATGTAGGCTCCATTCATCCCACTGAGTTCGATCCGCACAGTTTGATTGCTGGCCGCTCTATGAAGGTAGACTCTCCCCGTGTTGTTCAAGCCCAGGTAATAAAGACCGGATTCGATTTCGAACGCGCGGATCCATCTCATGGACTTACCGGAAGCCCAGTCCAGATGCTCAGTCGCGATCAGGGTCCCTGTGGAATCGAACGTTACACTCTTGAAGCTGAACGCATAGAAGCCATTCGATTTGTCGATGACAATTGCCATGACATTTCCGGAAGTGGTTTCGAACAGCTCGCTTTGCTCGACGAGTTGCTTGTTTTGATCCCCGATCGCGGACGGATGGGTCGACAAATCGAGAATCATCTGTTGCGACCACGAGGTTCCATCGAACAAAAGCAGAGGGGACTTGTAGTACCGATTGAAAGGCGGACTCGCCTGCACGAAGTCATCCTGAACTGGCAAAATAAAGATCCGATTCGAACCGGTCAGAGCGATGAAGGGATAGTAGTATTCATGAGCGAGGTTACTGTAGATTCTCTTCTGCCAGGTTTGCCCGGTGGTTTTGGTGAACACCACCATCGATTTCGAGGCGGTCGAAGCCTCGAAGTTCAAACCGTATCCCACGGCCAGGACATTGTTGGCATTCAAGGTGGCGCCGATGCGGATATTGACCGACTCTTGAACGGGCGAGGGAGAGGATTGGATCGTCTCTGACGTCACTGTCGTGAACAGATTCGTCCTCGCGTCCGGGTAATGGTAATAAACCAGGTTCCCGACCGAATCGTTGATTGATGCATCCAGCGGTTGAAAAACAAAAACATGAAGGGCGCCGTCACTGGTGATCAGAAGATTGCCAGGTCTGGATGCGGAGTGACTGCCCACCAAGATCCTGTTTCCATCTGGGCCGACTTTGTAGACATTGTAGAGGGCGGTAATGGCCGGGTTCCCGGTGTCATTCTCGATGATGCCGACTTAGACAAACTCGCCGTCTCTCGCGAGTTTGCTCATGTGGTAGCCCCACCAGGTGGAGTTGGGATTGTGGGTGTTGCTCGAGGGCAAAGAAAGGGTGTTCACCTCGAGCGGGCTCAGGGGGATCAGATTCTCTGATCCATTTTTGTCCGAGCATGACACAAGAAGCATCTGGAGTAGGAGAATCGAAATGAAATTTCGAAGCGCCCGGCTCATATCACCTCATGAGTAGCAGAAGTCATGTTTGGAGAGGGGCTGACGCCTTACTTCTTGTTCTCAGCCGGAGCTGCCGGAGCCGTAGAATCTGCTGCCGGAGCCGCTGGAGCGGAGGCTGGCGCCGAAGCCGGTGCGGCCGCAGGAGGTGTGTAGCCATCGAGCACCGAGCGTTTCAGTTTCGAAGGCAGCACGGTCAAGATGAGCGAAGTGCACATGAAAACGCCGGCCAAGGTGTAGGTGAGTTTCTGGAAGAAGTTCTGACCGCCGGAGCTGCCGAACACGGTCTGGCTCGATCCGCCGAACGTGGCGCTGATCTCGGCACCTTTGCCGGACTGAAGCAGCACTGCCACAACGAGAAGGACCACAGTAAAGATATGTACGACCGTGATGAAGGTAATCATAGATTTCCGTAAGGTATCAAGAAACCCCAAGAATGCAAAGGCTTCCCTCTAAATGAGGCTCCAAAGGGCTCCAAAACTATCGGGCTTCAGGCTCGCTCCCCCGACCAAGCCCCCATCGATGTCCGGACAGGCCAAGAGCTCGGCGAAATTAGCGGGGGTCACGCTACCCCCGTAAAGGATGCGCACCGCGTTAGCGATGTCCTGTCCCAGGGTCCGGCTGATCAGGCCGCGGAGGCTGGCATGCGTTTCCTGTGCCTGGGTCGGGGTGGCGGTCACCCCGGTTCCAATGGCCCATACGGGTTCATAAGCCAGGTGCAGGGTCTTCCCAAAAGCCGCAGCACAGGTCGGATCAGCCAGCGTGGATTCGAGCTGATGGGTCAACACCGAAAGCGTCTGTCCGCCATTTCGTTCATCCAAGGTCTCCCCGATGCAGAGTAAAACCTCGAAGCCTTGCTGGAGTGCGCTGACGGTTTTCTTCAGGATCAGGGGCGGGGTCTCGGCAAAGTACTGCCTGCGCTCCGAGTGCCCGAGGAGCACCTGACGGATGCCGATTTCTTGCAGCATCGGTCCAGAGACCTCCCCGGTGAAGGCGCCCGATTTCTCGGCATGGAAGTTTTGTGCTCCGATTTCGATCTTCTTTCCACCCGTCTTCACGGCATCGAGGGCCGTGGGAAGAGCAAGGAAAGAGGGATAAATCCGCATGATCGCCCCCTCTTTACCGGACCAGGGAAGGGCTTCGAAAAAACCGCGGGCCGCAGCGGGTCCGTGGTTCATCTTCCAGTTTCCAGCCAACAAAACTCCGCGGGGTTTCATACCAGATCCGGAGAAGTGGGGCGGTAGGGGGCCCGGAGGATTTCAATGCCCGGAAGCGAGCCGGTCTCGAGGTACTCAAGCGCCGCTCCACCACCGGTCGAGAGGTGGTCAAACTTCTCGGCAAGCCCTGCCTGGGTGATCGCAGAAACCGTATCGCCACCGCCCACGACTTTTACGCACGCCTGGCCGGCAAGTGCAGTCGCGACTTCGCGGGTTCCGCGGTCATAAGGAGCTTTCTCGAACCAACCCAGAGGTCCGTTCCAGAATACGGTCTTCGCCGTAGAGAGAAAACGGACGTATTCCTCGATCGTTCTCGGACCGATATCAAAGCCGAGATTCGTATCAAGAGGAAGCAAGAAAGGAATGTGCTTTTTCTCGGCTTCGGTCAGGAGGTGCTTCGCTGCCTCGACGTCTTCCGGTGCAGGTTGCTTCCACTCGGGCGGAATGGTCTCGCCCCGCGCCTTCATGAAGGCGTAAGCCATTGCGCCACCGATCACGACCCCATTCACATGCTTCATGAGCGCGGAGATGGTCTTGATCTTGTCGCTCACTTTGGCTCCACCCAGGATGAGGTGGAAAGGAGTTACAGGATTTCCGAGGATCCCATCGAAGTACTTCACTTCTTTCTCGATCAAAAAGCCCATACCCCGGTCTGGCATGATTGAAGGCAGGCGGTGGGTCGATGCGTGTTCTCGGTGGGCGGTTCCGAAAGCGTCCGTCACGTAAACATCGCAGAGGCGCGCCAGTTTTTGTGCAAAGCCCAGATCGTTCTCTTCTTCCTCTTTGTGAAAGCGCAGATTCTCGAGCACCATCACGTCGCCGTTTTGAAGAGAGGCGGCCTTGAGCTCGACCCCTTCGCCGATACAGTCGTCCATCAGGGTCACTTCGGTACCCAGGAGCTCAGCCAGTCGGTCCGCAGCCGGCAAAAGCGAAAAATCCTCATTCCGGCGGCCTTTCGGACGACCGAGGTGCGAGGCGATGATCACTTTCGCGCCTTGTTCGCGGGCAAAACGAATCGTAGGCAACGCTTCACGGATCCGGGTGTCGTCTTCAACCCTGCGGTTTCCCTCGGCATCAGGGGCCGAGAGTGGCACGTTGAAGTCGAGGCGCAGAAAGAGTTTTTTACCCCGGAGCGGGAGTTCGCGGATCGATTTCAGTCTCATGGATCAGATCCCTTTCGAGGCCATGTACTCGGTCACGTCCAGCATCCGGTTTGAGAAGCCGGATTCGTTGTCGTACCAAGTGATGATCTTCACCAGATTGCCTTCCATCACCATGGTCAGCTCGGAATCGATGATCGAACTCCGGACATCGCCATTGTAGTCGCTCGATACGAGCGGCTCCTCGGAGAAACCGAGAACGCCCTTCAGGGTGGTTTCGGAGGCAGCTTTGAGTGCCGCATTGACTTCGGCTTTGGAGGTCGGCTTGTTGACGATCGCTGTAAAGTCGACCACGGAGACATTCGGAGTCGGAACCCGGATAGAAAGACCGTCGAGTTTTCCTTTGAGATGGGGGAGGACCAGTCCTACCGCCTTGGCTGCGCCGGTAGAGGTCGGAATCATCGAGAGGGCCGCTGCACGAGCCCGACGCAGATCCTTGTGGGGGAGATCGAGAATGCGCTGGTCGTTGGTGTAGCTGTGCACGGTCATCATGGTTCCCTTGACAATGCCGAAGTGGTCATCGATCACCTTGGCGGCCGGGGCAAGGCAGTTGGTGGTGCAAGAGGCGTTCGAAACCACGGTATGCTTAGAAGGATCGTAAGAGGTGTGATTCACTCCGTAACAAAGGGTGAGGTCCGCATCTTTCGAGGGAGCGGAAATCAGCACCCGCTTCGCGCCACCGGCCATGTGTTTCAGGGCCTTTTCTTTATCTGTGAAGGCACCCGTGCACTCGTGCACGATTTCCACGCCCTCTTGTTTCCAAGGAAGCTGGGTCGGATCACGGTCCGAGAATACATGGACGCTCTGACCATTAATGATCAGTCCCTTGCCTTCGACACGGATGTCGGCGTCCCAGGTGCCATGAACCGAGTCGTATTTCAGAAGGTGGGCCAGGGTTTGGAGGTCGCCGGTATCATTCACGGCAGCCACCCGGATGCCGGGGCGGGAGAAAGCAAGGCGAAGCACTTTGCGACCGATGCGGCCGCATCCATTGATTCCGATCACAGTTGGTTTTGACATGCGGGGATCATACTCCGCAGCATGCCGTTGGGGCAATGCGTTACGGTGTCAAATTAATCTCATGGTATCAGAGTAAATCGAGTTCTAGAATGTTCACATGATGAACAAATCTTTCGTTTTGGCAGGCTTGCTCGCTCTGGTTTCTCTGGTTGCTTCCTCTGAGTCCCATGCCAGTTCCCGGTCCACAAAGCGGATCGGTCTTTCGGTGGGGATTCTGAGTGAACCGGCTCCTACTTTGATCGGTTACAACCTTTCTTACAATATTTCCAAACGGGTCCGGATGACCCTGGGTTACGGCAGTGTGAGTGCCACTGATCCGAACTTCACTGTCGACGTGAAGACCTACGGTGCGGATTTGAAAGTATTCCTGACCGATTCCAATGTGTCGTTCTTCGGAGGGGCCAGTGCCTCACGGGTGATCGGTTCAGTTTCGGGATCCGGATCGGTCGGAGGGCTTTCACTGTCCGCCGGGGGCACCTTTTACGGGCCTTCAGTCGGTTTGGACTGGCAGGCGGGACTCGGGTTCAATTTCGGGGTGGAGTACAAGTACCTGATGGGTTCGGAAATCACCGCCACCGGGCTCCCCGGAGTTTATTTCGGTTGGTACTTTTAATCGTAAACGGGTTTCCGCGATCGATTCTATCGATTGCTTGATCGAAGGGTTCGCTTTCCTGTTTTCTCATCGAAAAGGGATACTAACATTATGAAAATTTCTAGTTTGGCTCTGTTGGCATTGGCATTCTCCGGTTCGGCTCATGCGGGAATGGAAACCCTCCCCAAAAAGCCACCGGTTCCGGCTTTGAACCCCTTGACCCCCGCTAAAATCGAGCTTGGGAAACAGCTCTATTTCGATCCCCGGCTCTCGAAAGACGGGACGGTATCCTGTAACTCTTGCCACAATGTGATGGCGGGAGGTGAGGACAATCGGCCGAATTCCGTCGGAATCAAGGGACAGCATGGCGGTCGTTCCGCACCTACCGTTTGGAATGCGGCATTCATGTCTGTCCAGTTCTGGGATGGTCGGGCCAAGAGTCTGGAAGAGCAGGCCAAGGGTCCATTGACGAATCCGATTGAGATGGGCATGGAAAATCATGATGCGGTGATCGCCCGCATCCGGGCGATTCCCGGATACGTGGAAGGCTTCAAAAAGGCATTTCCGGGAAGCAAAGACATCACGATTGATCAGTTGGCCATGGCGATTGCCAGCTACGAGCGAACTCTGATCACTCCGGATTCTCCCTATGACCTGTACCTGAAGGGCAACAAAAAGGCACTTTCGGCAGCCGCCGTCCGGGGAATGAACCTGGTGCAAACGGTGGGCTGTACCTCCTGCCATTCCGGGCCCAATTTTGCCGGTCCACTTCTGCCTGAGGGTACGGGGTTCTACCAGAAGTTTCCGACTTTTCCGGGATCAGCCTATGACTCTAAGTACGAGCTCACGGCCGATGAGGGTCGAAGTGGCGTGACCAAAAACCCCGCTGACAAGCACTTTTTCCGGGTACCAACCTGGAGGAATATCGCCTTGACCGCTCCCTACATGCACAACGGCAAGGTTCCCAACCTTCCCGAGGCAGTCCGCGTGATGGCCAAGACCCAGCTCAACAAGGAACTGAAGAGCGAGGAGGTTTCGGA